>CP007053.1:0-307142 GCA_000242935.3 Opitutaceae bacterium TAV5
GCCCGTGGACGGCGCGAAGCGCCGCTCCCTCACCCCGCCGGCGTCCCGACACGGGCCGGAAGCCCGTGCCACTTTTTCCGCCAATCGGCTACGCATGACCATGCCCCCACCTCTTCCGATTGCGCCCCGGGGCCGGCTTTTTTTTCATGGCACTATCCCGTTTCTGTCCAAAAACCGCCCCCCTGCCGCCTGATCCGTCGTCACCGGATCGTCACTTTGTAGTGACCTGTTTGTTACATCCCTCGTAAAAACCCGGGACGTCCCAAACGGCGGCTCTGGCAAACAAAAAAACCGGGTAATTTATCCCCAAAACCATTGTGAATAACTTGTCGGAAAGTTGCTCTTGAAAGGTCTTCCGGCATGACCGTTACTCCGGCCTTTGATCCTGCCAATCCGGCCGTCCACGCCGTTCTTTCCCACGTCCCTCCAGCCGCCATCACGGCAGCAACCTGAGAACCGCTCACAAGCTACTCTCTTACAAGAGCTTGAGCATTCCAACTCCCCACGCGACTTACCCCGGGAAAAAAGCCACTTTCTCTCAGACCGTCTCGCCGTGAATCAGCCCTGCCGGAAACGTGCCCGAAACTTCGTGTGGACATATCTTGTGAATAAACCCGAATATCCAGCACTGATTCATGCCATCCGTTGCCGCCACGCCCAGCCTCTGGGAAACCGTCAAAAGTGACTTCCGGACGCTCTTCCCCGAAGACGTCTACCAGCTCTGGTTTGAGCCCGTCTCCTGCCTCGAGGCGACCGAAACCTCGCTCGTTCTCGGCGTGCCCAACGACTTTGCCGCGATCTGGATTCAGGACAACTACCTCGACCTCATCTCGCAGCGCCTGCTTCTCGCCGCCGGCCACGATGTCAGCGTGACTTTCCGCAAGGCCCCCGGCCAGGACGCCCGTCCCGGCGGCAGCGCTCCCGCCTCTCCGGCCGACGATGCCGATCTTTCCGGCGCCCGGTCGTCCCGCCACGGCGGCTTCCCGGCCTCCCGCCAGCCCGCCACCGGGCGCGGACGCTCCGCCTCCGGAGGCCGCAGCCACGAAGACCGCGCCGCCGCCGCCGGTTCGCTCAACCCGCGCAACACCTTCGACACCTACGTCGTCGGCTCCAACAACCAGATGGCCCACGCCGCCTCCATGGCGGTCGCCCAGGCCCCCGCGCAGGCCTACAATCCCCTCTTCCTCTACGGCGAGACCGGCCTCGGCAAGACGCACCTGATGCACGCCATCGGCCACGCCATCCTCCGCAGCCGCCCCGACGCGCGCGTCGCCTACCTCTCCACCGAAAAATTCACCAACGAGTTCATCCAGGCCCTCCAGGAAAACAACCTCGTCAAGTTCCGCCAGCGCTACCGCTCCGTGGACGTGTTCCTCCTCGACGACGTGCAGTTCCTCACCGGCAAGGAGCGCATCCAGGAAGAGTTTTTCCACACCTTCAACGAGCTCTTCGAGTCGCAGAAACAGATCGTCATCTCCAGCGACCGCCGCGCCAGCGAAATCCAGAAACTCGAGGCCCGCCTCGTTTCCCGTTTCGAGTGGGGGCTCCCCGCCGACATCCAGGCGCCCGATTTCGAAACCCGCCTCGCCATCCTCCGCACCAAGGCCGCCGCGCTGAAGTTCGACATCCCGCACGATGTCGCCGTGTTCATCGCGCAAAACATCGCGAAAAACATCCGCCGCCTCGAAGGCGCGCTGCTCAAGGTCGCCAGCTACGGTTCGCTCACCGGCCGCGCCGTGGACATCCCCACGGTCGAAAACCTCCTCAAGGACGCGCTCATGGAGCAGGCGCAGAACGCGCTCACCATCGAGGTCATCCAGAAAAAAGTGATGGAGCACTTCCAGCTTCGCCCCGGCGACATGACCAGCAAACGCCGTCCCAACAACATCGCCATCCCCCGCCAGATCGCGATGTGGCTCTGCCGCCAGCTCACCCGCCATTCCCTGCAAGACATCGGCGACGCTTTCGGCGGACGCGACCACGGCACGGTGATCCACGCCGGCAAGGCCGTGGAAAACATGATCGAGCAGGACCCGCAAATGCGTGGCCAGATCGAATTCCTCAAAACCCAGCTCAGCCGCTGAGACGCTGCGGCGGCGGCACACCCGGAGCGGCGGCATTCCTGCCGCTGCGACGAGGCGCCGTGCGCCTCGCCCTTTTCCGGTGTACGCCGCGAATTTCCCGAACCGGGCGACGCTTCGCGTCGTCGCAGCGGTCCGGAGACCGCCGCTCCTTTCCGTGCCGCGGACATTCTCCGGGACGGCAAACGATCCGTCTGAATCCGGCTCGTGCACACACACGTCGCCATGAGCATCCGCACCGAGTCTGCCAGCCTCCGGCCCTTCGCCACCTTTGCCGACCTCGCCGCCGCCATCGCCCGCCGTCATCGCGGCGTCGCCTGGCTCGACAGCGGACTTCCTCTCGACGGACTCGGCCGGTTCTCGTTTCTCGCCTTCGACCCCTTCCACACGTTCACCGCCCGGGCCGACGATAACGGCCGCGACCCGGGTGATCCGCTCGCCGCCCTCCGGGGCGAACTCGCCCGTCATTCGCCTGCCGCCGCGCACGCCTCTCCGCCGCATCCGCTGTTTCCCTTTGCCGGCGGCGCCATCGGCTACATCAGCTACGAAACCGGCGCCCGCCTCGAACGCATCGCCCCGGCCGCGCCCGACGAACTCGGCCTGCCCGACCTCGCCTTCCATTTTTACGACGGCCTGATCGCGCACGATCACGCCACCGGCGAAACCACCCTCGTCGCCAACCCCGTCCACCGTGCCGGCGCCCCGGCCATCCTCGCCCGCCTCCGCGCCGCCCTCGCCGGGGCCGCGGCCAGCCATTCCGCAACCGGCAATCCGCCATCCGCAATTCCCGCCCCCGCGCCCGTCCCCGACCTCTCCCGCGCGGCCTACGATGCCGCCATCGCCCGCATCCGCGCCCTGATCGCCAGCGGAGATGTTTACCAGGTCAACTTTACCCAGCGCTTCACCACGCCCTTCCCTCCCCCGGTGCAACTGAAAGCGGGATCGGGGGCGGCGTGGAAGAGGCATGGGCATCCTGCCCATGATTCCGGGGAGGCACGGGCTTCCAGCCCGTGTTTCGCACCGGACACCGGCGGCGCTGCGCACCGTCCACGGCCAGGATGGCCGTGCCACATGCACGCGTCCCCCTCCGCCGAAACCGCCGCCGCCATCGACCTCCACCTGCGTCTCCGCCAACGCAGCCCCGCCCCCTTTGCCGCGTATCTGGATTTCGGTGACCACCGGATCGTCTCCAGTTCGCCCGAACGTTTTTTGCAAAAGCGCGGTCCGCACCTCGAAACCCGCCCGATCAAGGGCACCCGTCCGCGCGGCGCCACGCCGGCCGACGACGCCCGCCTGCGCGCCGACCTCGCCGCCAGCGAAAAAGACCGCGCCGAGCTCCTCATGATTGTCGACCTCGAGCGCAACGACCTCGGCCGCGTCTGCCGCCCCGGCACCGTCCACGTCGAAGACCTTTATCGCCTCGAACCGCACCCCACCGTCCACCACCTCGTCGCCACCGTGCGCGGCGAACTCGCGCCCGGCCGCGATCTCTTCGACGCCCTCCGCGCCACGCTCCCCGGCGGCTCGATCACCGGCGCGCCGAAGATCCGCGCCATGCAGATCATCAACGCACTCGAACCCGTCCGCCGCCACGTTTACACCGGCGCGATCGGCTGGATCGGTTTCAACGGCGACGCCGATCTCAACATCGCCATCCGCACGATCACCTGCGCCCGCGGCCGTGCGTACTACCACGTCGGCGGCGGCATCGTCCAGGACTCGTCCTCCGCCAGCGAATACCAGGAAACCCTCGACAAGGGCCGCGCCATGCACGCCGCCCTCACCGGGTTTTGACCGCCCGATGCACACGCTTCCAAGCCATGGAGAAACCGCTAAAATACGCTGAAAAACGCTGAAAACAGGCCCGGCCATATTCCTGTTTCGCAACAAGGTTCGATAATTTTAGCGTTCTTCAGCGTATTTTAGCGGTCCCGTCATCTGCCTTTCATCAGTATCCATCCGCGTCCATGAGTCGTTTAGAAAACATGCCAGCCCAAACGCCCGCCGCACCGCACGTCATTCTCAACGGCGAACTCCTTCCCGCCGCCGCCGCGCGCGTCTCGCCGCTCGGCGACGGTTTCATGTTCGGCCACGGCGCGTTCGAAACCCTCCGCGCCCGCGCCGGCCGCGCGCTTCACCTCGACGCTCACCACGCCCGGCTTGCCGCCACCTGCTCCGCGCTCGATCTTGCCCCGCCGCCGCCCGTCGCCGAACTCGATCTCCGCATCACCCGCCTCCTTGCCGCACAAGGCCAGCCCGCCGCCGCCGTCAAGATCGTCCGCTACCGCGAACTCTCCGGCACCGGCGAACTCATCACCACGCGCCCGTTGCCCGTCACCGCCACCGATTACCTGCGCGGTTATCGCCTCAAGACCTTCGCCTGCCCGCCACGGGCCGGCCGGCCGCTCGCCGCGCACAAGACGCTCAACTACCTCGAAAACCTGCTGGCCCGCCGCGCCGCCCGCGAAGCCGGCGGCGACGAAGCCCTCTTCATCACCCACGCGCCGGACGACCTCGTCCTCGAAGGCTCCGCCACCACGCTCTTCATCGTGAAAGGTGGTGTCGTCCTCACGCCGCCGCTCGCGCTCGGCATCCTGCCCGGCATCGCCCGCGCCCGCGTGCTCGCGCACCTCGGCCCGGAGCGCGCCCGCGAGGAAACCCTTTCACGCGAGGCTCTGTTTGCCGCCGACGAGGTTTTTGTTATCAATGCCCTCATCGGCGTCATGCCCGTCTCCCGTATCGACAACCGCGATTTCCCGTCCGCCGCACCCGTCACCGCCGCCCTCGCCGACTTTTTCAACCACTAACGGATACCACGACCAAACCACGAAAAAACCGCTAATCAGCGGTCCCTTCATTGCCTGCATCCGTGTCATCCGTGGTCAAAACATTCACCGCATGTCCAACGCTGCCAACGACCCGCTCTCCCGTTTCCGCGCCCTGCTTCACGCTGCCGTGACGCAAGGTACGCTCGTGAAACTCACCTACGGCAAACCGCTCACCGACACCGTCGCCGATCCCACGCTGAAAAATCTCTTCGTGCGGCCGGTGAACCTCAAGACCGGCCCGCACCTGAGCTTCGTCTGGCGCCACGCCACGCGCGACATCACCAAAAACCATCCGCCCGCCGAAGCCCTCGCCGAACTCGACGCGCTCCTCGGCGCCACCTTTGGCGATGCGCATCTCTTCACGCCCGTCCAGAGCATCCAGTTCCAGACGCTCCCCAACGGGCGCCGCAAACTCACCCTCAAAACCGCGGCCGAAGCCCCGCCCCCGCCCCGCGACTCCCACGATCGCCACAAGGCCCACGCCATCCCGGCCGACGCCCCCTGGCTCCGCGCGCTCGGCGTCACCAACGATCGCGGCCAGCCCCGCGAAGGCATGGCGGGCAAATTCCGGCAAATCCAGAAATTCAGCGAACTGCTCACCCACCTGCTCGCCGACGCCGGTCTCACCGGGCCGCACGGCACCGCCGCCGCACCGGCCGACGACGGACAACCCGAACCCCTCGCCCCCCTCCCCTCCCTTTCCGCCTCCGCTTCTTTCGCTGCTCCCGGCCGCACGCCGGTGCGCATCGCCGACATGGGTTGCGGCAAAGGTTACCTCACCTTCGCCCTCGCCGCCCTGCTCGGTCCCTGCGCGGCCATCGCCGGCATCGAACGCCGCGCCGACCTCGTCGTCCTCGCCAACCAGATCGCCGCGCAACACGGTTTCGCCCCCTCGCCCCCTCCTTCCCTCTCCGCCTCTTCCCTGCCGGCCACCGTCCCCGCCGCCGGTCTCGTTTTCCACGAAGGCGAGATCAGCGCCACCGCGCCCGCCGCCGCGCCTGCGCTCGACGTGCTCATCGCGCTCCACGCCTGCAACACCGCGACCGACGACGCCCTCGCCGCCGGCATCGCGGCCGGCGCGCGCCTGCTCGTCGTCTCGCCCTGCTGCCACAAGGAACTGCGCCCGCAACTAACCCCTCCGCCCGTGCTCGCTGGCGCGCTCGCCCACGGCATCCTCCACGAACGCGAATCCGAAATCGTCACCGACGCCCTCCGCGCCGAGCTTCTCGAATGGGCCGGTTACCGGACAAAAGTCTTCGAGTTTATCTCGCCCGAACACACGGCGAAAAACCTGATGATCGCCGCCGTCAGGACCCGCGCGCCCGGCTCTCCGCAGATCGCCGCCCGCATCCGCGCCCTCGCGCAGTTTTACGGCATCCGCGAGCAGCGCCTCGCCCGCCACCTCGGTTTCGATCTGGCGACAACCTGAACCCGCCTGCACCCGCGATCAGCCGCCGCTGGATTCGCCGTTCGCCTCGCCCGGTCCCAGAGCGGTTCAAATAAAACTGTATCCGTTTTTTAACCACGGATTTCATCGGTTGGCTGCGCCCAAACCAAAGGATAGCCCACGATGTTTCGCAGTTGCTCTCTCTGTCTTTCTCTCTGTCTTTTTCTCTGCGCCCACTCCCAATCTCTGCGGTGTAAAAATCTGCACCACAGAGATTGGGAGTGGGCGCAGAGGGCAAGCCAGCGTCCCCGATGTTTCGTAGCTGCGAACGTAAGTTCGCAGCCCCCCCCGGAGCCTCCATGAATCCGGCCCACGAAACACACGAAAGGACACGAAAAACGAACCATCGGTTTTCTGTCTTTCTTTTCGTGTCCTTTCGTGTGTTTCGTGGGCTACCTCCCGGTTGCGGCGCAGCCGCTCCACGATATCCGTGGTTCTGTTTTCAGGATCCTGTACTGCTGCAATTTTAAAAAAAATGCTCCAGCCTGTTTCGGTATTTCCTCGGCGACATCTGCTCCAGACGCCGGAACCACGAGGAGAATTTCGACAGGTCACGAAATCCCAGTTCGTGCGCCACACGCTTGATCCGCGCTCCCGGAGCCAGCAATTCCCGTCGCGCAAACTGCAACCGCCGTTGCTCGTGAAATCCGTGCAACGTCTGGTGATAGTGGTGCAGGAACAACCGGTTCAGGTGCCCCGCGCTCAACCCCGCCACCCGTGCCGCCTCCTCCACATCGACCAGTGCGGAGCCTACCGGCAACTCGCCCAGCCACCGCCTCGCCTCCTCTACGCGCGGGTCCACATCGCGCGGGGTTTCCAGGTCCGGCAAGTGCCCGCGCCACTCTCCGGCCGCCGCCGCCAGCCATCCGCGAAACCAGCCGTCCATCGCCAGTACGTTCCCGAAATCGCGCCGTCGTCCGCGAAAATGCCACTCGTACTCGTCCGCCCCCGCCTCACCCTCCGCCCGCCACTCCCGCGCCGCCACCGATTCCACGGCCTCGTCGAGCACCGCTGATTTCTTCAACAACAACCCCGGACGCAGATCGAACACCGGTCGCAGGCTGTCCGGCCAATACGCCAGAAACGCAAACGACACCAGTCGCGCGTCCTCCGAAAAATCCTGCCGGCGATACCCCGTGGGCAAAAACAGCCAGTCCCCCGCCCGCGCTGTCAACGCCACCCGCGAAGTCCGCACCCGCACCGACCCCGCCTCCAGCCGCCACGCCGTCAATTCCGTCGGCGCACACTCCATATTGCGCCCCTCATCCGTCGGCGGTCCCCGGCGCAAACGCAGCAACTGCACGTGGCATCCCTGCCATTCTTCAGGAGAAAGTAACAACGCGCCTTTCATCCTTTAAGTGAGAAAACGGAATGTTGTTAAAACACAAGTTTTGCCTGAAAACAGACACTCAATCCCGTTGCCCGTCACGCATCACATTCACGAGCCTCGTTGCAGTGACGACCTGCCTCGATACCTCCACCGCGGTCCCTGCCGCCCCCCTCCCCTCGACCGCTCTCGCCGAGCCCATCGGCGCACCGGTTGCCGCGCCCCTTGCCCTCTCCACGCACTTTTCTCTCACGGTCAACGGCCGCCGTATCGCCGTCCACCAGGCCCGCGTATCCGCTGTTCCTTTCAACCGCGTCTGGCCCGGTCATCAACGCCCGCTCGACCAGACGGAACTCGCCTCGTTCGCCACCTTTGACGCTGATTTCCTTACTCCCGCCGTCCTCATTATTACCCTTCTCGACGACCACCCCCGCGCCTCCACCTTTGCCACCGACGACATTGCCCTTCGTCCCGTCGCGTGGAACCTCTCCCCGGCCGTTGACCGTACCCGCCGCACCCTCACGCTCAGGCTCGACCGTCCGCGCCATTTCACCGTCGAGATCGGCGGACAGCACCACGCCCTGCACCTCTTCGCCAATCCGCCCGCCGACTACGAATTCCCCCCGCCCGGCTCTCCCGACCTCATTCACTTCGGCCCCGGCGTCCACCATGCCGGGCTCATCCTCCCCCGCTCCGGCCAGACCATCCACATCGCCGAAGGGGCCATCGTTTACGGAGCCATCCTCGTTCGTCATGCCGACAACGTCCGCATCGTCGGTCGCGGGATTCTCGATACCAGCCCCTTCCTCCGCGGTCAGGAAGCCGACGAGACGAAACCCGGCGGCGAACTCTTCGCCCGCGGGCTCGCCCTCGACATCCCGCGCGAAAACCTCAACTACACCGGCAACATCACCGCCATCGCCAGCGCCCGGCTCACCATCGACGGCATCATCCTCCGCGACTCCCCCCTCTGGTCCACCAACATCCGCAACGGCTGCCGCCACGTCGCCATCAACAACGTCAAAATTATCGGCCAGTGGCGCTACAACGCCGACGGCATCAACATCTGCTCCTCCAGCCACGTCCGCGTATCCGGATGTTTTATACGCTCATTTGATGACGGCATCATCGCCCGCGGCACGCACATGCTTGGCGAGAACACGCCCCTGCACGACATGCACGTCACCGGATGCGTCATCTGGTGCGACTGGGGCCGCGCCCTCGAAGTCTGGACCGGTAGCAAATCCGCCAGCATCTCCCGCGTCGTTTACGAAAACATTCAGATAATCCGCACCACTCACATTGCCTTGGGCCTCCAGGTCTGGTGGGGTTCTCCCGACACCACCGCTGTCAACATCCGTTTTGAGGACATTTCCATCGAGGCCCATCCCGACGCGCTCCCCCCGCATATCCAGGAAGACGATACCCATGCCTATCCCTTTCCGTCCGACACATCCCCGGCCCGCCACATCCCCGATCTCTTCTGCGCCAACCTCTGCAATCCCGGTGAGGAGTGGCAGAAGTACTTTGCCAGCACTCCCGGCACGACTGCCAAACGCAGCGTTTATTACGGCTGTATCACCCTCAAAAACATCCGCTACACCGGCCCCGACACGCCCTCCCCCCGGATAATCGTCGGCTCCGGTGACGACATCCTGCAAATACACAACATCCATTTCGAAAACATTCGTATCAATGACCAGGCCTCGACGCCTCCCATGCCATTGACTCTCATCACCCACTCCAACGTTCAGCACCTCACCTTCCGTTCATAACGGAGCTTCTTAAAATCCATGAAAACCACGCCCCACCTACCTCCCGCCCTGCTCGCTACTGAAATTCGTGTCGCGGGCAAAACATGCCTTCCGCGTCACAGCAATTCCCGATATAGAATCACACCCTCCCACTCCGGTTTCACTTTGATCGAACTCCTCACCGTCATCGCGATCATTGGCATTCTGGCTGCAATTATCATCCCGACAGTCGGGCAAGTGAGACAAACCGCACGATCCGCGACTTGCAAAAGTAATCTCCGCCAACTTGGCGCCGCCTTCCTTCTTTTTGCGGCGGACAACAAGGACCGCCTGCCTGTCTCTCATAATTCCTCAATGGGCATGAAAGGTCTTTGGTGGTATCACATTGCCCCTTACGCGGGTCTTTCTCTGGGAGAGTCTCCAGATTGGCCTGACCTTAAGCGCGTTTGTTCCATGGATGGTCCGCTTCATTGCCCCTTAACCGATCCCAAGGATACTGCAAATTATCCTACTGATCCATTCTATAGCTATAAAATGACAAATCTGGCCATGGCCGCCGGTGGTCCGGGAGCCACGCAAGGCACTCCCATCCGCATGTTCAACAATCCATCCAAGCTACTTCTGGTCGCGGATGGGCGCAGCTATCCCCAGTTCAACACATACGATTCCACAAATATAGGCATGGGATTGGTTTATCCTCACAAGAATTCGCTTAACGCGCTGTTTCTTGATGGACACGTCGAAACGGCTACCGAACAGCAGCTCAAGGATCGTTGGTCGGTGATATTCCGCCTTTAGCGCTCCATCCCGCCCCCCTCTGTCCGCCTTTTTCATCCTCTTTGCCTTCCACAGCATACCAACCACCACCCATTCCCATTATGAAGAAAAACATTCTATCAGGCATGGTCGCTTTTTTTTCGGTGATCACCCTCGGCGTCGTTCCCCTCCTCGCGGAGGAGGAAGTTCTTTTCGCCGACAATTTTAACCGTGCCGACAAGGTATCCGTTGGCGCCACCTCGACAGGGGATTACCAATGGGCTGAGACTGAGACAAATCCCTTTTCCTTGTGGTTAAGCGCCAATCAACTCGTTCTTAACGGTGGCGGCGGCGAGGGAAGTGGCCCCAAAAGTGGAAACATCTATGTCGATTATGACCTTGATGCCATTTCATCCTACAAAATCGATTTCGTCATCACCAGTGGCGTCGGCCAATTTTCCGCTTCCGGATATACTGCCATTCAACCCAGAGGCACAGGCGTGTTCTATGCCAGTAGCTGGCTCCTCAGGGCAAACCCGGATACAAAACAAGTTTCCCTACTGTTTTACGATGGCTCGAAGGAAACTCTGGTTCGCAACAACGCCTTTGCCACGAATAGCCGCACAAAGATCAGCATCACTGTCGTGAACAACACCGCCACGCTGACGGTGGGCGGAACCGACATCAGCGACACACGCACGCTATCCTCGAAAGCCAATGATGGCATGCCCGATTATTTCGGTTTCAGCAACTCGAACTACGCGCGCTCAAGCGTTGATGACCTCGTGGTAATCGCACTACCCGAATCGTAAAACCGAGGGGATTATCCACTCGGAGAAAACATAAACAAGACATCCACATCTCCTACTCCCAACACATCTGAACTCCATATCATGAAAACAGCAAAAACAGTCAGCATATCAGGATTGCCAGCACTTCTTGTAGCGATCTTCTTTGGCGCCCTTCCCGTGTTTGGACAAACAACAGTCGTTCTTTTCGAGGATGACTTTAATCGCGCCAACAACAATGTCCTCGGCACAACTTCGGTCGGAGGTTTCAACTGGATAGAAGACTCTACCAGCAGTGGTCTTTCCACTTCCGCAACCGCTTCCATCATCGAAGACGGCAAGCTCGTCTTCTCTTCCATCGCGAACGACCCAGGTTATGCCAAAGTTGATTTCAACCTCGATAGTTACATGAACTACACGGTCTCTTTCGACCTGGAACTCATTGGTTCAACGAATTTCACAACGATTCAGCCGAATGGAAGCGGAACTCATACCACCTTGGGCTGGCGTTTATACCAGAATGCAAACGGCACTGTGGATTTATATTATTTCAATCCAAATCTGTCACCTCAGACAACCCTGCTTGCATCCAATATTTTTTCGACGAATGAGGTCGTGAACATCAGCATCGTTGTGACAAAGACTGAAGGGGGTGAAGGAACTAATCCAAGCAACACAGCCAGCCTGTATCTGAACAATGGCAGCGAGGCCGTGGCGACCAGCGTTTTCAGAAATGCTGATGGTGCCGCGGACTATTTTGCCATTTACGATGCCGGAGGAGCAGGAGCGAGGATAGATAATCTTGTGGTCACCACCACCATCATTCCCGAACCCTCAACGATCACTGCGCTTCTGGCGATTGGCGCGCTTGCCTTCGCATCCATCTCAACGCTGCGCAAACGCAAATCTTAACCCGCATTATTTCCGAGCATTGATTGCAACGCCATCTGCGATCAGGCGGATGGCGATTTAATTTGCGAGTTTCGCTTGCGAGGGCACGTGCCCATTCGCAATCAGGAACAGTTCCCCGCACCTCTCTCTAATTTTCATCAACAACAACATCCCCTATGTTTCGATTCACTATTCAGACAGCTCTTTTGTCTCTTTTGTTTACGGCCTCGGCCTTGGCTTTCACCATTAATGGTGATTCCGGCCTGCCGTATTTTTTTATAGGAAACAAGATAACCCTGAGCAAGGGAACTGCCGGTGCGAAGGTTGCCATTCTGGATGGACGCGGCAACACGGTGGCCGATGGCACGTTTGAGGCGGACGGAACCGCGTCCTTCTCCCTGCCAAAGGCCGGCTACTACGAAGCGTCAAGCGGAGACGCCAAACGGAGTTTTCTGGTCTCTTATCCGCGCAAACCCATCCCAAGCGTGGTTGGCATTGATGCTCATTTGTCGGACGACAGCATGTATAAACCGGCCTCCCGCGAACAACGTCTGGAGATGTTCCAAAAGCATCTCATCCTGGCCCGCCATTCGGGAGCCTGGTATTTGCGCGACAGATTCCGCTGGGGACAGTTTCAACCCAAAGAGGGAACATGGAATGACACGGTTTTCTCCACCTTTTACCTCCCTCAAATCGAGGCAGGATTCACCTTTCTCCCCGCCATTGAAGGATTGCCATCGTGGGCTGCCGCCATTCCCGGAAAAACCTTGGGCCCCCCAAAACAGGAAGCCTGGATTGAACTCTTCCGAACCCTGGCAGCCCGTTACGGGAAAAAAATGCCGCTCTTGCAGGTTTGGAATGAACCCAACCCCATCGGCATTGCCGGTTCGCAATTTCCGGGAGGCATTACTCCGGATAAATTTGAGGAGCATTTTTTGCGTGGCGCGCGCGCCGGAGTGGATGCCGCTAACGTTGAGGGCGTAAAGCTGGTGCTGGGAGGCGCCGCCGGCATGGATTTGCCCTGGCACGAACAACTGATTCGCTCCGGCCATCTCCGCCATGTCGATATTTTTGACGTGCATCCCTATGCGACCCAACCCTTCACCTTTGAACCCGCCATGCGCAAAATATTGGGCTGGCTGGACGAGGCCGGATTCAAGGGAACCGTCTTCGGCAGTGAATGGTCGGGCACAAAAGCCGTCCGCGGCCCAAACAGCCTGGCCCAAATGTTGGTGCTATGGTTTTCGCTGGATCCGCGGATGCGCGAAGGAGCCTTGTTTCAATTCGACCTTCGTGACTGGGGAGCCGGAGTCGGCACGCAAAGCAGTTACCAGATGGGCATTGCCAACAGTGACTTCTCGCCCAAGCCGGAATTCGCCGCCATGAACCTCGCCGCCCATCGACTCGCCGGAGCCACCCACGAACGCACCGTGACCGAGGAAGACAAGGTATCCGTCCAGTTAATACGCGACTCCGACGGGCAACTGTTTGCAACCGCCTTCGCCGACGGAGAACGCCGCTCTGTTTATTTGCAAACCAAGGCGTCCCATGTGGACATTACCCTGGCGGAAGGCGGCCCCCCCCTCCAACGCGCAACCTTGGGAGGCGTGCTGCCTCTCGATGTCGGAGATTCCAAGTTCATTTATCTGGATGGAATCGAGGACCTGACCCTGTCTCCTGCGATTTTTGCGATCACCGAACAACCTACTCCCGAAACCTCAAGACAAGTCTCGGGAACGGCGCTCCCATTTGTCACCTATGAACTGTGGAACCCTGTCGACAAAGCCGTCACGATCCGCGGAACGCTAAAAAGCGGCGCAGGCTTTCAATTTGTCGAGCCCGCCTTCGAGGTGAAACTCGCCCCCGGTGAACGCGTCGCACGCGTCTCGCCGATTCGTTATCGAGGCCCGATGCCCGAAGAATCCCATGGGTTCAGCGTTGAAATCGAAGTGCCCGAGATGGATTTCAAGGCAACACTTCCCGCCGTGCTCAATCCGGCAATCAACAACAAAGCGGAAATCTCCATGCTCCGCGACGCGCAGGGAAATCCCTGTATCCGGGTGAGCTTCGAAAAACAACTGGCCTCGCAAATAACGCCCAGCGTCCGGGTGGGTGGGATTCCCGCGCCCCTGACCATGCGTCGAATTGATTCAAAAAACTTCGACTTCCGGCCAGGCTCCTCATCCAAGCCTCTACCGACGACCGAACGCGCCCGCGTGACTCTTGTTCTTCGTTATCCAAGCGGCATCTCCTATGCGATCCAGACATCATTGCGATTCAAGGACACGCTCTTGCCTGATGCCAAACAGGACATCGTGGAGGCCGGTTGCGACCATCCGCTAAATCTTTATCTGGCCCAACCCGTGGTCCTTAAAGGACGAAGCCTCTCGGCCGTGGAGCTTATCATCAACAACTGGAGAGGCGCTCAGCTACCTGTTGATATGGAAATACGCGAAGAATCGCCAACCGGCAAAGTCCTGGCAAACGCGACCACATCGATTCTGACCGGCTCGAACTGGAACATGTTTGTTCTTGATCGGGTTATTGAGACCATCGAGCCGGGAAAAACCTATTGGATCGTCGTGCTGACAAGCAGCACAACGGATCGTGTCTTGTGGGGATACCGTAAACAAACTGCCGTGAGCGAAAGTAGCGCCCAGTTCAGCCATGATCGTGTCGGCTGGAGCCCGCTGAGCCACAAAGGCTCCCCGGCGATTCAGTTCTCCTATCGCCTGTATAATTAGTACGGTCATCCGGTGGAACCCGCCGCCAAACCATATAGCATGCGCTCCATGAGCAGCCAGAGCACATCCCTTCACCACAATGAGCCAGTCCTGTTCACACGTCCTGCATACGGAGCTCCAGCCGAGGCGTTTTTTCTGCTTCCTCCCAGAAAACTCCTCCGGGTGCATTCATCCGATGCAACGCTGAAACTTGTCGTATCCGATTTCCGGATCGAGGGTCGAAAAATCACTTACACCGGAACGGAAAAAATACCTTCGTTTAGTGAAAAAGAGCTGTTCCCCGCCGAAAAGACCGCCCGCTCCATCGGCCATCACACCGACCGTAAACGCCACCTGCTGTTTTTCGAAGGCCGGTATTTTTATGACCAGCAGATACGTTTCGACTACGAAACCGACGAACGCTGGACGCTGCCCGGTCCTTCCGCGCACTCCCGTTCCCTGCCCCGCCTTTCCCGTCTCGCTACCAGAATCGCGGAAGGCCGGCCCATTACCGTCGTCCTCCTCGGCGACAGCATTTCCGCCGGAGCCAATGCCGTGGAGAGCCCCCGTTACATCGAGCAAGTCTGCGACCGCCTTCGCACGCTGACCACAGGCGAAGTCACGTTGCACAACCTCTCCAAAGGCGGCATGAGCACCCCGTGGGGAGTGGAGCAAGCCGCGCGGGCCGTCGCCCTCCGTCCCGACCTGTTTATCGTGGCCTTCGGCATGAACGACGCTTCCGGCAAATATCCTCCAGAAAACTACGCCGCCAACGTCCGGCGCATGGTCACCATGGTGACCGATGCCACCCCCGACGCCGAATGTGCGGTTGTCAGCGGAATGAACGCCAATCCTGACTGGCATCTTGCCCATCCCGAGTTTCACCAAGCCTACCACGAACACCTGAAAAAACTCGCCGACGCACGCATCGCCTTTTGTGACGTATTCACTCCGTGGAACCACCTCGTGGCCCGCAAGGGTTTCCTCAGCGTGACCGGCAACGGCGTCAACCACCCCAACGACTACGGCCACCGCCTGTATGCGGACATCCTGATCCGAAGCCTGTTGTTCGACACGGCACAGGACAAATGTTCATCAGAGGTTTCTGTGCCGAATCATGGATAAGCAGTCCACGGTTCGCCGGCACGGGACCATAGCAGGCAGACTACCGGCCCTCGGCCTGCAGTGCGCCCGGCTCTCCGCAAATCGCCGCCCGCATCCGCACCCTCGCGCAGTTTTACGGCATCCTAAAGTCAAAAACAGCCGGAGCACCGGTATAACCGGCAGGATCCACCCGGGCGGGCTTACTTCGCGGCCGTCTCCCCTGGCTCACCCAGTTTTGCCTTGTCGATCCACCAGCCGTCGTCCTTGCGCACGAGCAGGCCGGTGATGGCGTCGCCTTTCTTCGCCGCCGCCAGCGTGGCTTCGTCCACTTTCAGCAGCATGGTCATCGCCTTCATCACGCCGGGCACGTCTTCGTGCTTGACCAGCAGGCCGCCCCTCGAGGCCAGCACCGCGATGACCTCGCCGCGCAGATTCGGCTCCGTCGCCGCCGGTTCGGGCCCGGCCTTCTTCGCGGCGTTCGCCGCCATGATCGCCGCCGCTGCCGGCGGCGGAGCGCAGCAATCACGTTCATCGTCCCCGCCCGCGCGGGCCAACGGCGTCGCCGCCAGCGCGGCGAACAACAGGAGGGCAAAGGAAACGCTCCGCCCGGTCTGGCGGACGGAGTGCCTCCGGAACAATAGAAGCGTGGCAGCACCTGGGATTTTCATGAGATCGACAAATTTATAAACGGAACATGGCCGACACGGAAACCGGCCGGAAGAAAAACGCGAAAAATCATTGCTGCATCTGCTCGATCGTGGACACCACGCCGCCGGAAAAAACCACGCGGATGCGATCATCGCCGCGGTCGCCCGAGCCGATGCCCACCCCCGTGCCGACTCCCACGCCGCTGCCGCCGCTTCCCCCGCCGATGCCGAGGCCGAGACCGAAGCTCGGCGACCGGCTCCGCCAGGCCCACACCTCCGTGTCGCCGGTCGTGCTGGTCCGCGTATAAATCCGGTCGGGCTCGCCCAGCGCCACCTTGACCTGCTCCGGCGTGAAGCCCGTCTGCACCTGCCCCGCGCGCACTTTTTCCTGCACGGCCGCCGGCCATGTGTCGAACGCCGCCTGGTTCTTCGAAATGCGCGACGCCGGGCTCGAACAGCCCGCCACCGCCAGAACCGCCGCCATTGCCGCCGCCAGCCAGAAGGGTTTTCCGAAAGGAGATTTCATGGGAGGACAATAACACGATCGACAGCGGCGCGCCAGTGTGGTTCGGACATCGGTTTTCAGAAACGCTGGCCCACGGCCCGGCGCCGTCCGACTCCGGTCTGCCAACCACGCATCCATCTGACTCACCATATCATGAAAAAATTCAGCATCGCCATCGGTTCCGATCACGCCGGTTTCGCCTACAAGGAAAAAATCAAGGAAGCGCTCCTCGCCGACGGGCACACGGTGCGCGACTTCGGCACGTATTCCGACGCCTCCTGCGACTACCCCGATTTCATCCGGCCCACCGCCGAAGCCGTGGCGCGCGGCGAGTTCGAACGCGGCATCGTCCTCGGCGGCTCGGGCAACGGCGAGGCCATCGTCGCCAACCGCATCAAGGGCGTGCGCTGCGGGCTCTGCTGGAACGAGCAGGTCGCCATCTGGAACCGCTCCCACAACGACGGCAACGTCCTCTCGCTCGGCGAACGCACTATCACCCTGGAAGAAGCCCTCAAAATCGTCCGCACCTGGCTCGCCACCGAATTCGAAGGCGGCCGCCACATCGCCCGCATCCGCAAGATCGACGGCGAGTGAACGGCTGGCCCGCCCCTCCCGGCAGAGAGCCGCCGAAGGATGCAAAGATTACATAAACAGACCATTTCTTCCCGCGCCTCTTTGCAGCCGTCCGGAGATTGGTTTACAGAGTAGTCCGGGTCCCGTTTTTTTAACCCCGGTCCCTGACCGGAATCCGCAACCCTGATACAACACCACACATCATGCGTATCACCTATTACGGCCATTCCTGTTTTCTCGTCGAAACCTCCGCGGCGCGGATCATCATCGATCCGTTCCTGACCGACAACCCCTTCGCTCCCGTCCGGGCGAAGGACGTGAAATGCGACGCCGTGCTCGTCACACACGGTCACGAAGATCATTCCTGCGACGCCTTCGAGATCGCCCGCGCCAACGACGCCACGCTCGTCGCCAATTACGAAATCGCCGAGTACTTCGCCGCCAAGGGCCTCGCCACCACGCACGGCATGAATCCGGGCGGCGCGCACATCTTCCCCTTCGGCCGGGTGAAGCTCACGCTGGCGCACCATACCTCCAGCTTCAACGCCGGGCTCAACCCGATCTACATGGGCGTGCCCTGCGGCATCATTCTTGAGGCCGACGGCAAACGCCTCTACCATGCCGGCGACACCGCGCTCTTCCTCGACATGCAGCTTATCGGACGCGGCGGTCTCGACGCCGCCCTGCTCCCCATCGGCGACAATTTCACGATGGGTCCGGAAGATGCCATCGACGCGCTCGATTTCCTGAAACCCCGCATCGCCGTGCCCATGCACTACAACACCTGGCCACCCATCGTGCAGGACCCGCAGGCCTTCGCTGCCGCCGCCAAGGCGCGCGGCCACGAAGTCCACCCGCTCGCCGCCGGCCACTCGCTGGAAATCTAGAAAAAACTGAAAGGCTGAAACGCTGAAAAACTGAAATGCAAACAGCCGCGAACGCCCCCCCGGCTCGCCGGAACCTTCAATCCTCCGCTCTCCGCCTTTCAGCTTTTCAGCCTGGATTTGATTGAAACCGCTAAAGGGCGCTAAAAGTCGCTAAAGGAGAACAGGTTGATGATGAAATCAGGAGACCGGTACATTCACCTGCCGCGTGAAGACATCGTCGGATTGTCCTGCCTCACAACGTCTTTCTTTAGCGTCCTTTAGCGGTTCCCTCTGCTGCGGTTTCAGGCTCAGCTTTTCCCCCATGTCCTACTTCGACCACAACGCCACCACGCCGCTCTCGCCTGCTGCTCGCGCGGCGTGGCTCAAGATGGCCGACGAAGCCTGGCACAATCCCTCGAGCCTCTATCGCGCCGCCGCCCGGGCCCGCATCCGGCTCGACTCCGCCCGCGAAGCCCTCGCCGCGCTTCTCGGCGGCGAACCCGCGCACTACGTTTTCACCTCCGGCGCCACGGAGGGAGCCCACGCTGTCCTCGGCCGCCTCGCCGCCACGCTGCCCGCCGACAGCCGCCTGGCGATCAATCCGACCGAACACCCCTGCGTGATCGCCGCCGCGCAGCGATTTTTCGGTGACCGCATCCTCCCGCTGCCCGTCACCGCCGACGGCGTGGTCACGGCCGCGGCCATCGAAACCGTCCTCGCCGATCCGTCCGTAAAAACCGGCGCGGTTGTCGTCATGGCCGCGAACAACGAGACCGGCGTCATCCAGCCCTGGCGGGAAATCGCCCGCGCCTGCCGCGCGGCGGCGGGAGGAGCCGGCGTGCCCTTCGTGTGCGACGTCACCCAGTGGCTCGGCAAACTCCCGGGCGGCGGACTCGGCGAAGCGGAAACGGGCGCCACGCTCATCGCCTCCGCCCATAAATTCGGCGGACCGAAGGGCGTCGGTTTCGTCAAGCTCCCGGCCGACGACCCCGGCTTCCGCCTCCAGCCTGGCGGCTCGCAGGAACACGATCACCGCGGCGGCACCGAAGACCTCCCCTCCATTGCCGCGCTGGTGGCCGCGCTGGCCGATGCCGAGCAACAAAAAGTGTTTCTCGAAAGCGACCGGCTGCGTATCCGCGACACGGCCGAACGCGCCCTGCTCGCCGCCGTGCCCGGCGCCCGCATCGTCGGCGCCGGGGCCGATCGTCTCTGGAACACCGTTTCGCTGCTCCTGCCTTTCGGCGAAAACACCCGCTGGGTGACGCGCCTCGACAAACGCGACGCGCAGGTTTCCACCGGCTCCGCCTGCGCGACCGGCAAGACGGGCCCCTCGCACGTCCTCACCGCGCTCGGCCTCTCGCCCGACGAAGCCCGCCGCTCCCTCCGGATCAGTAGTGGATGGGAAACTACGGAATCCGACTGGCAGGCCCTCGCCGCCGCGCTGGCGGAGGTGGCGGCGGAGCTGCGGCAGCCGTGACGCCGGCAACTTTTGCATTGCAGGCGCCACCCGGAATTTTGCCACAATCCGCATGCCGGACGCCATGCTTTCGCAAAACCTCAAAACCCTCAGTCGTATCCACGGCGGCAAATACATTCACCAGGCCGGGTTCCTTCCCGGACAGACTCGTGACTACTGGCTCATTGCCCAATCGCTCAATCCATCGCCCGTCGGGGCCATCACCCGCAGCACGCAAATTCACGAAAGCTGGGCGCATCAACGTGAACTGAAAGCCGGTCAACTGGATACGTTTTCGCGTTATTCGCTCATCTACGTGACCAAAGGCCGGGGAATCTTTCGCGACGACCGTCATCGCGAGGCACTGCCCGTTGCGGCGGGCGACGTGATCTGCGTTTTCCCCGGCATCCCCCACGCCTACGGTCCCCCGGAAGGCGAGCGTTGGGATGAAATCAATGTCGAATTTTCCGGCATCATCTTTGACGCATGGATAGGGGCCGGCCTGCTCGATCCCGCCATCCCCGTGCGTCACCTTCCCCAACCCGTGGACTACTGGCTGAAGCGATTCCACGACGTGGTGCTGCCCCTCGCAGCCCGGCCCTCCGGAAAGGATTTCACGTTGCGCGACGCCGGACGCCTCACCGATCTCCTCGCCGAGATATGCGACACCTGGCAGAAACCGCACACCCAATCCGATCTCCTCTGGGCCAACGAAGCCCGCGCCCGCCTGCTCGCCCTGCCGCCTGATGCTCCCCTCGACCTTGTCGCCGAAGGCCGCGCCTTCGAACTCAGCGAACAAGCCTACCGGAAAAAATTCAAACGCCTCTGCGGTGTCACGCCGAGTGCCTTCCGCTCGCGTCATCTCGTCGAGCAGGCCTGCCATCAGCTCATCGCCTCCGACGTATCCATAAAGGCCCTCGCTTTCGCCTGTGGATTCAGCACCCCGTTCTCGTTCTCCCGCCGCTTCAAACAACTCACCGGCCTTTCCCCCGAAAAATACCGCGAAAACGCCCTGCGCTGAGGAAGTGGCGCGGGCGTCCCGCCCGCTGGCCAGAGGACAGAGACCAGAGGCCAGAGAACCGGCGACCCATGGCTGCCGCGGTCTGTCTTCTGTCCTCCGGCTTCTGGCCTCTGTCTCGCCGACCCCTGCCGCATACCGGATCGGGTATCCGTTGGCCCGTTCCGGTATGCCTTTGGTTTTGTGAAACGGCTGTCCGGATACGTTATTCCGTCTGTCCGGCAACCCTGCCCGCGCCTCCACCTGCCAAACACCCATCACCCGAACACCATGAAAACCCGCAAAACTCTCCTTCGTCACGCCGCCTCCGCTTGCGCCGTGCTCCTCCTCTCCCTTGCTTCTCCCCGCCTCCACGCTGTCGCCACCATTTGGGACGGCAGCGACGGCAACTGGACCACCAGCACCAGTTGGTCCGCTGGCAACCCTGGCTACACGACCAACCATGCTGTCATTCAGGAAGGCAACGTGACCGTCAACAGCGCCCCGCTCACCGCGCAATACCTGCTCCTCGTCCAGGGGGCAAATGGCGCAGGCAAGACAGCCACCCTCACCATCAACGCCGGAGCCAACCTCGGCATGGGAACCGCCGCCGACTCCCAGATCGGCACCGCCGCCGGCGGCACCGGCACCGTCATCCACAACGCCGGCACCGTCAACTTCGACAGGTCCCTCGTTCTCGGCGGCACCGGCAGCAACAACACCGGCGGCACCGGCATCTATACTCTCAACAGCGGCTCATTCGGTGTTAAAAACGATTTCATCATGGGCAACAACACCGCCAGCAGCTCCTTCTCGTATCTAAACCTCAACGGCGGCACCGCCAACCTCCAAGGCAATCTCAAAGTCGGCGCAGCCCGCTACACCGGCGGCTCAGGCGGCCGCCTCAATACCGCCATCGTCACCATCGCTGGCGGCACCCTCAACCTGACGGGTGATTACACCCATGGACTGGCGACCACCAACGGTGCCGGAGCAATCGAAGCCACCACACGCATCACCGGCTCGAAAGCCACCATCAACATCGGCGGCAACCTCACCCTCAACCAGAACGCCCGCAACGACTCCACCCTCGCCTTCACCCTCGACGACGGCGGTGTCAGCACGATCAACGTCACCGGCAATGCCACGCTCGCGGGCACGCTGAACGCCGGCCTCAAGGGCGGCCTCACGCTGACCAGGACCAACGAGTTCACCCTCGTCAATGCTGGCGGCACCCTCACCAGTGACTTCGCCACCGGTCCCGATTCCTCGCTCTGGACCACCACCACCGCATCCGACGCGCTCAAGCTCACCCTCGCCAGCTCCGCCCGGAAAGCCACCCTCGCCGCCGTCGACAACACCACCGTTGGAACAGGCGCCTTCGCCGCCGCTACCACCGGTTTTGTCGAAATCACCGGCCTCGCCGCCGGGCAGGAACTCACCCTTTATCTCAACGCCGACGCCGGCACCGGCAAAACCATCGACGACCTCGCCGCATGGTTCACCGACAACGGCGTCGCCGCCACCGCTCTCGCCGGCATGGATGGCTACAACCTCAGCATCTCCAAAACCGCCGCCGACAGCACCGCCTGGCTCGCCTGGGACCTCTCCGCCTTCAATGCCGACGCCACGCTCTCCGCGATCGGTCTCGCGACTGCCGCCGTTCCCGAACCCGCCGCATGGACGGCAATCACCGCCCTCGCGCTCCTCGCCTGCGTGGTTGCCCGCCGCCTCAAGGGTGCTGCAACCTCGGCCTGACTGCTCTCCTTTTTTCCCCATGAAAACCAATAACATCCCCCCCCGCGCCTTCACTCTGATCGAGCTCCTTACCGTCATCGCCATCATAGGCATCCTCGCGGCGATCATCATCCCCGTCGTCGGCCAGGTCCGCGACACCGCCCGCACCGCCAAATGCGTCTCCAACTGGCGCCAGTGGGACACCGCCATCAAACTCTACATCAACGACAACAAGGACAAATTCCCCATCACCATAAACCCGCCCCCCGACCC
The DNA here is from genome assembly GCA_000242935.3 of Opitutaceae bacterium TAV5. Taxonomy (NCBI): domain Bacteria; kingdom Pseudomonadati; phylum Verrucomicrobiota; class Opitutia; order Opitutales; family Opitutaceae; species Opitutaceae bacterium TAV5. The sequence continues at coordinate 22,754 of CP007053.1, forward strand.
TAACCGCCCCACGAAAGAACCTTGGTACCAGATCGCCCCTTATCTGGGCATCCCCGGAACCAGCCCCATGCCAGCGTCAGCCGGCTACGACAAGATCAAAGCCATCATGTACGGCACCATGGCCTGCACCAGCAAACACAACCGCCCCTACAAAGAACGCGGCCAGGCCCTCTGGTGGACCTTTGGCATCAGCGATCAAGTCAGCGGCAGACCCTTCTCCAGCATGACCGCCCCCTCGCGCACCCTCCTCGGCATAGACCACTGCACGGAAGCTCCCTCAAACAGCATCCTCCAGTGGTTCGAAAGCAAGGACTACGAAACCAACCCCCTGCGGCTCAGGACGGCCACCCCCAAACCCCATGCCGGCAAAGTCAACGTCCTCTATGCGGACGGCCACATCCGCACCCTCAAAGCCAGCCAGATCATGATCGGCGACCATCTCCGCGCCGACCCCGCCTACGACGGCTCCAAGGACAACGCTCCCATCGGCGATCCCGCCTACGACCAATAAGCCAGGCCCGCGTCCCCGGAGCGGTGGCTTTTCCCGCCAATCCGCCACCGGACGCGTGCCAGCGCGCCACCACGCCACCGCCATGCAAACACACCCGCACGCGACGGGGCCACGAAACGAAAACTCATCATGACGTTCACCGAAGTCCACTACCAGGACCCCGCGACCAAAACCTACCTCGGCAGCCCCAGCCTCGTGCGCCTGCCCGACGGCACATTGCTGGCCACGCACGACTATTTCGGCCCCGGCAGCCCCGGAGCCATCGACGGCGAGGGCGCGCTCACCAGCCTCCATCGCTCCACCGACAACGGCCGTACCTGGTGCAACGTCTCCCACCTCGACAACATTTACTGGGCCACCCTCTTTCTCCACCGCGGCGCCCTCTGGCTCCTCGGCTGTTCGCGTAGTTACGGTTCCATCACCCTCCGCCGCAGCGACGACGGCGGCAACACCTGGACCCGTCCCCAAAATTCAACAACCGGCCTCCTCTTTCCCGGCGGCCCCCGCGAGACCGGCCCCAATTACCACGGCGCGCCCGTCCCTGTGCTTGTCCACGAAGGGCGCATCTACCGGGCATTCGAAGATTGCACCCCCTGCGTCTGGGGACGCGGGTTTCAGTCGCTCGTCATCTCCGCTCCCGAAGACGCCGATCTGCTCAACGCCGCCAACTGGACCATGAGCAACAAAATTCCCTTCGATCCCGCCTGGGTTCCCGTCGAACGCTGGGGGATTGCCACCAACCCCGGCTGGCTCGAAGGCAACTGCGTGGCCGCGCCCGACGGCACCGTCTGGAACATCCTTCGCGTCAACGCCGAACCCATGCCCGACCAGGCCGCCCGCCTCCGCGTATCGGATAACGGACGACGCCTCGATTTCGATCCTGCCACCGGCTTCTTCGACTTCCCCGGCGGCACCCACAAGTTCACCATCCGCCGCGACCCCCGCAGCGGCCTCTACCTCACGCTCTCCAATCCCGCCGCCGGACGCATCCCCCTCGCCGACGGCACGCCCGCCGACGTGCCCTTCCTCGGCGTTTCCCGCCGCAACCTCCTCACCCTCTGCTCCTCGCCCGACTTGTGGAACTGGTCCGTCTGCGCGACGCTCCTCACCGACGACCAGTCTCTCGACCCCGAAACCTCCTACAAAAAAACCGGTTTCCAGTACATCGACTGGCATTTCGACGGCGACGACATCATCTACCTCGCCCGGGTCGGTTACGACGGCGCGCCCAATTTTCACGACTCCAACCGCATCACCTTCCACCGCCTCTGGCACTACGCGGAGCGCCTGCGCCATCCCGTCCCTTTCAAGGCCTGCCCCCCATCCCCCCCATCTTCCCTTTCCGAATCCATCCCCCCCGTATTCGCCACCGCCTGACAAACAAAAACCTGAAGGCTGAAACAGCCATTCACCCATGACACCGCTCCTCCGAACCCTCCTCATTCTATCCGCTTTTGCGGCTCTCCCCCCCGCCGTGACCGCCGCCACGCCCGCGCTCAACACCACGCCCGGCGCCGACAACACCGCCGCTCTTCAAGCCGCCCTCAATCGCGCAGGCGACGCCTCCGACAAAAAATCCGACGGGCGGCTCACCATCCCCCCCGGCCAATGGCACACCGGCACCCTGCGTATTCCGGGCGACATCACACTCACCTTTGACCCCAAGGCCCGCCTCGTTCCCATCCCCGAAAAAATCACCGACGACAAAACCCTCCTCATCATCACCGGCGACCGCGTGCACATCGAAGGGCTCCGCCACGATTTTGCCTGGAACGGAGCCACCGAAAAAACCACGCCCGTCCAGAAACTGATTTATGCCGACGGCGTGAGCGACCTCATCGTCACCGGCGTCCATGTGGAAAACAGCGACCCGCGCCAACTCCTCCCCCTTGCCGAGCGCGCCCGCAAGGGGCGTTTCTTCAACCCCGACGGCAGCAAAAAATACACCCACCTCGGCTCGTACAACAACCAGCGCCTCCTCGTCGTTGAAAACAGCCGCAACGTTGTCCTGGAAAACTCCACCGGCCAACGCCTCCACGCCATGCTCGCCGCCATCAACTGCGCCAACGTCACCGCCCGCGGCAACCGCATGATCACCGGCAACAACCTCAGCAGCTTTTCGATGGGCACGGAAAACTTCCGCCATCACGACAACTGGTCGCGCGACGTGAAATATCAGGTCTCCTGGTTTGGCGGCTCCCCCGATCCCTCGCGCAAAGCCCCCGAAGTCCCGCTCGGCAGCGCCACCAAGGCCTTCCGCGACATCAAACCCGGCGACGCCAACTGGAACAAGCACACCTCCGGCTCCTTCGACGTTCTTATCCAGAACAACTACGCCGAATACGGCAATACCCTCGCCTGGGGCAACAAGGGCCGCCAGGTCGTCATCGATGGCAACATCGCCCGCTTCATCTCCGACTACGCCTACGGCACCGAAGGCGGCGAAAACATCGTTTTCTCCAACAACATCTCCATCAACTCCACCGCCGGCGGCATTGTCTCCATGTACTGGGGCGAAAAACTCCTCATCACCGGCAACCAGATCATCGTCCGCCACGAACCCTGGTCCTCCGAATGGAGCTGGTGGGACACGCCCGCCAAATACCTCGGCCCCTTCATCCGCCTCCATCACGGCCCCGCCAACAAGGAAGACCGGTACGGAGCGGGCTCCGTTCACATCGATGGCAACCTCTTCGTCAGCGAACTCACCGAACGCTCCACCGCCATCACCATCCAGCGCGGACGCGACGTCACCATCAGCGGCAACAAATTCATCAACGGCCGTATCGACAAAGTGGATCAAGGCCGCCTCACCGTCATGGGCAACGAATTCGTTTCCCGCCTCCCCTACGAGGATCTCATTGTCAATGTGAAGGGCCGCGCCGACACCGTCCTCGTCAAGGACAACATCCTCCGTCGCGAAGCTCCCATCGAAACCGATGCCGACGACGCCGTTGCCGCCGATGCGCGCAAGGCCGCCGAAGCCCAGGCCATTCCGTATCTTCTCTTCACCGACGAAGACGACAAGGCCAAGGCCACCGGCACCGAATCCGCCACGGTCGTCAAAGGCAACAGCCCTGCCATCGTTCTCAGCCCCAACAACGCCCTCTTCGGTTTCATCCAGGGCAACTTCATCTATGGCTGGAAAGACGCACTCTCCGTGCAACCCGCCAAAACCAACCGTGCTCCTCTCTCGCTCGTCGTGACGGGTAACACCACCGACGGAACCCTTCCCGCCCTCCCCTCTGCCGCAGCCGGTGTCAAAATCGAAAACAACATCACGCTCCCGTCCGGCCTGATGCCGCGATAAGAGGAGTGCGTTGGGAACATTGGCATTGGCACGGGAGCGTGTGGCGCGGGCGTCCCGCCCGCAATGTGGCATGGGCATCCTGCCCGATTGACAGAAAAAGTGGCACGGGCTTCCAGCCCGTGTTCCGCGGGCGTCCCGCCCGCAATCTTTTCCGAAGCGGGCGGGACGCCAGCGCCACTTTCACCCTTCCATCATGAACAACAACACCGTCCCCTTTGACCTCGCCCGCGAACCGGGCGTGAAAAGTTTCTCCTTCCGCCATATCAGCGACAATGCCGGCGTAGCCGCCGTCATCCGTCAATGTGGCGTGGACGTTGTCGATCTGTCCGCGTGCCATGTGAACTTCGATGATCCGGCGCAGCAAGAGCAGGCGCTCGCGGCTTGGCGCGGCGTGGAAGCCATCCGGGCCGCGTGGCTGGAAACAGGCGATTGATGTCCGGTCGTATCCGAATTCTCCACACCCCTCTTTCTCACCGACATTTGCGTCAACAAACACATGAACCCTTCCTCTCTCTGGTCCATTCATCACGAGGGCTTCCAATCCGGCGATATTGAGAAAAACGGCAGCAAATTTATCATTGCCAACGGGGTGATGGGCGTCCGCGGCACGCTTGAGGAGTTTGACAAGAACCAGCTTGCGGCCTGCACCCTCGCCGGGCTCTACGACCAGGTTAGCGACAAATGGCGCGAACCCGTCAACGCGCCCCACGCCTTCAACGCGCGTATCATCGTTGACGATACGCCACTCTCCGTTCTCACCACGCCGCTTGTCCGCCACCGCCAGTCGCTTGACCTGCGCGGCGCCGTCCATTCACGCGAGACGGTTTTCCGCCTGCCCGACGGCGCCGAAGCCACCCTTTGCGCCGACCGTTTTCTCAGTCTTGCCGACACCCGGCTCGGCGTCATGTCGCTCTCGCTCACGGTCACGCGCCCCTGCCGCGTCCGTCTCGAAACCGGCATCGATGGCGACGTGTGGGACCTCAACGGTCCCCACCTCGGACGCTTCGAAGGCCGGGAGGAAGACGGCATCCACCTCCTGACCGCACTCACCGGGGAAAAATCCGTCCCCGTCGCCGTGGCCGAGGCCATTCGCTCAAACAACCTCCCTCCGTCCGAAACCGTTCGTTCCGCGCAGGCCATTCATCGGCGATTCGAATTCGAGGCTTCCGCCGGCGATACGTATTCATTTGAAAAATACGTCGCCATAGTCACCGGACCCGGGCATGGCAACGACGCCCGCGCCACCGCCGGCACCGCGCTTGCCGCCGGACGCGCCGCCGACGGTGCCGGACGCGCCGCGCTCCTCGCCGCCAGCCGTGCAGTTTGGGACGCCCGCTGGCGCGACTCCGACGTGCTCATCGAGGGCGACGACGACTCGCAACTCGCCCTCCGCTACAGCATCTACCAGCTTCTCATCATCGCGCCCGCCAGCGACCGCTGCTCCATCCCCGCGCGCGGGCTTTCCGGCCAAGTTTACAAGGGCGGCGTTTTTTGGGATACGGAAATATTCATGTCCCCCTTCTTCGACCACACCCAGCCCGCGCTCGGACGCCGCCTCATGCGCTACCGGATAAAAACCCTCGGCGGCGCGCGCCGCAAGGCCGCCGGATACGGCTGTCGAGGCGCTTTCTACGCATGGGAAAGCCAGGAAACCGGCGACGACGCCTGCACGCTCTTCAACTTCACCGACGTCTTCACGGGCCGCCCCATGCGAACCCATTTCCGCGACAAGCAAGTCCACATCAGCGCGGACGTCGCCTTCGCCATCTGGCGCCATTACCGGCTCACCGGCGACGAAACCCTGCTCACCGACGGCGGCGCCGAAGTCATCCTCGAATGCGCCCGCTTCTTTCTCTCTTATGCGTGGTTCAAGCCGGAGAAAAACCGTTACGAGCTCCTCGATGTCGTCGGTCCCGACGAATACCATGAGCGCGTCGACAACAACGCCTTCACCACCGCGATGGCATCCGCCACCCTGCGCATTGCCCTCGCCGTTGTTGACCTCCTCGAAAAAAGACACCCCGCCGCCTGCGCCACTCTCCTCCGGCGCCTCGACTGCGCCGACGACCTTCAGCGCATCCGCGAGATGGATACGTTGCTTTTCCGTCCCGCGCCCGACCCGGAGACCGGCGTCATCGAGCAATTCACCGGTTACCACAAACTCGAAAACACCACGCCCGCCGAAGTCAAAAAGCGCGTCCTCAACCCCACCGAATACTGGGGCGGCGGACACGGCATCGCCACCTCCACCCAGGTCATCAAGCAGGCTGACGTCGTGCTCATGCTCCACCTCTTTTCCGAGGATTTTTCGGACGACGTGAAACGCGCCAACTGGGATTTTTACGAGCCGCGCACCGAGCACGGCTCCAGTCTCAGCCCCTGCGTCTATGCCCTCCTCGCCGCCGAGCTCGGACGCACCGACTACGCCTTCAAATACTTCCTGCGCACCGCCACCATCGACCTCGCCGGCGACGCCAAACAATACTCCGGCGGCATCTACATCGGCGGCACGCACCCCGCCGCCAACGGCGGCGCGTGGATGACCGCCGTCCTCGGTTTCGGCGGACTCCGCCTCGCCAGGGACGAGCACGGCAACGACATCATGCGCCTGACGCCGCGCCTTCCCGAAAAATGGCAACGTCTCGCCTTCCGCTTCACCTGGCGCGGCCAATGGTTCGCCGCCTCCATCACGCCCGATGCCATCACACTCGCCGCCGACGTCGCCAACACCGCGCCCGCTCCCTTCGTCCTCGCCGGGCAGCCCGTCACCTGCGCCCCCGGACAAACCCTCACGCGACCCGCGTCCTGACTGCCCTCCTCCTCCAATGCCTGCCAGGTTCGCTTCATCTCTTCCCTCGTTCATCACCACCGCCCGTGGTGCGATCTTCGATCTCGACGGCGTCATCGTTGACACCGCCCGCTATCACTACCTCGCGTGGAAACGCCTCGCTGCCGAACTCGGCTTCACCTTCACCGAGGCGCACAACGAACGACTCAAGGGCGTCAGCCGGATTCGCTCGCTGGAAATCCTCCTCGAGATCGGCGGTATCGCCGTCACCCCGCAGGAACGCGAGGCGATGGCCGCCCGCAAAAACGCATGGTATGTGGAGTACATCCGCAAAATGGACGCCTCCGAACTCCTCCCCGGCGCGCGCGATTACCTGAAAAAACTCCGTGCCCGCGGCGTGAAAATCGCCCTCGGCTCCGCCAGCAAAAACGCTCCCCTGATTCTGGATAATCTCCGCATCACCGAACTCTTCGACGCGATTGTTGACGGCAACCACGTCACCAGGGCCAAACCCGACCCCGAAGTTTTTCTCCTCGGCGCCCGCCAGGTGGGCCTCCCGCCAGCGGAATGCGTTGTCTATGAAGATGCCGGGGCCGGCATCGAGGCCGCGCACCGCGCCGGCATGAAAGCCGTCGGCGTCGGCTCTCCCGCCGCCTTGCCCGCCGCCGATTTCCACGTCCCCGACCTTCGCCTGTTGCCCGGATAATCAGCAGCGGGAACCGCTAACCTGCCTGGTTCATACGTTTCGCATCCCGAAGCGGAACGGCCTGCGATGCAGGGGCTTCGCCAGTATCCGTTTAGCCGGCCCGCGTCCTGTAGCTGCGAACGCAAGTTCGCAGGCTCCGGGGGAGGGAATCAGGCGTGGGAAGCCTTTCGTCGGTGGCCGGAAAGGGGCCGGGAACCGGCGCGGCGTCGGGGTGTTTTTTGGGGGGCGGGTGTGCGAGCAGGCAGGACGTCCTCCGGGGCGGGCGGAACCTTGGGGGCCATGTTGAGAACGCGCAGGAAATCGGACGGCGTCGATCTGGCGGCTTCTTCGCGGAGGTATTCGACTGTGCGCATCGCGGCGATTTTTTCCGCAGCCGCCGAGGCGTAAAAACTGTTGACGGAAATGCCGTCGCTCCGGGCGAGATTGCGGGCTTGCTCGTGAACGGAATCAGGGACTCGGAGGGTGATGTTGCTCATGGTGTCTTGATATGGATTTGTGACAGGAATTTGCCCGGCGTGAGTGCAGTGACGCCGAAGTGGCTGGTGATGGGAAAGTCGGAAATGTTGTGTGTGATTATGTAATCGGCACCCGCGGCAACCGCCAGTTCAAGGGCCATTTCGTCCTTGGGATCGGGGAGTTGCGGACGCCAGAGAAAATAAATGGGTTGGTGAACGGACATCGCGGCAAAGGCGCGGCAAAAAGCCATGATGTCCTTGCGCGGAATCGGCACCATACCAGGGCGACAGAGAACATCCTGGTATTCGTGATAAAGGGGGACGGACAAAACCGGTGTGAAGCCCTGCGGGTTTTCGTAAAGCAGGTTCAAAACCGCGCGCGACGCGCCCTGCGAGGAGCGGAGGGCCGAAACGAGAATATTGGTGTCTATGACAAGGCGCATCGTGGTTGCATGGGCATAACCACTAGAATAAGCGGCCGGGGCAAGACATTTCCCAAGCGGGCTTGGGGAAAACGGATTTGTTCCCGGAGGTGCTTGCCATCCGGGCGTCCCGCTCTCCCGCCGTCGCCGAACGGCCCGCCTGCCTGATGATGACGGAAAACATCCGGCTGATGTTCCACGCCAGCTCCGGCAGCCCCAGGCTTTTTCCGACGATCCGCCTGTGGTGACGACGCGCAGTGTCGCCGGGTCGCCGGTTCAGCGCGCCGCCTCGCGCCAGCGTTTCAGCGCCTGGCCGGTGAGGCTGCGCGGCTCGCTCTCGATGCCGGCACGGGGGCCGGCGTAGATGATCTCGCCGCCCGCGCTGCCGCCGCCGGGACCGAGATCGATCAGCCAGTCGGCGATGTTGATCACGTCGAGATTGTGCTCGATCACGATCAGCGTGTTGCCGGCGTCGCGCAGCTTGAAGAGCAGGTCCATGAGGTGCTGGATGTCCACCCAGTGCAGGCCAGTCGTGGGTTCGTCGAGGATGTAGAGCGTGTTGCCCTGCTGCCGCTTGCTGAGCTCGAGCGAGAGTTTTATCCGCTGGGCCTCGCCGCCGGAGAGCGTCGTGGCGGACTGCCCGAGCGTGAGGTAGCCGAGCCCCACGGCGTCGAGCGTGGCAAGCTTGTCCATCACACGCGGGATGTTGCGGAAAAGGCCGATGGCGTCGCGCACTGTCATGTCGAGCACGTCGGCGATCGACTTGCCGTGAAAAAGCACTTCGAGCGTCTCGCGATTGAAACGCCGGCCGCCGCAACTCGGGCACGGCGCGTACGCATCGGCCATGAACTGCATGTCGAGCTTGATCACGCCGTCGCCCTGGCAACGTTCGCAGCGCCCGCCGCGGACGTTGAACGAAAAACGGCTGGCCTTGTAGCCGCGCACCTTGGCGAGCGGCACCTGCGCGAAGAGATCGCGCAGCAGGTCCATGAGCCCCGTGTAGGTCGCCGGATTGGAGCGCGGCGAGCGGCCGATCGGCGACTGGTCGACCTGCACGAGTTTTTCGAAAAAATCGAGGTGCTCGATGGCGCGGTGGGCGGCGGGGAGGGCTTTCGCGCCGTTGAGCTTGCGGGCGGCGGCGGTGGCGAGGATGTCGTTGACGAGCGTGCTCTTGCCCGAGCCGGACACACCGGTGACGCACGTCAGCAGCCCGACCGGGAAACGCGCGTCGACACCGCGCAGGTTGTTGGCGCGGGCTTCGCGAACGGTGAGGAAAGCGCCGTCGGTGTCCCTGGTTCTGGCGTCCCTGGTGATGGCCAGCTTGCGGGCGAGGTAGGGTCCGGTGCGCGTCTGGCGCGACGGCGCGGCCATGAGCGCCTCGGGCGTACCCTGAAACAGGATACGTCCGCCTTCGGTGCCGGCTTCGGGACCGAGTTCGACGATCTCGTCGGCCATGCGCATGGTGTCTTCGTCGTGCTCGACGACGAGGACGGTGTTGCCGTGGTCGCGCAGCTCGCGAAGCGTGTCGAGGAGCTTCCGGTTGTCGTGCGGATGCAGTCCGATGCTCGGCTCGTCGAGGACGTAGATGACGCCCATCAGGCCCATGCCGAGCTGGGTGGCGAGCCGCACGCGCTGGGCCTCGCCGCCGGAAAGCGTGTCGTAATCGCGGTCGAGCGTCAGATAGCCCAGCCCGGTCTCGAGGAGAAAACGGAGGCGTTGTTCGATGCCGGTGACGATCTCGCGCAGGGCGTCGTTGCCCCCGAGCGTTTCGGCCAGCCCGGCCGCCACGGCATGGGCGGCGGCGACGTCGAGGTGGAAAAAATCCGTGATGGAGAGCGGAGGGGATTGACGTGGCACGGGCTTCCAGCCCGTGGGTTTGTCGTGGCATGGGCTTCCAGCCCGTGCCACGGCGGAGGGGCAACTCTCACGGGCTGGAAGCCCGTGCCACGTCCCGGATGCCCGCACAAATACGTTCGAGCTGCGCGCATTCAGCCGCGTGCCGTGGCATTCGGGGCATTCGCCGCTCACCATGTAGGTCGTGAGCCGGGCGCGGAACCCGTCGCTGTCCGTCTCGCGGAAACTTGCCTCGAGGTCCGCGATCACCCCCGGGAAAGGCAGGGCGCGAGGCTCGCGCATGCGTTTCAGCTTGAAGGCAAACAGCCGCTCGCCGGCTCCGCGCAGGATCGTGTCGCGGGTCTTTTCGGGCAGGTCTTTCCAGGGCGTGTCGGCGTCGAACGGGAGTTGTTCGGCGAGCTGCTTGAGCTGGGCGTTATGTTTGATGATGAGGTTTTTCCCGCCGATCCGCCACGGCTTGATCGCCCCCTCGCGGACGGATTTTTCCGGATCGGGAATGACGAGTTCGGGCACGAAACGGAGTTTGCGTCCGATGCCGCCGCAGGTCGGGCACGCGCCTTCGGAGTGGTTGAAGGAAAAATGGCGCGGCGTGAGTTTTTCGAAAACGTCGCCGCAAATCTCGCAGGCGAGCGTCTGGCTCAGCGGAATCTCGCGCCACGGATCGGCGGCGGATTTTTGCGCGAGGACGATGGCGCGGTCCTTGCCCTCGCGAAAGGCGAGTTCGAGCGAGTCGGCGAGGCGGCTGCGCTGGTCCTCGACGGCCACGAGGCGATCGACGACGAGGTCCACGGCAATCTCGCGTGTGCCGGCGGGGATGAGGTGAGGATCGTCGAGGTTGCGGATGCCGACGCCGTTTTCGTTGTTGCCGTCGAGACGGATGCGCTGGAAGCCGCGCTGGCGCAGGCGCGGCAGTTCCTCGCGGAGCACGCTCGGCCGGGCGACGAGCGCGGGCGCGAGCAGCATGATGCGCTGGCCCGGGGCTTCGGCGAGGACGCGGGCCACGTTGTCGTCGAGCGAACGCTGCACGACACGGCCGCCGTCTTTCGGGCAACGCTGTTCGCCGTGGAGCGCCCAGAGGAGCCGGGCGTAGTCGGCGATTTCGGTGACGGTGGCGATGGTGCTGCGCGGCGAGCCGCCGCCTGTGCGTTGCTCGATGGCGAGGACGGGCGAGAGGCCGTGGATGAAATCGACGTCGGGCCGTTTCAGTTGCTCGAGCACCTGGCGCGCCTGGGTGGAGAGCGACTCCATGTACTTGCGGTAGCCCTCGGCGTAGATCGTGTCGAAGGCGAGCGACGATTTGCCCGAGCCGGAGGGTCCCGTGATGACCACGAGCTTCCCGCGCGGCAGGCGCAGTTCGAGGTTCTTCAGGTTGTGCTCCCGGGCTCCCTTGATGTGAATGTGTGTGGCAATCGGTTGCATGGGCTCAGGATCGGGCGGCGACGGCCGGCAGGGCGGGAGCCGGGCCCGTCGATTCGCCGAGGAAAAGCGGCGCGGTGCGCGGCTGGAGAAGCGAGGGGGTTTTCCACTCCGTGTCGCCGAGCATCCAGTCCACGGCCTTGCCCAGGTACGGCACCCGCGACGGCGAGCGCAGGCTGGTGAGCGACGGGATCAGGAACGGCGCCATGCCCTCGTCGTTGATGGCGCACACCGACACGTCGCGGCCGATTGAAAGGCCCGCTTCGTGCAGGGCGCGCATGCCGCCGATCGCGGCGTAGAGCGTGGTGCAGAAAAACGCGGTGCCCACCGGATCGCCGCCGGAGTCACCGAGCCGGGCCAGCACTTCGTCGCGTGCCGCGTCGAGGGTCAGGGCCCGGGGCGAGTAGAGCGTGCCGGCGAGCCGGTGTTCGGCCAGAAACGTCCGCCACAGGCCGATACGCGCCTCGATCACGGAATTGTGCGTCTGCACATTGAGGCAATCGATCCGGCGATGGCCGAGCCGGGCGAGGTGGTCGAGCAGCTTGCGCCCGGCCGCCACCGGAAACACCGCCACCGAGCGCAGGCCGTGGGGACTCGCATCGTGATCGAGCACCACCACCCGCGTGCTCACATCGCGGAGGCGCCCGGTCAGCCAGGGAGCCATCCGGGCTCCGCTCGGATGAAAAAACACGCCGTCGAAACCGCCGCCGAGCGCCGCGCTGATCGCGGTGTCGTTGAGGTGTTCGTAAACGATCGAGCGCACCACGGCATGGCGGGTGGCGACGGCTTTCTCGATATCCTGCCGCCAGCGATCGATTTCATAGGAAGCGGCGGCAGGGCGCACGTAGGCAATGATCCCGCGGCGGCTTCCTCCCGGCTGTTCGCCGCCCGAGGCGATGCGCAGCCGGCCGGTCTCGCCGCGGGCGAGCACGCCCTCGGCGGCGAGCAGCCGGATGGCACGCCTCACGGTCTGCCGGCTGAGCCCGAGCTCGAGCGCGAGCTGGCGTTCCCCGGGCAGCCGGTACGCGGCATGATCGCCGTGGCGGATGCGCTTGCGAAGCGCATCGGCGGCAAACTGCGTTTGTAAATCCGGGCGGGCCATATCGGTTAAAAAATTGCGGCCCGGCCCGGGCAAGACAAGCGCGGTGTGAGCGGGCGTGCGGGGAAGAAGGCGCCTCGCGCACACTTCGGAGTGGTTCGGAGTGACAAACGCCGCCGGACAGGCTAGCGAGTGGCGCATGAGCGGACCCGTTTCCCCTGTCGATCTGATTGCCGAAGCCACCACCCGGTTTGGCGAGCGGCCGTCGTGGGATGATTATTTCATGGCCACGGCGGTGCTCCTCTCCACCCGCAGCCCGTGCGAACGGCTGCACGTGGGCTGCGTGATCGTCAGCGGAGGCGATCGTCGCAACCGGCTCGTCGCCGCCGGCTACAACGGGTTCCTTCCCGGCACTCCGCATGTGTCGCGTGTCCGTGACGGGCACGAGCAGGCGACCGTCCATGCCGAGCAGAATGCCGTGGCCGACGCCGCCCGCCGGGGCAGTTCGCTGGAGGGATGCGTGGCCTACGTCACCCATTTCCCCTGCATCAACTGCGCAAAGATCCTCGCCGCCGCCGGCATCGCGGAGGTCCGCTACCGTGACGATTACAAAAACGACCCGCTGGTCGAGCCGCTGCTGGCCGACGCCGGCGTGAGCATCCGGAAGCTGTAACGCCACCCGGCGAGGGAAGATTTTCGATTCCCGATTGGGCGCTGCCGCGCCGCGGAGGTCTGTCTTCAATCGAAAACCGCGAGTAAAAATCCCCGGAGCTTGCTTCGGGGTATCAGACCCAATGAGAACCAAAAATCGAAAATCCTCCCGCCTGTCTCACTCCCTCGCCAGCGCCGCCGCCCGCCGGTACTGCGCGCGAAAGTGCGCGCCGAGCGTCGCGGCCAGCCGGATCTCCTCGGCCTTGTCGCGCGCGCCGAGAGCCGCCTTGATCGGGCCGCCCGCCGCGGCGTAGTCCACCGCGCTCACGTCGAGCATCACCGCCAGCGCCGCATCGGCGGCCCCGGTGTCGCCGCGCTCGCGGGCGGCGTGGATGGCGCGCCACGCCTGCTTCAGTTCGCGGTGCGAATCCAAGCACATCGCCCGGATGATGAAACGCAGTTCGTTGAACAGACTGCCCGACCAGTCCGCCCGGTAAACGAGCGGTTCGGCCACCGCGTACGGTTTTTCGTCCGGATCACTCCGCAGCGCATCGATTCCCGGCAAGTTATAAAAATCCTTTCGCACCGGCAGGCGCCGCAACGCAAACCGCTCCGGCCCGCCGGGCGTCCCCGCCTTCTGATCCCAAAGCCGCTGCCCCTCCATCCCGAGCACGAACTCGATAAACCCGCGCGCCACCTCCGGATTGGGCGCGCCGCGCAGCATCGCCACCGGATCGACCGAATACGCGGTGCCTCCCTCCGGCGACACGTACGCCAGGCGGTCGCTCTCGCCCCGTCGCAACAACGCCTCCACCTGCTGCCGTCCGTAAAAATCGATGCACATCCCCGCCGCGCAGTTGCCCGCCGCCACGTCGATCGGCACCTTCTGCGCGCTGTCGGTAAAATAACGGGCGTTGGCCGCGATCCGCTGGATCAACTGCAAGCCCTGCGCCCACCCTGCCGCCACCGCAGCGGCCTCAGCCTCCGCCGGCGGGGCCGGCTCCTGCGATTTCAAATCTGAAATTTCAGATTTCAGATTTTTCCCAGCGGCGGCCCGGTTCCCTGCGGCGCGCTCGCGCACCCTGCGGTGCATCTGTTGCTGGATGAGGTTTTCAAACGCCTTGTTGATCGACCCGCTCTTCGTCGGATCGGCCAGCGCCACCTCGCCGAAATAGCGCGGATCGGCGAGATCCGTCCATTGCTCCGGGGCAGGCAGGCCCAGGCGTTCCAGCGACACGCGGTTGTAGACGATCCCGAACGCGCTCAGCACCGTCCCCAGCCAGCGCCCTTCCCTGCCCCGGTAATCGTCGCCGGCATGTTTTTGGGGAATCGCCTCGTCGGAAAACCAGTCCGGATGCGCCGCCACCACGCCGCTGTCGATCAGCCGCCCGGCCCGGTCCTGCACAATGAAATCATAGGTGCCTCCGCCAAAAAACAGGTCCACGCCGCACCCGGCGTCCGAGGCCAGAAACGCCGCCCGCGCCTCCTTTTCCTCCGCCGTGGCCGAGGCCGGCAGGCGCCCGTTGGCGTAGGCCGCCTGCACGGCAAAACTCCATGGCCGCCCCAGCCGGCGCGTCCAGTGGTAGCGGAAGGCCGCCGCGTATTCGCCTTCCAGATACCGGGCGATCTCGCTCGCGCCGCCGACGCTGCGCCAGTCCACATACACCGTCCGGCCCGTCCGCTCGCGCCACCAGCGGGCGAACGCCGTCTGGAACTCCTGGCGGATGGCCTCGTTGTGCGGCGAAAGGATGACAAGCGTGTCGTCCGCCCGCCCCGGCGCCTCGCGCGCCGGACGCAGCAGGAACGGCAGGGCCACGATGACCGCGATGACGAGCAGGACGAGGCTGTTGCGAAGCGTGAACATGGGTTGGCCGGGGGGGGGTATTCAGCGCGTCAGTACAACCACATCCTCCGGCGCCACGTGCGCAAACAGTTCCCGCTCGCGCGCCGCCGCGCCGATGTGGCGCGGATTGAGTTCGTACACCTTGATCGTGCGCGGCTCCCCGGCCCCGCCCGCGCCGGAGTTCGCGCCGCCGCCCGCCGCGCTGCCGCCACCGGTCACAAAACCGTATTGCGCCACCTCGCCGAGGTACACGCACTCGCCGATCCGGCCGCGCAGGGTGTTGGCAGAGGCGCCGCTCTCGCGCAACGTCCACGCCTCGGGCCGGATCGACAACGTCACGCGCGCGCCTTCGGCCAGCGCGCCCGGACCCGCCGCCGTCGCCGTCGCTGGATCTCCGGCCACGCCGACGAACCGGCCCAGCGCCGTGTCCACCGCGATCTCCGCGCCCTGTCCCGGCGCGCCGCGCGAGATGACCCGCCCCTCGACAAAATCCGTCTCGCCGATGAAATGCGCCACCGCCTTGCACACCGGCCGGCAGTAAACCTCGCGCGGCGCGCCCGTTTGCAGAACCTTCCCGGCGTCGAGGACGGCCATCCGGTCGGCCACTGAAAGCGCCTCCTTCTGGTCGTGCGTCACGTAAACGGTCGTCAACCCGGCCTCCTTGCACACGCGGCGGATCTCCATGCGCATTTCCAGGCGCAGCTTGGCATCGAGATTGGAGAGCGGCTCGTCGAGCAACAGGCACCGCGGCCGCACGACCAGCGCGCGGGCGAGCGCCACGCGTTGCTGTTGCCCGCCCGAAAGCTGGTTGGGCTTGCGGTCGGCGCAATGCGTCATGTGGACGGAGGCGAGCGCCTCGTCCACCCGCCGCCGGATTTCGGCCCGCGGCACCTTGCGCTCTTCCAGGCCAAAGGCGACGTTGCCCGCGACCGTCAGGTGCGGCCAGAGCGCATAACTCTGGAACACCATGCCGGTGTTGCGCCGGTGCGGAGGCAGCCGGGTGACGTCGTCCTCGCCAAACAGGATCCGCCCCGTGTCCGGTTCGGCAAACCCGGCCAGGCTCCGGAGCAGGGTCGTCTTGCCGCACCCGCTCGGCCCGAGCAGAAAAAACAGCTCCCCGGGCTCGATGGTCAGCGAAAGGTCGTCCAGCGCGACCGTGGACCCGAAGCGTTTGGTAAGATTCTGGATGCGGATCGAGATCATGCGCGCGAGAAACCGGAGTCGTTCGTCAGGTTGTCAGGTTGTCAGTAAAACCAGGAAGCAAGGTCCGCGCCCCGGCGGAGTCAAAGCGGATCGGTCGATGACGGGCCGATGACGAGGCATCCGGAGCCCGCGACGGGTCCGTTGCCCGAGCCGGACCGGCTTGCACCGGCACCCCGGATGTTCATGAATTTACTGATGTTACGCGACGGAGGAGAAGTGGCGCGGGCGTCTCGCCCGCAGACGGCGCGGGAGCGCCGCCCCGAGACAAGGCTGAGAGGCACCTCCAGCAGATGCGAGCGAGACGCCCGCGCCACGACGCTCCGCGTCACATCCGTTATTTTATACAAAGATCGCGAAGAACGCGAAGTTCACCATCAGCAAGTCCTTGCGCCCTTTGCGGGCTGGGTGTGAAAATCCGGAGGTTTCGGGACGTTGATCCTGATTCACCGCGGGCAGCATGAGAGACGTCCCTGCCTGCGGGCCGCAGTCCCTGCCCGGGCCGCAAAAACCGCGCGTTTTTCTTTCTGGCAAGCGCCGCGACGCTCACCAGCGTTGTCCCTTCTCCCTATGGATGCACAACAGCAGGAAATCCTCGATATCTTCACCCGCACCCGGGCTCTCCTTCGCGGCCATTTCGTCCTCCGGTCCGGCCTCCACAGCGGCCACTACTTCCAGTGCGCCCAGGTGTGCCAGGACATGGGCGCCGTCCAGCGGCTCGCCGAGCTCCTCCTTGAAAAACTCCGCGCCCGGGGCGTCGCTTTCCAGACCGTGCTCGCCCCGGCGATGGGCGGCCTGGTGATCGGCCAGGAAATCGCCCGCCAGGCCGGCGTCCGCTATATTTTTGCCGAGAAGGAGCACGACCGCCTCGTGCTCCGCCGGGGATTCCGCTTCGCTCCGGGCGAACGCGTGCTCGTGGCCGAGGACGTCGTCACGCGCGGCGGCCGCGTCATCGAATGCCTCGACCTGATCCGCCAGGGCGGCGGCGAGGCCGTCGCGGTCGGCATGCTCGTGGACCGCAGCGCCGGTGCCATGCGCTTCGACGTGCCCGCCGTGTCGCTGCTCGAACTCAGTTTCCCGACGTATCCCGCCGACCAGCTCCCGCCCGAACTCGCCGCTCTCCCGGTCGAGAAACCCGGCAGTTAAGCCGCGCCCTTTCGTCTCCCGTCTCTCCTCTTCATTTCAGCATTTCCGTTTTCAGCGTTTCCGCTTTTTCCCACATGGCCGCCGACTACACCGAATCTTCCATCAAGACCCTTTCCCCTCTCGAGCACATCCGCCTGCGTCCCGGCATGTACATCGGCCGCCTCGGCAACGGCGCCCACGCCGAGGATGGCATCTACGTCCTGCTCAAGGAGACCATCGACAACTCCATCGACGAATTCACGATGGGCCACGGCAAAAAAATCGAGGTCTACCTCGACGAACGCACCCTCACCGTCCGCGACTACGGACGCGGCATCCCGCTCGGCAAACTCGTCGACTGCGTCTCCATCATCAACACCGGCGCCAAGTACGACAGCGAGACGTTCCAGAAGGCCGTCGGCCTCAACGGCGTCGGCCAGAAAGCCGTCAACGCCCTCTCCGTCAGCTACCGCGCCGAGGCCATTCGCGACGGCCAGTGCAAGATCGCCGAATTCCGCCAGGGCAAGCTCGTCAAGGACAACAAGGTCCAGGCCACCACCGAGAAAAACGGCACCATTATCGAATTCACTCCCGACGAGGCGCTCTTCGGAGCCGACTTCCGCTTCCGCACCGAGTACATCGAGGAAATGCTCTGGAACTACGCGTTCCTCAATCGCGGCCTCACGCTCTATTTCAACGGCAAGCCCTACCGCTCCGAAAACGGCCTGAAAGACCTGCTCACCAAAAAACTCACCGGCGAACCGCTCTATCCGCTCGCCCACATCGAGGCGCCCGACATCGAGGTCGCGCTGACCCACGGCGAACACTACGGCGAAGAATATTACTCCTTCGTCAACGGCCAGCACACCACCATGGGCGGCACGCACCTCGCGGCCTTCCGCGAAGGCGTCGTCGCCACCGTGCGCAACTTTTTCAAGAAAGACTACGAGGCCGCCGACGTGCGCCAGTCGATCATCGCCGCCGTCTCGATCCGCGTGCAGGAACCCGTGTTCGAATCGCAGACCAAGACCAAGCTCGGCTCCAGCGAGATGGGCCCCAAAGGCCCCAGCGTCCGCCAGTTCATCATCCAGTTTCTCCAGCAACACCTCGACAACTGGCTGCATCGCAATCCCGAGGCCGCCGACGCCGTGAAGCGCAAGATCGAGGCCAGCGAACGCGAGCGCAAGGAACTCTCCGGCATCCGCAACCTCGCGAAAGAACGCGCCAAAAAAGCCTCGCTCCACAACCGCAAGCTTCGCGACTGCCGCATCCACCTCGACTCGAAAGACAAGCGCGCCGAGGAGAGCAGCATCTTCATCGTCGAGGGCGACTCCGCCGCCGGCTCGCTCACCTCCTGCCGTGACGTGCAGACGCAGGCGGTCTTCGCGCTGAAGGGCAAACCGCTCAACACCTTCGGCCTCACCAAGAAGGTCATCTACGAAAACGAGGAATTCCACCTCCTCCAGAGCGCGCTCAACATCGAGGAAGGCATCGAACACCTGCGCTACAACAAGGTCATCGTCGCCACCGACGCCGACGTCGACGGCATGCACATCCGGCTGTTGCTGCTCTCGTTTTTCCTGCAATTTTTCCCCGACCTCATCACGCAGGGCCACGTATCCATTCTGGAAACACCGCTTTTCCGCGTGCGCAACAAGAAGCAGACGATCTACTGCTACAGCGAAGCCGAGAAACAGTCCGCACTCCACAAGCTCGGGCAGAATGCGGAGATCACCCGCTTCAAGGGACTCGGCGAAGTGAGCCCGTCGGAGTTCAAGGACTTTATCGGCGAGAACATCCGCCTCGAACCCGTGACGCTCGCCCACCTGCACAACAGCACCGAGCTCCTCACCTTCTACATGGGGAAAAACACGCCGAAGCGGCAGGATTTCATCATCGAAAACCTCCGCGTCGAAAAAGACCTCGTCGAGGTCGCCTGAGGCCATGGATTCAATAGCCACAAAAAGCACCAAAAGACAGTCCACGCACTCACCCGTCCATCGCGCCTACAGGCGCACGGGAGACTCTCGCCGGGCGCAAAGGAATTTTGTGTTTTTTGTGGCCATTCCTTTTGGAAGTTTTCCGTCATGATCGAAACCGTGGCCATTCTCGGCTCCGGCGCGCTCGGGCTCTACTACGGCGGACGCCTCGCGCACGCGGGCATCGATGTGCGCTTCCTCGCCCGCAGCGACCTCGCCCACCTGCGCAAGCACGGCATCACCGTCCGCTATCCGGAAGACACCTTCACTCTCAAATCCGTCCGCGCCGAGGGCACGCCCGAAGACATCGGTCCGGTGGATCTCGTTGTCGTCAGCCTCAAGGCCACGGCCAACGGGGAGCTCCCCCGCCTGCTCCCTCCCCTGCTCCACTCCGGCACCAGCGTCCTCATGATCCAGAACGGGCTCGGCGTGGACGACGTTGCCGCCACCATCGTCGGCCCCGCGCGCACCGTCGGCGGCCTCTGTTTCGTGTGCGTCAACCGCATCGGCCCCGGCCATGCGGAATGCACGATGACCGGCGTGGTCGTGGTCGGCGAATTCGCCGGCCCCGCCACCGACCGCACCCGCGCCCTCGCCGCCCTCTGGGAAAAGGCCGGCATGAAGATGTCCGTCACCGACAATCTCGCCGAGGCCCGCTGGAAAAAGCTCGTCTGGAACATCCCGTTCAACGGGCTCGCCGTCACCGGCGGCGGCATCGACACGGAAAAAATCCTCGCCGACCCGGCAATGACCGCCGAGGTGTGGGCGCTCATGCGCGAGGTGCAGGCCGCGGCCGCCGCCCACGGCATCACCATCCCCGATGATTTTGTGAAACACCAGGTCGAGCGCACGTATCCGATGGGTCCTTACAAACCCTCGACGATGCTCGACTACGTGGCCGGCAAGCCGATCGAACTCGAACCGATCTGGGGCGAACCGCTCCGGCGCGCCCGGGAAAAGGGCGTCGCCGTGCCGCATCTCGCCGCGCTCTACGAACGCCTGCGGAGGATGTAGCCGGCGTGCCCGCCAGGCCTCAGCCGCGGACCGGATCGGTCGCGACTGCGGAAGACGATACCGGCGATGGCTCGACGGATGACATCGCCTTCACGGGCCGGTACGTCCAGTACAGGGCGAGCCCTGTGAAGAGGAATCCGCCGACAAAATTGCCGGCCGTCACCGGAAGCTGGTTCCACAGCCACCAGTCGGACAGCGAGACTTTGGCGCCCATCATCATGCCCGCCGGGATGACGAACATGTTGACCACGGAGTGCTCGAACCCCTGCCCGAAAAACGTGAGGATCGGCAGCCACGCCGCCACGATCTTGCCCACCGTGGACTGCGAGGTCATCGCCATGACCACGCCCATGCAGACCATCCAGTTACAGAGGATCGCCTTGACAAAAACGGTGACGAGCCCGGCGAAGCCGTGCGTCGCATAACCGGTGGTCTTCGCCTCGGCGATGGATGCGATTTTTGCTCCGAGCGCGGCCGGCGCCTCCGTGCCCATGCCGGTGAGCACCACATAAAGAAGCGCGCCGTATGCCAGACTGCCGAGCAGGTTGCCGAGAAACACCCATCCCAGGTTCGTACCGACCATGCGCCAGGAACGCGTGCCGTCCACGGCGGAGAGCGTGGTGATGGCGAAGCTGCCGGTGACCAGCTCGAGCCCCAGCAGCACGATCATGACAAACCCGACCGGGAAAATGAGCGCGCCGACCAGCGGCACGGTTTGCGCCGCTCCGGTGAGCGCCAGGCTGGTGGCGAAGCCCAGCAGGGCGCCGGAAAGAAAGCCACGGATCAGCAGATCCCTGACGGAGAGGCCGGCCTTGGTGTGACCGGCGGCGACCATCGTTTTCACGACGTCGGCGGGTTTGATGAAGTCCATACGGTGTATCGACGGGTTGATGTTTTGTGGTTGCCTGAACGGAAAGACGGAGAGGACCGGCGCGGCGCCCTCAGGCGCTGCCCGCAGCGGAGAGGCTGCGGCGCTGCAGGGCTTGCGCAAAAAGATCGGCCCGGAACAGGGTGCGCGAAAAGTGCCGCGGCAGGACGAAGCCGGCCGGGATGAGCCCGTGACGTCGCATGCTCTCGACGAGCCAGTCGGCCTGCCCGGGCTCCGGCCGGGACGGAGTGAAGGCGACGGTGCGTTGCGCGGTGTCGGCGGCGAGGCGGTTGTGGCCGTAGCTGAACGGACCGGCGAGACCGGCCGCGAGAACGCGCTCGGCGAGGTTGAGGTATTCGCGCCGGCCCAGGAGCCGAGCCAGTTCGGGACGGAAGTCCGGGCGGTCGCACAACTCCGCGGCCTCGCTCACGGCGGCGACGAGCGCGAGGTGTTCGTCGCCGCGCGTCGCGGCGAATTCTCCGCCCGCCATCAGCACCTTTTCGGGATGCTCCGGGCTGATGTCGCGGCTGCGGGCGGCGCACCAGCCGACCGCTTCGCGGACGGCGAGCGACGTCCACGGCTCGCCCACGCAGTAACCGTCGATCGTGCCGGCGGCGAGGTTGCGAAAGAGCTGCGCGGGCGGCACGACCACGATCCGCACATCGCGCCCGGGATCGATGCCTCCGGAGCGCAACCACTCGCACAGCAAGAGGTGATGCGTGGAAAAACGATAGACGACCCCCAGCACCAGCGGGCGCTCGTGCCGGTTGCGCACGATCTCGTCGCGCAGCGAGGCGACGTCGCGCACGCCGCGCTGCCAGAGCGATTCGGAGAGCGTGATGGCGTTGCCCTCGCTGCTGAGCAGGCACGCGGTCAGGCAGGGGCGGGCCGGCCCCTCCAGCCCGAGCGCCGTGCTCACGACCATCGCCCCGAGGGCATGGGCGGCATCGAGCTCGCCATAAATGACCTTGTCGCGAATCGTCGCCCAGCCGACCTCGCGCGAGAGCTCGACCGCCAGACCCTGCCGGCGAAAAAATCCGTATTCGTGCGCGACGATGAGCGGCGCCGCGTCGCTGAGCGCGATGAAACCGAGCCGCAGAGGTCGAGAGGACGCCGGCGACGGCGGTGACGCAGTTGGCAGTGATGCCGGCCGCGCAGGAAACCCGGCGGCAGCGGCGGAGGCGGCGCGTGGACGGGAACCGGATTTTTTGACGGAAGGCATGGCGTTGATGCCGGGAGATTGAGCCTCCCGCGTGCCAGCGGAGGCGGTTGGCTCGAGAAATGCTCTTCAGGTATTTCATGATTTTGATGCGCGCCTCTCATCAGGATTTCCCATAAAATGATCACCACGCTCGACAGCCGCCAGTTGCTCGCCTTCGCCACGCTCGCGCGGCGCGGCAGCTTCACGCAGGCGGCGCGCGAGCTTTCGTTGACGCAGTCCGCCATCAGCCATGCGATCAAGGCGCTCGAGCGCGACGTCGGCACGCCGCTTTTTGATCGCGTGGGCAAAAAGGCCCGGCTCACCCAGGCAGGCGAAGGACTCGTCGTTTACACGGAGCGTATCCTGCGCGACATGACAGACGCGCGTACCAGCATCGAGGAGTTGCAGGACTGGGGCCACGGCCGGCTGCGCGTCGGCACCAGCACGACGGCCTGCCAGCTCATCCTGCCGACGGTGCTGCGCGAGTTTCGGCAAAGTTTTCCGAAGTGTCCGATCAAGATCGAGCCGGGCGACCATCCCCGGCAACTCGAACTGCTGCGGAGCAACCAGGTGGACCTCGCCCTCACGCTGGCTCCGGCCGGCCCCGCGCCCGACCTCGAATTCCGTCCGCTCTTCCAGGACGAGTTGCGTTTCCTCGTGTCGCCTCTGCACCGCTGGGCTGCCGCGCGGCGGGCCCCGCTGGCCGAAGTGGCCGCCGAGACGCTCGTGCTTTACAACAAGGGAAGCTCCACGTTTCGGCTGATCGAGGAGTATTTCCGCGAGGAAGGCGTGGAGCCGCGCAATTTCATCGAGCTGGGCAGCATGGAGGCGATCAAGGAGATCGTGAAAACGGGACTCGGCGCCGGCGTGCTCGCTCCGTGGATCGCGCGCGAGGAGTTGCGCAGCCGTTCGCTGATCGATCTCCCGCTGGGCCGCCGCCCGCTGCGCCGTCGCTGGGGCGTGTTGTACCTGAAAGGCCGCAAACTCCCCCTCGCGGAAGAAACCTTTGCGGGCCTGTGCGAGGCCGTCACCGAGGACAGCAAATTCCGGATGAGTCCGCACGAAACCGTTCCGGAATCATCCTCTTCGGAAGCCGAAAGCGCGACATCCCGAGAGAGGTAAATCTTCGCGGATGGGGTAGCCGGCCCATGGAGCGATTAACGGGCATCCCGGGCCTCAAATTTTTCATCTTCAGGCGAGCCCGGTCTTGAATCTTTCTCCCGGCAAGTCAAACTCGTGCATCTCAAAGCGCTACTGCGACTTTCATCTTCCCTCTTTGCAACTCTTACCAAGAACGAACGTCGATTACCTGATTACCTGCTCCGGCATCCGCAGTCCATGCGTCCGATGCTTCCCCCAATTTTCTCTTCTTCCTGTTACGCCCCCGGGGACGTGACGGGGCGAAGCTCGGTCAGGTTCATGTCACTCTCGACTCTTTCGACCATAGCAGGCCGCGCTGTCCGCCCGGCTCATCTGTTACCGCAGCATCCCGAGAGGATTCGCCTCAGAAAATCCGGAAGTGACCCCGACAGCCATATCCTAGTAAGGTTTTTTGAGGCAAACATTGCCCGCCAAAAGCCCTATTTTTAAAATATCCCGCTAATAGTTAAGTACCAAGAAGTAAAACTTCCATTTTCGACAAACCGACAAAAGCCTTACTCAGTAAGGGTTAATTACATTGTCAGGCAAAATCATATCATGCTATTTCTCATTCCATCGTTACTAGTGATTTCAGCATTATTACTTACCACAAGAGCTTTTATAAAAAACCGCGAAACCCCAAAAACAGCAAAAGGCGCAGAGTTAGTATACCCTGAAAACTACTCTAAATGGGCGCTATCTTTCGCAACCATCCCAACACTAGTAATAATCTCACTTTACTTGATTGCCATTTGGCTATTTGAATTCGGGGCCCTTTTCCTTGTCCCAATTTCTGGAGGGCTTCTGTTGATTACTAATATGGTTTCAATATGGAATAGTTACCTAGCCCTTAGAAGCAGAAGAGAAAATATTATTTGGGCCATACTATCGATACCACTCGCAGTGACGTCCATATGCGTGGGCATATTTGGCGTTAGAATCGGATACGAACTTTTCACAAGAGGGTTCAAATTCTATCAATAGAAAGACGCCCGACAAGGCGCTAGAGCCTATGCAATTGGAGCTACGCAAGTAGCTTCGCAAAGTTTCTTTGGTTCTCGTCACCCTCCATCTCGCATGGCTCACCTTCGACGTTGACTAAAATCCCCGAATGAGCAACTTCGGCACAAGCAGCAAAAAGGCATGTATCCATTATCTTGGCTAGCGCGGGGCTCTTGTTGCTGCTCTATCCACTGAGTTTAGGGCCTGTTCTTTGGCTTTGCGGAGCCAAGCCCGGCACCGGTTGGGCAGGTCTCCCCACCCCCGTTCGGGTAATATACAGACCGCTTTCAAGCATACCCATGCCTGAATTTCCAGCACGTGGCTTTGATCAGTATTTATCACTCTGTAGTCGGTCATGAAAGACAAAGTGAAACCTAATAAAGTTAAAACATTCAATTCACGCCAATTCAATGGAACTCCTGGCCATTATGACAGAAAGTGACTATCTCCATTTATTTGGATATGCCCTGCTCATCGCAGCATTGCATTTTATAGCAGTTCAATTCTATCGGATGACAGTTTGGAGGCGAGGCATTGCAACTGTCATAAAGATTCGGGAAAAAGCCCAACGACAGTATGGAAACGAAAGAATGCAGTTATTGTATTCTCCTACCTTGCAATTCAAGCCTGAAGATAAACCTAACCTGATTGAATTTGATGAAGAAATCTGGACTCCGGATGAAAGATTTCATATCGGCGAAAAGGTAGAAATCTTATTTAGTTCACGTTCACCAACCAGAGCATGCATTAAGGAAAATGGCACACTACGCTATCTTGGAGCATCTTTCTGTATCATATTCTCCATGATATTGCTATTGATTTAATACTACAGAGAGATTGAAGTACTTAAACCGAGCCACCTAACAAGGCTCTGGAGCCAATGCTATTGTCGCCAGGCAAGTAGTCGAAAAGCACCTTTGTTTTTCGTCACTCCCCATCTCGCATGGCTTACCTTGAACGTTAGGTAGAATTTATGCTCGAAATAATCCTATTATACTTCCTCTGCAAACGCATGGGACAGATGTTGCGGTCCAAAGGATGGTCTCGTCCTATTTGGATGCAGATCCTCGTCGTTGTTACCTGGTTAGGCTGCATGTTCATGGGAGCCCTCATCTACGGCGTATATGTGGTTATCACGCAAGGCGAAGATGCCCTCAATGATATTGGACTGGCTGCCTATTTGCCGGCATTAATCTCGGCCGGAATTGGTGTTGGGATCATCTTCTTTATCGCCAAAATGCTACCAGCTCAAACAACATTACATGAAGAAGGCTCCTGACAAGGCATCAGAGCCAACGCCTATAACTGTCACACATCCTGCTGACGCACGCTGCGCGCCACCAGCAGTCGTAACTCATCGTTGGAGTTAGATATGAAATTTTACATTCTTGGCATCATAGGGGCGCTCTTCTTATGTAGCTGCGCCACCACTCCCAAAGAGCAAGAGATTATGGGGCCTCTCGCATGGACAAGCAATCGAGATGAGTCTGGCGGTTATCTTGGCGAAGATCAGATTATCTCGCTAGCCTTGGGCCACATAAAAGACATATCGATTTCACATGACGAGATTCCCAAGGAAAACATCAAAATATTTTATCCAGATGTTTTGCCCCAAGATATCGATAAGTTCCCAATGATTATGGTGATTATTCCGCTCCGGATTACACGGGGGGAAACATATGACATGGCCGAAACACGACAGATCATCATCAATAATTCCGGAAAAATCTTGATCAGCAATCCAGCGACTATGGAAATTAGAAATACGTTAAGGCATGGAGCACCATGGTAGCCCGAATTGCAGAACCGCCTAACAAGGCGATAGAGCCAGTTACCTGCGCCGTCAAAAAAAAGAAGGAGCCCAACAAGGCGCCGGAGCCAGCCAAGGTGGCGACTCATTTTTTACGTCAGGCAAAATATGAAAACCTACATAATTCTTATTTTATTCGTAATCGCGGGATTAAAAGCCCATGCAACCGATCAAGTCATCCGATCCATAGGTGAATATCCCTCTCCATTGCGTACCACGAATCTCTCAATCACCAGCGACGATCAAAACATTAAATTACTTGATCGAGTCTTACATGATCTTTCGATTTGGAAGAAAATCACAAAAGACTATCGAGTAGATATATTCTGCGGCCTATTCATGCAACGGCCAAATCGCGGTGTTAGCCTGTCAGCGGAAATCATGCATGAACTCGGTAATCGTGGCATTGAGATTGGCTTCGATATCTACGCCCCAGAAAATAAAAGGGGGCCTAGCAAAGATGCCAGAGCCCAAGCGATTGCTGCTTAAAGCATCTCTGGTTTTCGTTGCTCCCCATCTCGCATGACTCCTCTTGAACGTTAGGCACAAGAAATGATAAATTGCACCAATGCTACTTTTTCGGCGCGAGGAACTCAATTCACGCCTTCAAAAACCGGACTTCCGTTCTCCTCCTTTCATGATGTTGGCGCAATCGGTGATCGCGGAAGATACCGAGGTATTCCCATCCCATACGGTTCATCCGATTTCAATGCCCCGGCAGATGAAAAAGATAAGATAGGGTATCTCTACCGGATCGTCCGGCCACATTTGACCAAGCTAAAGGAGTTGGGTGCTGACACCTTCTCTCTCCATATTTCGTATTATGCAGATTCAGGAGCGCTCGGGTTCTCGGCTCAAGAGTTAAAAATGATTGCAGAGCTTGAATGTGACATGCCCATAGATCTATATATAAAAAATGAAGAAGAGGCCTAACAAGGCGCTTGAATCAACGTCCATAGCTGGTCCGACTCATCTTTGGCACCAGGCAAAATCATGAACATTGCATTTACATTTTTGCTATCAATTTTTGCACTCTGCTGCTGTTCTTGTAAAAATAATACATTTGGTCCGGCTGACTGGGGTGAACGACCCTATGGAGACGATACAATTTATCCAGGGGGACGACAATATCCTGCGTTCAGTCCGGTTAGACGATCAGAGGGGTATGATGAACCATACGATCCGATTGATAACTATCACAGAAATAATTATTACTGGAGAGCAGATAAAGATAGGGCTAAAAAGAAATAAAAAGCCTGACAAGGTGCCAGGGCCAATGCGATTGTTGCCAGGCAGGTAGTCGCAAAGGTTCATTGGCTTCCGTCACTCTCTATCTCGCATGGTTCATCCTGGACGTTAGGAAAATCCGGAATTTTTCCCCCTGAAGCAAAACCATCAACACCGTAGAGAAAATTATGAAATTTAATGTGATAATCTTGGGAGTACTCATATTGAGCCTTCAGTTATCTGCGGCCTCGACCTCAATCGAAACAATAAATACAGCACTCGCTCAATTTTCTGATAAAAATCCGAAAGAAGCAGCAAGGATTAAATATAAACACGGCGAATATCTATTCATTGAGACTCATGGATTTGCTCCATCCATAGATGGACATGGATTTCGTAAAGGTGCATATCTCCTTCTAGGGAAGTATAAAATAATCGCCTTCCCTACGTCGGATTCTCCCGCTCCTGATGAAATTACACCCTTTCGAAATGCCCGGATTTTTGCGAAAGAATTTAATACAGAGATGTTGTGCCTGCTTTTGGATTCAGGAAAAATTATTATTCACGAGATTGAAATTGAGATTATTGAGAAAGCAGAGATATCTATTAACTATTCTTCCTATAAAGTTCCCTTTGTTTTGGAGGGAGATGCCGGGAAGACCTTTACGATTTGGGTAGAAGAGCCAAAATCGATTGAGATAAAATCCGGTAAAGTGAAGGAAATTCGTAGCACTAAAGTGGTTTCTGAAAAAATCAGGAATCGAGCCTAACAAGGCGCTAGCGCCGCGGCCCATCCATAATGTTAAGCCAAAACGATGAAGCAACGCTCATTTGAGAAAGCTGCAGGTTGCATCGGCATAGCGCTCAGTCTGTGGCTAGTATTACCGCCGATTGTGAAAGTCGGTCCCGCCAGATTGGCGCATGCTCAAGTGATCAAGAATGCTGAATTTTCGGACACCCAGCGACAAGCTATTGATCAAGGGATGGAAGAAGGTGAAAGGTATTATTGGGAGTATGTCGTCTCCGCATATTCCGCCAAAACGATTCCGGCCATGTTGTTTGCCCTATTTAGCTCCATCTTGCTGCTCCGACGGAGTTCATTGACGACCAAAAATTCAAAATGAAGAAGGCGCCTAACGAGGCGCTAGAGTCAATGCAATTGCTGCTACGCAAGAGTCGTAAAGCACCTCTGTCTTTCGTTGTTCTCCATCTCGCATGGCTCATCTTTAACGTCAGGCAGAAACACCACATCTCTCACGATCCGATCGCTATGACTACCGAATATGAAATCACCAAGGACGATTTGAAAGCATTCAATCTCTATCACAATCGTCACTCGCCAACGGCCCGTCGGCAGTATCTGTGCTCCTGGTTTGGCCCGGCGTTCATCTGGTTGTTGATATGCACTGGCCTTTGGTATCTGGCAGACCAAAAGCGCAATGCTCCTTTACAGACGTTCCTCAATTTGTTGCCGTTATTCAGCGGCGTGCCGCTCTATCTGCTCTATTTCCCGTGGGCATATCGGCGCAAACTGCAGAAGATAATCGTGGGTATGGTAAGCGAAGGGCAGAATCGAGGCTTATTCAGCCACCATCGCATCACCATCTCCCCTGAGGGTGTTATCGATGCCAGCGAGTTTGCCCAAACCTCGACAGCATGGCGTGCAGTTGAGAGAGTGGTCGCAGCAGATGAATACGCTTACATCTATATCAGTGCGTTGGCTGCCATTATCGTTCCCCGTCGGGCATTCGCTGGCCCATTAGAGTTTGAGGAATTTGTCCGCACAGCCAGAGGACACCATGAGAAAGCAGTGGCCTGACAAGGCGTCAGAGCCAACGTCCATATCTATCACGCATCCTGCTTTCGCTCTTTTGAAGCAGAGCTTATCCGGGAAAGCTCAGCATCCAGAACTTCGCGCTCGAAAAAAAGAATGACACCTGATAAGAAGTGACATCCGAGGCGGTGGCCTGGCTTTAACGTCGGACAAAATATAATGAAGTCAAAATATTCAATAACAAGTATTCTTTTAGCCCTGTCCCTGATACTTACGGGATGTCTCAACAAAACAAGCGTTATAAACGATCCCACCCTGGAAAACATTTCCCTTGTAAAGCGCTTTATCGATCAAGTGGTAAATGGTGGTAACATCAATTCCGTAGATGAATTATGGACACAGGATATGCAGTGGCACAGCGCCGGCATGCCGGATGTGAAAGGCCGTGACGCCTACAAGAAGATGCTGGAGGCATCCGTTGGCGGCGCCTTTACAGATATGCATCTTGAGATCATCGACGTAATAGCACAGAACGATAAAGTGGTGCTGTATTTTACCAATTCAGGCACCAACACGGGGGATTTTATGGGGAACAAAGCTACCGGCAAGTATGCCAAATGGATTGGCATGGGTATTTATCGCATCGAAAATGGCAGGATAGCTGAAGCATGGTTTTCAGAAGACATACTGGGGATGTTTATGCAATTGGAATTAATAAAGATGTAAAAACCTGACAAGGAGATGCAGCCAACTCCGGTGACCGTCACTCATCGTGCGTGTGCACGCTATGTACCGACTACAGTTATGGCTCATATATATAACAATGGATTCTGTCGTAATCGTCCTGAATGGTACATCGAGCGCCGGCAAGACCAGTATCGCGAAAGCGATCCAGCGTCTTTCAATAACGAGGGGCCTTGAGAAGACGCCGGACCCGCCCCATTTGGCGTTATGTAAAAATCGTGAGCCGCACATTGGATTCTTGACGAGTTCAGCTTCTTCCGCATGTTGATGTTTTTCCGGACGTGAAGACGACTTCACCTCTCCCAACAGAATTCAGGGACGACCCTGGTAAGCTACCAGTCTCATCATGCCTTGGATTCTTCTTCTTCTTGCAGGTTTCTTCGAAATCGTTTGGGCGGTCGGCCTCAAGTTTACCGACGGGTTCACCCGTTTATGGCCAACTGCCGGCACTATAGCCGCGCTCATTATCAGTATCGTTCTCCTCGGTTCTGCGGCGAAATCTCTCCCGATCGGCACCGCCTATGCCGTCTGGACTGGCATCGGGGCCGTCGGCTCCGTGCTCTGTGGCATTGTATTTCTTGGCGATCCGGCCACGGCCATGCGCCTGGTATGTGCAGGTCTTATTCTTTCCGGAGTCATCGGCCTCAAGCTCGCCTGACAAGACGCCAGAGCCAATAGCTCCTGGCCGTCACGTATCCCCCTCTGCTCAGGCCTGGCGCCAGACGCTGCCGTACGCAACGACCTGGCGGCCTCGCCATTTGCTTTTGGACTTATCCCGCGAGAACCGGAACGTGCGGACCACGACTCCGTCAAAACCGGTGATCTCTCCTACGCCGGCCGGCTCCACTGGTAGAGCCAGGTTTCGCTGAGCGGCAGGCCGTCGGCATGCAGGTAAAGGCGCAGGTTGACCGGTTCGCCGACGTTTTCGACGGACTTCAGGTCAAACATGGCGCGGTAGCCGTTGATCGACGCGAGCGGACGCGCCGAGGTGATCTCGATTTCGCCATGCGAGGTGGTGATGGCCGGCTCGACCCTGACATCCTTGCCCAGCATGGGCAGCGAGCCTCCCGCAAAATCGATCACGAACCGCCACGATTCGTAGGTGCGCTTGCGACCGACAACGCCGCCGATGCCTGTCCGCGTCTGCACCACGGTCGCCAGAGGGCTGCTCACCGGCATGACCGTACCCCAGTGGAGGCGGTAACCGAACAACAGCTCCTCGCCGGCCTTCGGCGGGGTGGCGGGATTCCAGAAGGCGACGATGTTGTCGAAGGTTTCGTCTTCCGTGGGAATCTCGACGAGCTGGACGGAGCCCTTGCCCCAGTCGCCCCGCGGCTCGACCCAGAGACTGGGGCGGCGGTCGTAAAAAACACCGTCGTCCTGGTAGTGGTCGAAATTGCGATCGCGCTGGAGCAGGCCGAAACCGCGCGGGTTCTCGTCCGCATAAGCGTTGAACCGCAGCGTCGCGGGATTGGTCAACGGACGCCAGATCCACTCGCCCGCGCCGGTCCACAAGGCGAGCCCGTCGGAATCGTGAATCTGCGGGCGCCAGTCGTTGGCCATGCGACGGTCGTTGGAGCCGCACTGGTACATGCTGGTGAGGGGAGCGATGCCGGTGCGCTCGATCTCCGTGCGCGGATAGAGCGCGGCGTCGAGGTCCATGACGAGCGTGCCGCCGGGTGTGATGTCGAAACGATACGCCCCGGTCACACTCGGCGAATCGAGCAGGGCATAAACCGTCACCTTGCCCGAATCGCCGGCGGGAGGCTCGAACCAGAAGGACGTGAAGCGGGGAAACTCCTCCGGACGGTCCATGCCGCAATCGATGGCGAGGCCGCGGGCTGAAAGTCCGTATTGCATCTCCGCCCCCACCGCCCGGAAATAACTCGCGCCGAGGAAAGCGGCGACGTCGCGTTGCCAGTCGGTATGAAAATTGAGGCGGAAGCCGGCAAAACCGAGGTCCGGCGGCAAGGCGGCTCCGTCGAGTCCGCTCTTGCCGTAGTCGAACATCGCCGGGTCGTAGGCAATTTCCTGAGCCACCCCGTCACGCAGATCGTAGAGATGCACGGCATGGTGCGTGAACAGGCCGAGGTGGAAAAACTTCAGGCGAAACTTCGCATCGGTGCCACTCCAGAGCGCATGGTCGTCGCGATAACCGATGGACTGGTACTGGTCCCAGTCGAGGGCCTTCACGCTGTCCGGAAGCCGCTCCTCCGGAGGACGCCAGGCAGCGCCGGCGAGGGTGCGGGCATGGCCCTTGAGCCAGGCGTAACTGAAGGGCTGTGCCTTCCCGATGTGCCGGGTCCCGGAGTCGGCGGACGGAGCCGGCGGCGCACCGGCCGCCGCGGCGGAAAGCTTGAGAAAGGGAAGGCCGGCAAGACCCAGGCCGGATGTTTTCAGAAATTCGCGACGTTTCATCGGGGCACTGTGTCAGCCGAAATGACGATTGGTTCACGCCTAAATTGCGGCAGCGCGTATTTCAGAGGGGTCGCTCGCCCCGGCCCCCACCCTGCCTGACGTGCCGGCGCATTCACCTCATATATATCTCGCTCTGCAGCCTGATGGCAAAAACAGGGACAGATGCGGGAAATCCGCCCCGGCCAGGATTCTTTCCGGACAAACCGTGAACTTTCCGCTGTCAGGCTCGTCTGGGCCGATTTTGCTGGCGCAGGGCTCGACGGCATCGGAGCCGGCGAGCTTCGCTGCCAGCTCTTCAAGGGCGATACGCCCCTCAGCGAGAGGTGGTTCTACTCGTGGACGCCCTGACCCGGTCAGCGCTTCTCCGCCACCCAGGCCTTGTAACCGCCGGCGAGCGAGACCACATCGCGGTAGCCCATCCGCTGGAGATTGTCGGCCGCCAGAGCCGAACGGTTGCCCGAAGCACAGTAGAGCACCACCGGAGTTGCCGGGTCCGGCACGATGTCCTCGATGTTGCCCTCCAGCACGCCGCGTGACACATGGCGCGCCCCCGGGAGGTGCCCCTTGGCAAACTCGTCGGTCTCGCGGACGTCGAGCAGCACCGGCGGCGGCGATCCGGCAAGGAGCGCGGCAAGGTCGGCAGTGCCGATTTCACGAATGCGGGTTCTGGTGTCGTCGATGAGTTGCCGGAAGCGGGACATGGAGGAAAGGCGGAAGGTATGGCGGAAAAGTTCGATGCCGGGAGCGCAGCGGGAGGGGGGGGAGACAAGCCGGGTTCATGCCCCGGAAGCGACCAGTCGATGGGCGAGGATCACGGCCTGCTGGCGGATTTCCGGGACGGCGGTCGATTCCCAAAGCACGCCCTTGAGCGGTGCGCCGATGGTGAAGAGCCAGCCGGTGGGTCCGTTGCGGTAACGCAACACCTCGCCGTCCGGCAGCGCATTCAGGCCGAGCGCGAGCGGATCATGATCGATGAGGCCGCGGGCGAGCAGGTTGATGAGCAGCGGGTGCTGGTACTTGGAATAATCCGTGCGCGGACCGGTGCAGTTGATGACTTTCGCCACCCTGAGGCCGACAATCACGCCGGTGTCGCGGCGGCGGAATTCCACGTTGGCGCCGTTTTCGGTCTCTTCGAGAAGCACGATGCGACCGGCCCAGAACCGCACGCGACCGATGGCGGCGAGCCGGTCGATTTCCTGGGCGGCCTCCGGCGCGATCCGGTGGCGTTGCACTTCCCAGAACGGACGCACATGGCGCAGGAAACGGCCGCGCTCCTCCCAGCTCCAGGAGCGCCAGAGCGCCTGCGTGTGCGGACGCAGCGCGTCGATGACCGCGCGCCAGTCGTCGCCGGCCGCCGTGGCCCGCGCGATTTCCTCGCGCATGCGGCGAACGGCGGCGCGGACGGTCGGGATCTCCGCGATATCGAGTTTGAGATTCACCGGCTTGTACGGGCGATGCGCCCGGGGCCGGAGCCCGCGGCGCGAAAGCGCGTGAACCACGCCGCGATGGCCGAGATCGGCGAGTTGCAGGATGATGTCGTTGGCCGTGAGGCCGGCGCCGACGAGCAGCACGTTGTCATCGCGATCGATGCCTTCAAGCACACCCTCGGTCCAGGGAATATGGACGTAGCGACGGCCGTGGAGAAAACGCTGGGAACGGCGCACCGGGTACTCGCCGGGAAGGTTGCCGATGGCAAGGACCACGCGGTCGGCCTCGAAGGAACGGTCGTCTTCGAGATACACACGGACGCCGCCCTGCGGGAGCTCCTCGATGTCGATGGCCTCGCCGGCGACGGTTTTCACGGTGAGGTGCTCCTTGAAGCGTTGCCGGGCTTCGGCGAAAACCCAGCCGATGTAATCGCCGTAGAGGCGGCGGGGCAGATAGTCGTCGGGGCCGATCTGCTCGGGGTAACCGACGCGACCGGCACGTTCCCGGGCCCAGTTCAGGAAATGGTCGGGCTCGTCGGGGAAGGCGCTCATGCGCGCGGCTTTCACGTTGAGGATGTGGCAACAGTAATCCGACCCGAAAGCCACGCCGCGGCCGATCGGAGGATGTCGCTCGATCAGCGTGATGCGCGTGCCCTGCGGGGCGTGGCGCATGATCTGGACGGCGACGAGCGTGCCGGAAAGGCCGCCGCCGATGATGACGATGCGTGGTGGTGTGGTCGTGGTGCTCATCGGGGAAAGAGAGGGACGTTGGTAAAAATCTGGGCCGGGAATCCGGAAAACGCAAAGCGGCAACCGCATGACCGGGCGCCGATTTTTCAGCCTGAGGGTGATCCGGAAGCTCCGTCAGCCAGGCGGCGGGCTTCGCGACGCTCGACCCACGTCTTGATGATCAGGGTCACGAGCGCCAGCGAGGTGAGGATGGAAGCGACCGCGAAAGCGCCGGTCTGCACGCGGTCGTCGAAGAGGAGCTGGATTTGCAGCGTCATGGTGTTGGTCTCGCCGCGGACGGCGCCGGAGACCACGGCGACGGAGCCGAATTCTCCCAGGCAGCGGGCAAACGCCAGCGACACGCCGTAGATGAGCGCCCACTTGATGTTGGGCAGCGTGACCTTGCGAAAGGTCTGCCAGCCGCTGGCCCCGAGCGTGATCGCGGCCTGTTCCTCGCTCGTGCCCTGGCTCTGCATGAGCGGGAGCACTTCGCGAAAAACAAAGGGCATCGTGACGATGGTCGTGACGATGACGATGGCCGGGACGGAAAACACGAGGCGGATATCGTGATCCATGAGCCACTCGCCGAAAAGCCCCTGCATGCCGAAAACGAACAGGTAGGCGACGCCGATCACGATAGGTGAGATCGAAAGCGGCAGCTCGATGAGGCTGATGAGGAGCCGGCGCCCGGGAAACTCGAACTTCGAAACCGCCCACGCCGCGGTGATGCCGAACGCCGTGTTGACCGGCACCGCCACCAGCGCGGCGAGCAGCGTCAGCCCGATGGCGTGGACGGTGGCGGCATCGGTGATGTAGCCGATGTAGGCATCCCACCCGTCGCGTAGCGCATACCAGAATACGGCGAAAAGCGGCAGCAGGATCAACAGCGTGGCCGCGCCGGCGCCGGCCAGCACGAGCGCGATGCGACCGGGGTGATTCCAGATCGGGACGCGCGTGGTGTTATGGGTGGAGGCCGACATTTTTTTTGAAAAGCTGAAAAGGCTGAAAACTGAAAAGCTGAAACGGAGAGAGCTGTGTGTGATGGTGCGGAAGGGAGCGTTACCCGGCGTTCATCCGTGCAGCCTCCGGTAGAGCCGGCTCTGGATGATGTTCATCACCACGAGCACGGCCAGGGCGGACCCGAGGACGACCGTGGCGAGGGCGGCGGCGGCCTCGTAGTCGTGCTCGGCCACGCGGGTGTAGATGAGGAGCGAGGTGATCTCGGTGCGGAACGGGAGATTGCCCGCGATGAAAACCACGGCTCCGAACTCGCCGAGGCTGCGCACGAGCGCGAGCGTGGTGCCGGCCAGGGTGGCCGGGAGGATGGCCGGCAGGATCACACGCCGGAATGTGGTGACGGGACCGGCGCCAAGAACCGTGGCGGCCTCCTCGAGTTGCGGATCGAGATCGGCGAGGACAGGTTGCACCGTGCGCGTGACAAAGGGGAAACTGGTGAACGCCATCGCCGCCACCATGCCGGGAAGCGCGTAGGCGAGCTTGATGCCGAAGGGGGAAAACAGTTGCCCGATGAGGCCGTTGGGCGCGAGCAAGGTGGCGAGGCTGAGACCGGCCACCGCCGTGGGGAGCGCGAACGGAAGATCGACGGCGGCATCGAGAAAACGGCGGCCGGGAAAGTCGTAGCGGACGAGTATCCACGCCACGAGGACGCCGAGGACGACGTTGATGAGTGTGGCCAGGAAGGCCGAAGTGAGCGTGATGCGATAGGTGGCGAGCGCGCGGGAATCCGTGACGTGCATCCAGTAGTCGGACCACGAAAGTTCGGTGGACTTCAGGACGAGCGCGCCGAGCGGGAGCAGCGTGGCGAGGCCGAGGAACAGAAGCGTGCTGCCGAGCGTGAGCCCGAAACCGGGAAGGAGACGCCGCGGCGTGGTGGGCGGACGTGCCGTGGCCGGATCGTCGGAAGCGGGAGCGGCGGGAGGTGTGGTAGCGGGTGCGCCCATGGTACGGGTAGCGGAATTGCAGGGGCGCACGCGGAGTGCGCCCCTGCGGGCATTACTTCCCGGCGGCGATTTCCTTGAGCAGGGTGTCGACGAGGGCGCCGTTGGCGAAAAAGTCTTTCGCTGCTTTTTCCCAGCCGCCGAAGACGGGGCCGACTTCGAGCGCCTTGACGGGCTGGAGCTGCGCGACATGGCGGGCGGCGACAGCCTCGTCGCGCGGGCGGTAGAAGTTGCGGGCGATCACTTCCTGCGCTTCGGGCGTGTAGAGAAAATCGAGATAACCTTTGGCGAGCGCCGCGGTGCCGCGCTTGTTCGCCACCTTGTCCACGACGGCCACCGGGAATTCGGAGAGGACGCTCACGCTCGGCGTCACCGCCTGGAATTTGCTGCTGTCGCCGCTGGAGAGCGAAAGCGTCTCGGATTCGAAGTTGACGAGCACGTCGCCGATTTCGCGATCGGTGAACGTGGTCGTGGCGCTGCGGCCGCCGGATTCGAACACGACCACATTGGCAAGGACGGCCTTGAGGAAGGCGCGGGCCTTGTCGTGGTCGCCGTTGTTGGCGTGCAGTCCGTAAGCGTAGTACGCGAGGACGGCGTAGCGGCCGTTGCCGCCGAGCTTGGGGTTGACCTGCACGATGGTGACGCCGGGCCGGGCGAGGTCGTCCCAGTCCTTGATGCCCTTCGGGTTGCCGGCGCGCACGAGAATCGAGTGGACGGAGTAAAACGGCGAGGCGCTGTACGGGAATTTTTCCGTCCAGTCTTTCGCCACGAAACTCTTGTCGGCGAGGAGCTGCACATCGGTGAAGGTGTTGAAGGTCACGACGTCGGCCTGGAGTCCTTCGAGGATGGAGCGGGCCTGCTTCGAGGAGCCGGCATGCGATTGTTTCACGGTGACGTCCTGCCCGGTTTTGTTTTTCCAGTACGGGACGAACTCCTTGTTCACATCGGCGAAGAGTTCGCGCGAAATATCGTAGGAGGTGTTGAGAATCTCCTGCTGGGCGCGGGCCGTGGTGGCGGGCGCGAGGAGGGCGAGTCCGGCAAGCGCGAGCAGGCCGGCGAACAGGGTGCGTGGTGTTTTCATGTGAATCGGTTCTGTGGCGGGCAGGTGTGTGTGCTGCCGTCCGGACGTCCGGTGATCCGGCGGGTCCGGTTTTCTGGTGTGGTCGTGTGTCGGTTGGTGTTGGACGGGCTCGTCGCCCGGAAGTTGACTTCTGCGGGTGACGGAAACTGGAGGCGGGGGCTGGAATCGAACCAGCTCGTAGGGCGTTTGCGGCGCCCGGCCTTCCCACTTGGCTACCCCGCCGGAAGGTGGATGCCGCGGGCGGGCATCCGCGTTGCGGCTTCAGATCGAATAATCCTGGGCAAAAGTCCGGCTCCGGCGGACACGCAGGAGAACGGTGTCCTCGAGCGCGAGGTTGAGTTCATCGAGCCGCTGGCGGCTGAGCTCGACATCGATGTATTCGTTGGCGCCGCGCACGAGCGTGACCCGGGCAACGGGACCAGCGGCCTGGATGGCGCGGACGCGCGCGGGCTCGCCCTGGCGGCCGACCTGGAAGTGCTCGATCTCGAGTTCGTGCGGGCGCACGAAGGCGACGCGCGCCTTCTCGTCGGTAAACGGCGAGAGCGTGCCGCCGTCGCTGCTGTTGAGTCCGCTCCACGGGAGTTGCAGGCGGTTGACGTTGCCGAGAAACTGGTAAACGAACGGCGATTGCGGGTGGTCGTAAACCTCCTGCGGGGTGCCGACCTGCTCGACCCGGGCGTTGTTCATGACGACGACCTCGTCGGCGATTTCGAGCGCCTCTTCCTGGTCGTGCGTGACGAAGACGGTGGTGAGCCCGATCTCGTCGTGGAACTGGCGGAGCCAGCGGCGGAGCTCCTTGCGGACCTTGGCGTCGAGCGCGCCGAAGGGCTCGTCGAGCAGGAGCACCTTCGGGTTGACGGCGAGGGCGCGGGCGAGGGCGACACGCTGGCGCTGTCCGCCGGAAAGCTGCGCCGGGTAACGGCGGTCGAGCCCGCCAAGCTGCACGAGGGTGAGGAGTTCGTGAACGCGGGCCTCGGTCTGCTCCTTCGACGGGCGCTCCTTGCCTTTCTTGATCTTGAGTCCGAAGGCGACGTTCTCGGCCACGGTCATGTGGCGGAAGAGCGCATAATGCTGGAACACAAAACCGACGCCGCGCTTGCCGGCGGGCACATCGGTGACGTCTTCTCCGTGAAAGAGGATGCGACCGCTGTCGGAATCCGCATATTCGAGGCCGGCAATGATGCGCAACAGCGTCGTCTTGCCGGAGCCGGAGGGGCCGAGGAGCGCCACGAGCTTGCCGGCGGGGACTTTCAGGTCCACGCCTTCGAGCGCGGTGTAGTTGCCGAAGGTTTTTTTGATCTTGTTTGCGGTGATACTCATCCGGAAGAGGTGGTATAGGCTGTTTCGAGTCTGTGGGAAAACGGATCAGCGGTTCTCGCTGAAGCGCCATTCGACGAAAGATTTCAGGACCAGCGTGACGATGGCGAGCAACGCCAGAACAGAGGCCACGGCGAAAGCGCCGACGAACTGGTATTCGTTGTACATGATCTCGACGTGCAACGGGAGGGTGTTGGTCTCGCCGCGGATGTGTCCCGAGACGACGGATACGGCGCCGAATTCGCCCATCGCGCGGGCGTTGCAGAGGATGATGCCGTAAAAGAGGCCCCACTTGATGTTGGGCCGGGTGACGTGCCAGAATGTTTGCCAGCCGTTGGCGCCGAGCGTGATGGCGGCATATTCCTCGTCGTTGCCCTGCGCCTGCATCAGCGGGATGAGCTCACGGGCGACAAAGGGGAACGTCACAAAAATCGTGGCGAGGACGATGCCGGGCGTGGCGAAGATGACCTGCGGATTGGCGAGCCAGCCGGCGAGGCCGCCGAAGAGCCAGCCGAGACCGGGCACGTCGGCGACCCGCTGGACGATGCCCGCGACAGGAGCGAAAAAGGCGGCCTGGGACTCGGGCGGGAACCAGCCTTGCAGGCCGAAAACGAGCACGTAGATGAGGCCGGCGATGACGGGCGAGACGGCAAACGGCAGGTCGATCAGCGTGATGAGGATGCTTTTCCCCGGGAAATTGAATTTGGCGATCGCCCAGGACGCGGCCACGCCAAAGACGAGATTGGCCGGCACCGAGATG
Organism: Opitutaceae bacterium TAV5; assembly: GCA_000242935.3. Taxonomy (NCBI): domain Bacteria; kingdom Pseudomonadati; phylum Verrucomicrobiota; class Opitutia; order Opitutales; family Opitutaceae; species Opitutaceae bacterium TAV5. The sequence continues at coordinate 62,523 of CP007053.1, forward strand.
CCGGCGGCAATGAGCGTGAGTTTGAACGCGGAAAACGCGTCGGGGTCTTTGAAGGGTTGCACATATTCGGTCGCGCCGATGCCGGCCGCTTGCGGCAGCGAGCGCACTTTTTCCCAAAAACCCGTCCCGTCGGGAATGGTCTCGAAAAATACTTCGATGGCTTTGCGAAATGATTCCGCAAAAACAGAGACGAGCGGGAGCACAAGAAACCCGCCGAGGAACAGCAGCGCGATGGTCGTGAGAGTCCAGCGCACCCAGCGGGAATCCTGCGTGGTGCGCCGGCTCGCGGCAGCGAGAGCGCCGGAGGCGTGGGAGGAAAGGGATGTGGCGGCGGAAGCCATTTTTTGGAAAAGCTGAAATGCTGAAAAACGGAACGCAGGGTGCGGCGGCTAGCTCAAACGGCGTGGTGACGGCGGCTCCATTTTTGCAGGAGGTTGATCACGAGCAGAAGGACGAACGAGGCCACGAGCAGGACGCTGGCGATGGCCGTGGCGCCGGCGTAGTCGTACTGCTCGAGTTTGGTGACGATCAGCAGCGGGGTGATTTCCGTGCGCATCGGCATGTTGCCCGAGATAAAGACGACCGAACCGTATTCGCCGAGCGCCCGGGCGAAGGCCAGGGCGAAGCCAGTGATCAGCGCCGGCACGAGTTGCGGGAAAATGACCTTGCGGAGGGTCTGCCAGCGGTTGGCTCCGAGCGTGGCCGAAGCTTCCTCCAGCTCCGGCTCCAGCTCCTCGATGACGGGCTGGAGCGTGCGGACGACAAAGGGCAGGCCGATGAACGTCAGGGCCATGAACACGCCGAGCTCGGCGTAGGCGATCTGGATTCCCCCGAACTCGAAACCGAACCATTTGCCGAGCAAACCGTCTTTGGAGAAAAATTTGATGAACAGCTCACCCTGCGGATCGAGCCAGCGGCCCACCCAGCCGTTTTTCGAATAGATCGCCGTGAGGGCGATGCCGGCCACGGCCGTGGGGAGCGCGAAGGGAAGATCGACGAGCGCATCCACCACTTTCTTCCCCGGAAACGTGTAGCGGCTGAGCACCCAGGCGACAATGAGACCGAAAACGGAATTGATGAGCGCGGCGGCGAACGAGGCGCCGAAACTGATCTTGTACGAGGCGAGCACGCGCGGCGAAAAGACCGCATCGGCAAAGTCGGCCCACGACATGCCCGACGTCCGGATGAAGGCCGCCGACAAGGGCACGAGCACGATGAGGCTCAGGTAGAGAATCGTGAAGCCGAGCGTGAGCCCGAAGCCGGGCAGAACAGAACGGGAAGAGCGGCGGAAAAGTGACATCAGAGATACTGGGCGTGAGCGAGGAATACGCGGTATTCGTCGAGAATGGTTTCGAGGGCAAGGATGGAGGCCTCGACCTGCTGGTCGTGCGGAGCGAGACCGGGTGTTTCAAAAATCAGGTCAAATGGTCTGGGTCGCTGGTCCCGTGGCGAGGCCAGAATTCCTGAAAAGCACCGGGAAATCTTGCCGTCGGCGGCTGCAAAGCCGTCGATCATGGACCGCCGGTCGCGCGGCAGGACGAGCGAGGCGGCCCGGAGCGCGGGCTCGAGCAGGGCATCGTTGAGAATCTGGCCGTGCGTGTAGCCGTAAATGCCTTCGCTGGTGTCATCGGCATGGAGCGTGATGAGCCCGCCGAAATGATGCCGGACGAGCTCGTTTTCGAGAATGCGCACTTCCGGCTGCACGGAGCCGGTCCAGAACTCCCGGTTGAGATCCACGCCGGCGCGGTTGTGGCGGCTGTTGTCGGCCAGGCCGGAGGGATTGGTGATCGGATAGAGCGAGAGATTGTAGCCGGTGGCGCGTCCGGGATCGTCGACCAGCTGGCGGGCAAACGTGAGAATGGCATCCACGCTGGACGGTTCGTCGCCGTGGAGGCCGCCGAAGATGCCGATGTGGATGGGCTCCTCGTGGCGGGCGCGCGGGCCGGCGAACGTGATGCGCGGGATCGTCCAGGTCTGGCCGGCGGCGGGATCGGTAAACGTGCCCGCCTCTCCGACCGTCAGCGTCGGGCAGCGCGCCATCAACTCGTGGAGCGGAGCGAGTCGGGCGGCGTGCGGATCGGCGGAGGTGAGCGGCATGTAAACGGATTTCAGATGTGCCAGGCGTTGGCTTCGAAGGCGCGGTGGCGATGGATGATGTTGCGCAGCACCTCGGTGGTGGCCTGGCGGTATTCGACGTCACCCCACGCGGCCGGGATCGCGAGCGTGAGTTCAAAGGGAGCATGCGGGAGGTCGCCGGCAAGGGTGAGCGGACCATGGACGACGGACGAAAGCGGTTCGCCTTCCCAGCGCACTGGCCAGTCGCCGAAATCGGCGGAATTGAGCAACTCGACTCCGGTGTAGCCGGCGCCCCCGTCGGCGCCACGCAGACGGACGGTGATTTCGTCCGCCGCGGTCGACTCGAGCCGGACGAAGCCGTGATAAGCCGACAGGCGGACATCCCGCGCGAGCAGGGCGATCTCTTCCTGGTCGTCGGCCGGCCACGTCCAGGATGCGTTGGCGAGGTTGCGGTTGTCGCCGAGGAGAAACCCGGCGACATCGATCAGCGGAAAGAAACCGAGATTGAGCCCGTGGCCGAGATCGGGCGTGGTCGCGAGCCGTTCGATGAAATGAAGGAGCGCGGTGGTGGCGCGCAGATCGGTGTGATCCTGCCCGGCATAAAACGCGAGGCGGAGCGAAGAGTCGCTCGTGTGAGGGCCGAAATAAACGAAACGGGGCAACGGATAGTGCCGCCCGAGGCGGAAAAAGGGACCGAGCGGCGAAGCAAAAACGTAATCGGAACGCTGCGCGATCTGGTAGAGGCGGGAAAGGCGCTCCTGCAAAGTGCCTCCGCGGAGGGAAGGTGTGACGGCAAGCACGGGCGTCGCGGACGCGGCGGCAATCGTGTTGGCGCGGGTGGTGCGGGCGATGGCGTTCATGAGAAATGCGGAGTGGGGGTTGCGGAGTGCGGAATGATACGAGGTTGAATGCGGCGCGGATCGGGGAGGCGCGGAAAGGTTGTTTCCGCGCTCCGCAATCCGCTTCCGTAGTCGAGCGGGCAGGACGCCCGCGTCCTGTTTACTTTTTCAGATAGATCTGGTCAAAGGTGCCGCCGTCGGCGAAGTGGGTCTTGTAGGCCTGGATCCAGCCGCCGAATTTTTCGTCGATGGTGAAGAGCTCGACCGTCGGGAACTGGCCGGCGTACTTCTCGGCAAACTTCGGATTGCTGGGACGGTAGAAATTCCTGCCGGCGATGTCCTGGCCTTCGTCGGAATAGAGATACTTCAGGTATTCGGTGGCGACTTCGCGGGTGCCCTTCTTGTCAACGACCTTGTCCACGACCGTGACCGTGGGCTCGGCGAGGATACTGAGCGAGGGAACGACGATCTCGAACTTGTCCTTGCCGAATTCCTTGAGCGCGAGGAAGGCCTCGTTTTCCCAGGAGAGGAACACATCGCCGACGCCGCGCTGGACGAAGGTGGTAGTGGAGCCGCGCGCACCGGAGTCGAGGACGGGCACGTTTTTGTAGAGCTTGGCCACGAAATCCTTGGCGGCTTCGTCGCTGCCGTACTTGCGGCGGGCAAATTCCCAGGCGGCGAGGTAGTTCCATTGCGCGCCGCCCGAGGTCTTCGGGTTGGGTGTGATCACGGAGATGCCGGACTTGATGAGATCATCCCAGTCCTTGATGCCGTGAGGATTGCCGCCGCGCACGAGGAAGACGATCGTGCTGGTGTAGGGCGCGGAATTGTTCGGGAGGCGTTTCTGCCAGTCTTCCGGCACGAGTTTGCCGTTGTTGTAGAGGGCGTTGATGTCGTTGGCGAGGGCGAGGGTGACGACATCGGCCTGGAGGCCGTCGACGACGGAACGGCCCTGCTTGCCGGAGCCGCCGTGCGACTGCTTGATGCGGACATCATCGCCGGTCCTGGCCTTCCAGTATTTGGCGAAGGCGGCATTGTATTCGACGTAGAGTTCGCGGGTCGGATCGTAGGAAACGTTGAGAAGCTCGATGGTCTTGGCGTGCGCGAAAGGCGCGGCGACCAGGGCCAGCGTGGCGAGGACGAGTGCGGGAATTTTCATGATATTTTTGTTTTTCGGTTTGAAGGAGGGGAGGCCGCAGAGGGCCTCCCCGGTTATAAAGATTGTTCCGATGTAGTGCCGGGAGGATACGCGGATCAGAACTGGAGCTGGAAGCGGGTGAAGAAGTAGAGTTCGTCGGAGCGGGCGCCCACGGCCGCGGTGGAAGCGCCGCCGCCGTCATATTCGGTCTGCTCCACGTTGAACAGGGCGCGGACGTTGCTGGTGAGATACCAGTTGAGACCGACACCGTAGGAGAAGGCTCCGGTGATGTTGTTCGTGTCGCTGAGAGAGCCCGCACCGTTGAAGAGCTTGCTGTCGAGGTCGAGGCCGCTGAGCCGGCCCACGATTTCGAAGGCGCCCCAGGTGCCGTTCTCCCAGTTGAAGGGAGTCTTCGGCGTGACGCCGTTTTTGGTCGCTTCTTCACCGGTCAGCACATAACCGGCGCTGACGCGCCAGCCGGTGTTGGTGACGGATTTGTTGAACGTGGTGCCGTTGGTGAGATCCTGGCGCTCCCAGATAAACTCGGCCGCGGCGCTGAAGGGGCCGCCGGTGTACCACTCGATACCGGGGCTGACGCGGAGATGCTCGCCATCGGCACGGAGAGCACCCCAGCTAAGAACGGCTTGCTGGCCATTGCTCACGATGTTGGTGAGGCCGCCGCCGTTGGTGCTGGCGCGCTCGTTGCCATAGCTGCCGCCGACGCTGAGGGCCAGCTTCGAGAGAGCGCCTTCGCTCTTGCTGAAAGGAACGACCGTCAGACGGCCGGCGGTGGTGAAATCACCATCCTCTCCCCAGGGAGTGCCGCCGCCGAAATTCTGGGTGTTGTTCGGCGCGCCGTTGAACACGCCGAGGCGATAGGAAACCAGCCCTTCGGAGAAGGCGCCGAACGCTTCGATACCCAGGTCGCGGTTGGGCGCGAGGGTATTGGGGAAGGGCGATTCGTTGAAGTGACGGTTGGAACCCGGCTCGAGGACGACCGGCAGCGTGTACTTGCCGGCTTTCAGGCCAAAGAGAGGCGAGAAGCGGGCGTCCAGCCAGGCATCCACCAGCGTGACGGAAGATGTGGTGGAGTTGCCGCCGGCGTATTCGGGCGTGATGTTGAAGTTGTAGATCTTCCCGACGGTGCCGGAAAGCGGCGTGCGGATGCGGCGCAGGAGAAAACCGTCGCGGTTGGGCGCACCGTCGTCGAGGAAGACGCGCGCGTCGGCCTGGACGAGCGCGCCGATCTTCAGCGAGAAATCCTTGTCGGGCGAGGTGACGACAAAACCCTTGCCGTCGAGCGAGACTTTCGGGCTCGGCGCAGCGGGCTTGGCCGCGGCGGCGGCGGCCGCTTCGTCCTTGAGCTCCTGGTTGCGCTCGAGGATGCGGATTTTCTGGTCGAGGAGTCGGATCTGTTCACGCAGCGCCGCGATGTCGTCCGCAGAAGCGGAAGACGAAGTCTGCGCCGCGAGCGGCGTGAGACTGGCGAGAGCGGCGAGCAGGAGGGCAGCAGCGCTTTTGCGGTGGCGGGTGCGGGAAACGCCGGCGAGGCGTGAATTGCGGACTGGATTCATGGCGATGATGTGTCGCTGTCGGTTCCGGTCTCCGTCCGTGGTCGGAAAGGAAAACGGGTCTGTTACTGGTTACGTGATTTTGTCGTTGGTTTTTGGATACAATCCTCCGGCGGGCCGGTGGGAAAAAGCGGAAAGGGTCGGGAGGCGGGCGTTCGATGCCGGACGGGGAAAGCCGGAGCCGGGTTCGATGAAAGAAGGGAGAGCGGGCGGGACAGGCGCGCGAAAACGGCGTCTGTGGTTCAGTCTTTCTGGAGACGGGTTTTTTCGGTGCGCTCGATCTGGGTGACCTTGCCGTCGTGGACGACGATCTGGACGACGCCGTAACGCAGGCCCGCGACCTTTTCGCGGACGATCTCGAGCCAGTCGGGTGGCAGAGAAGTGACAGTGGTCCGGGAGTTATCAATGGCGTGGCTCATGTGACAAAAGAATAAGAGTGGAGATGGATCAGATGGTGTAATCCGGGAGGAGGTTGGAAAGGAGGCCTTCGACAGGTGCGAGGCGCTGGTCGGGCGGGACGGAACGGGCGGCTTGCGGCACGGGCTGGAGGTGGCGCTGGCCGCCGGAGGGCGGATGCCGGCTTTCGGAGAACGGGAGCGGGATGTCATCGCGGCGCATCTTGCGGGTGGTGACCTCGACGACGTCGGCGAGCGAGTAGCGGTCGAGGATGCCGGCGATGGCATTGCGGACATCGAGCATGAGCATGCGGAGTCCACAGTGCGTCTCGTCCGGACAACTACACTTCTCGTAGGCCGTGTGGCTCACGCAGCCGATGGGCGCGAGCGGACCATCGATCAGCCGGACAACGCTGCCGACGGTGATTTCCGAAGACGGGCGCGAAAGGCGGTAACCGCCAAACTTGCCCCGCTGGCTGACGACAAAACCCGACGCCTTCAGTTCCTGCATGATCTGCTCCAGGAATTTTATCGGGATGCGCTCCTTGTCGGCGAGTTCGGCCACCTGCACGAGGTCCCGCTCGACCTCGGCAGCGATGCCGAGATCGATCAGGGCGCGGAGCGCGTATTCACCTTTCTTGGAGAGCTTCATTGTTGGTCAATGAAACTACAGTGCGCCGATGGGGATTGGAGTGCAAGTAAAATTTAGTATCTTCAGCAAGATGCTTATATTCCAATGCAAACTCCATAATCAGAATAACTTGATGAAAACAGGACATTCAGAACCAGGCTGAAATCAATTCCCGGGTCGCGGATCTTTCGCGGGTTATCCGAGCAATGCGTCCTTTTTCAGACCTTTCACATACGTCATTGCCCATGCGTGGGCGACGACCGGCAGGAGCAGTGCGCCGATCCGGATGTAATCGAGCGAACGGCTCCGGAAAAAACCGACGGCGAGAACCCCGCAGGCCGCCGCGCAGAGGACGAGCAGGAGGAGAGTCCAGGCAACCGCCACGGCCTTGCGCAGGAGCAGGAAAAGGGCGAGCGGCCCGTAGAGCGCGACAATGGCGATGACCGGAATCCAGGTTTTCAGCAATTCCATCTGGAGCGTGGCGGCGGTGAGGCCCTCCGTTTCCACGGTGGCGCCGGCGAAAGTCAGCATCAGCGTGCGCCCGGCGGCGAAGAGAAGGGCCGCCACGACGGCGAAGGTGCAGAGAATCGAGATGACCCAGACGCCGTCCGGCTGGCCGGCGCTGAAGCAACGGTGGGTGACGGGACAAACACCGTCGTGTACGGGGGTGGACGGATTCATGACGGGGGCGGGAGTGTGCCCGCAGCATGCGCCCCCCGGCACACGGTGGTCAATCGTCCGGCCCGGGAGCAGGGGCTCGCCAGGACAGTTACAACCGTTGCTACTCCGGTGTATCAATTTGCGACTCCGGCAACCCGGGCCGCGGCAGCGTCATCGCCCGCCCGGCTACGGACGCTCGCCGGAGCGGGTCTCCGCCGGTGGCGGGGGCGGCGGTTCTGCCTCTGCGCCGGGCACCCCGGGAGGGGGGGGAGGCGGCGGCACCGGATCGATTTCCGGACGTTCGCCGCGCCGCTTGCGCTCGCTGGCACGCTCGGCTGCCCATTTCTGCATGCGCTCGCGCTGCGCCTGCTGGAGCGCGGTCAGTTTCTCCCGCTGCTCCGGCGTCAGTTCCCGCGAGACTTCCGCTTCCATTTTTTCGAAGACGGCAGTCGTCTCCCGAAAACTGTCCCGGCGCAGCTTGCGCAGTTCCTCGCCGCGTTTTTCCAGGATCGGCCTGATCCGCGCCTGCTGGTCTTCGGTCAGTTCCAGTTTGTCGAACTGCCGCCGCTGCATCCGCACAAAATCCTCGGCGCCCGGCCGCTTCGGCGGCTGCACGCGCGCATAACGGAACGTGATCATGCCGCCCGCCACGGCGCCGGCCACGAAGATACCGATGCAGACCAGAGAGGCTTTGAACGTGCGGTTCATGGTCAGAAAAACATCAGGTGGTTTCGGCCATGGCGAGCACCTCGCCGACCGGATCGAGATAGTCGCTGACGTGCTGTCCCTCTTCGGATGCGCTCGCGCTCGGAGCCACGCTCCAGAGCACGCAGGCGGCCATCGCCAGCGAGGCGATGCCGATCGCCTTCCAGGCCATGCCGTCGAGCCAGCCGAGCAGACCGCTGCCCGTGCCGGGGATGCGCGAGGCGAAGGCATGCGCCACCACCCGGGTGGCCAGACCCGGAGGCAGGGAGAGATCCACGGGAGCGACCGGGGCGCGGCGAGCCGCCTCCACCAGGCGTTGCCAGGGATCCATGTGACCGTTGTCGCGTGTGGTGTTGTTTTTCATGCGCGCTCCTTTCGTTTGAGAGTTTCGAAGAGTTTTTGCAATTTCCGCCGCGCACGGAAGGCGCGGACCTTGATCAGGGTGATGTTCCAGCCGGTGATTTCCCGGATTTCGATGAGAGTTTTTTGTTCGAGGTCGAGCAGTTGCAGGACGAGGCGGTCGGTTTCGGAAAGCTGCCCGAGTAATTTGTGCACGAGTTCGTGCGCGGCAAGCGCATCGGGAGCGTTGCGGTCGGTGTCGCTCGTGAGGACGGCGTCGAGGACGGTGGCTTCGTTTTCCGAAAGATCGGCCCAGCGCAGCTCCGGGCGGCGCTGCTGGGCGCGCAGGTGGTCGATGCAGGTGGTCACGGCGATCCGCGACACCCAGTGGGTGAAGGGGACATTGCCCTGGTACTGTTCGAGGCGGGTAAACATTTTCAGGTAAACCTCCTGTGCGAGATCCTCCTCGGCCATCCGGCGCGGACGGCGGGCGCGGACGATGCGCATGACCATCGGGGAGAGCGCCTCGACCAGTTCCCGTGCCGCGGACTGGTCGCCCATGCGGACACGATCAAGGCATTGATCAATGTCGATGGGTTGTTCGTCGTCGGCGGCGGACATAGGGAAGATGGAGAGCTTGCATGCACAAATCCCGAGACGCCAGCCCGCATGCAGGGTTACGTGGCACAAATCGCCCCCCCCGGCCGGCGGGCGCGAGCGCCCTCCCCTGCTCCTCGCTGCTTGCCACCCCGCCTCCGGCCCGCGCATGCTGTCCGTTTTATGAACGCAGACGCTTCCGCCTCCAGCGCCCATCCCGCATCCGCCACCGGCGCCGCTCCCTCCGCGGCCCCGGCGGCCCCCACCGATTTCATCCGCGACGTCGTCGCCGCGGACGTGGCCGCGAAGCGTTACCCGCAAATCGTCACCCGTTTCCCCCCCGAGCCCAACGGCTACCTCCACCTCGGCCACGCCAAGTCCATTTGCCTCAATTTCGGCATCGCCCTCGAAAACAACGGCCGGTGCAACCTCCGCATGGACGACACCAATCCGGCCAAGGAAGAGGTCGAGTACGTCGAATCCATCACCGCCGACATCCGCTGGCTGATCGATGGCTGGGCCGACCACTGCCTCGGCCTCACCGTCAAGGGCAGCCGCCCCGCCGCGCGCACCGTCGACGGCAAGACCGACTACTACGCCGCCCCCGCCGCTGTCACCGGCAACGACAGCCCGGCCGCCACCGGGCCCTTCTTCGCCAGCGATTATTTCGACGCCCTCTATGCCTGCGCCGAGCAGCTCATCCTCAAGGGCAAGGCCTATGTCTGCGACCTCACGCCCGAGGAAACCGACGCGTACCGCGGCGCCCCCGACCAGCCCGGCAAGGACAGCCCCTGGCGCAACCGCTCCGTCGAGGAGAGCCTCGATCTCTTCCGCCGCATGCGCGCCGGCGAATTCCCCGACGGCGCCCGCACCCTGCGCGCCCGCATCGACATGGCCTCGCCCAACGTCTGGCTGCGCGACCCCCTGCTCTACCGCATCCGCCACGCCTCGCACCATCACGCCGGCGATGGCTGGTGCATCTATCCGCTCTACGATTTCGCCCACTGCCTCAGCGACTACATCGAAGGCATCACGCACTCCATCTGCACGCTGGAATTCGTCGTCCATCGCCCGCTCTACGACTGGATTCTCGAGGCGCTCGAACTCCCCCGTCCCCTCCCCCACCAGTACGAATTCGCCAAGCTCAACCTCGCCTACACCCTTTTCAGCAAGCGCCGCCTCCTGCGCCTCGTGAAGGAAAACATCGTCAACGGCTGGGACGATCCCCGCATGCCCACGATCAGCGGCATCCGCCGGCGTGGCATCCCCGCCGCCGCCCTGCGCAATTTCGCCTACCATATCGGCATCACGAAATTCGACGGCCTCACCGAACTCGCCGTCTACGAAAACGCCGTGCGCGACGAACTCAACCGCATCGCCCGCCGCCGCCTCGCCGTCCTCCGCCCGATAAAAATCATCCTCACCAACCTCGCCGAAGACGAAGTCATCGAGTGCGACGCCACCAACCACCCCGGCGATCCCGCCTTCGGCACCCGCAAGGTCGCGCTCACCCGCGAGGTGTTCATCGAAAGCGACGACTTCGCCGAGGTCCCGCCGCCGAAATATTTCCGCCTCAAACCCGGCGGCGAGGTGCGCCTGAAATACGCCTGCATCATCAGGCTCGACGAAATCGTCAAAAATCCCGACGGCACCCTCGCCGGGCTCCGCTGTACTGCCGATCTCGCTACACGCGCCGGCCAGCCCGACGCCGGCCGCAAGGTCAAGGGCACGATCCACTGGGTCAGCGCCGCCCGGGCCATCGACGCCGAAGTGCGCCTCTACGACCGCCTCTTCACCGTCCCCGAACCCGGCGCCGACGACAATTATCTGGACCATCTCAACCCGCACTCGGTCGAAACCGTCAGCGCGAAGCTCGAACCCGCCCTCGCCGATGCCACGCCCGAAGATCGTTTCCAGTTCGAGCGACTCGGCTACTTCGCGCTCGATCCGAAGGACAATGTCCCCGGCTCCGGCAAGCCGCCGGTCTTCAACCGCACGATCACGCTCAAGGACACATGGGCGAAGAAATAAAACCGCCTCCCGCCGCACCCGCCGCCACCGGAACCGCGCCCTCCGCCGCGGACCGCATCGCGCAACAATTCGCCTTCATCATCGAGGCCGACCGGCTCAAGGAAATCTTCCGCCAGTCGCTCCTCAGCCGGAGCGGACGCCGCGAGAACGACGCCGAGCACTCCTGGCACATCTGCCTCATGGCGATGGTGCTCGCCGAGCACAGCAACACGCCCGTCGACCTGCTCCGCGTCATCAGGATGCTGCTCATCCACGACATTGTGGAAATCGACGCCGGCGACACCTACGCCTACGACACCGCCGGCATGGCCACGCAGCCCGAACGCGAGGCCCGCGCCGCCGACCGCCTTTTCGGCCTGCTGCCCGCCGACCAGGCCGCCGGGTTCCGCGCACTCTGGGACGAGTTCGAGGCGCGCGAGACGCCCGAGGCGAAATTCGCCGCCGCGCTCGACCGCGTGCAACCCGTGCTCCTCAACTGCCTCACGCAGGGACGCAAATGGCGCGAGCACGGCGTCACGCATGACCGCGTCCTCGCCCGCAACCAGCACGCCGCCGCCGGCGCCGCCCCGCTCTGGGACTACGCCCGGGCGCTCATCGATGAAGCCGCCGCCAACGGCTGGCTCCGCCGATAGCCCGGATGCTTCACGCGGAATCCGGACGGCGATACCTGTAGCTGCGAACGTAAGTTCGCAGGCCATCGGCTCCGGGCCCTGCGAACTTATACCAGCGTCCCGAATATTTTTGATTTTACACCAAGGCCGCAAAAGACGCGAAGAAGGTAACTGGCAATCCTTTGCGTTCTTTGCGGCCTTGGTGTAAAAATCTGAAGGCTTTGGGGCTTTGGTATTACGTTCGCAGCTACGAAGCAGGCGCTCCTTCGTATGAAATATGCTGGTTGGCGGATCTGCCGTCCATCCGTCATCCCCGTCCGGATACGGCCCGGTTTTTGCAGGCCGCCAGGAGACCGGACCAAGGACGGGATCGATCTCACCGGGGCGCTGGCGAATCAACGGGAGGATTCCCGGAGGCTTCTGATGGTACAGGAGAGGGTGACCGATTCGCCTTTTCTGAACACAACGGGCAGGGAAATTTCGGCGCGACCGATTTGAAGCCCGCGACGTTGAAGGCCATCGGGCCGGAGCACGACGCGGCGAGGTTGATCCAGCACGAACTCGACGCCGCCGCCGGTGTTGTCGGTTACAACGAAGCCCTGGGCGACAGAAGCGCCGGCGGCGTCTGCCGAAGCAGCGGACAGGAGACGGAGGGTGGCTCCGTTGGGCTTGGCCGCTCCGAGAGGGACGGGGATGTTTTCCACAAGCGTTTCAAGCGAAAGATCGGCCCCGGCTTTCAGCGTGAGCATGATCTCGACCTGATTGTCGCGAAAAAGATATCGGCGCTCGTAGCTGAGCGGGAGACCTTCGACCTTGCCGGTGACGGAAAGGGAGGAAGCTCGTTCATCGAGAGTGAAGGCGGTGCCGAAATAGTCTTCCCACCAGCGGGTGCCGTCGGCTTTGGTGGCGACAAGTCCGTGATGCGCGAGCGGCGTCCAGTTGGTGGCGAGCACGGCGTGGCCGTAGGCCGGAGTGCTGAAAGAGGACAGGCCACCGCCCAGGAAGGGCGTGATCTGGCGGGGTTGAGGTTCTCCTCCCCGATTTTCGGCGTCATCGGGAAGAGGACGACGGAATCGTTCGCGGTTGCGGATGTAGTGTTTGTCAGTGGCGGGACGCCCCACGTAAACGGTGGCATAATAGCCGGGGCGTTTTACCGCAATGAGCTCGTCGGCAAAATTGCGAATGAAGGACCGGCTTTCGCACGCGGGCCAGGTAACGCCGAGGTCCGGTTTGTCCGTCCAGTAAAGATAACGCGGTGTTTCGAGGTTGCCGAGCGCGAGGTAGTTGGGCTCGAGGTCTCGCTGAAGCGTGCGGGGGAGCGCCTCCACCCGGCTGGCGGCGCGACGTTTCCACGCGGCGGTCGTGGTCCAGATGGCGGACTCGGGAAGCACGTCGTCGAGGATGCCGCGGGCGCCGCCCCATTGTTCGTTAAAAAATCCGTCGCCCACACGGTGGTTGAAGTTGAAGCCGCCGAGCATGGTGCCGTCGGGCTCGGGAGCCACGGTGTGGTTGAAAAACCGGTACGACCGGCGGAGGGATTCGAGCATGGCGGGGTCGCCTCCGCTCTGGCGGTAATACATGGCCAGGTGCCAGTGCGTCATGCCGATGTAGCTGCCATCCGGGCCGGTCGCCTCCATGTGGTAGCCGGCGGGGCTCTGGCCTTCGATGAAGCGCCGGGCTTCGGCGCGGGCGATTTCGGCATAACGCGGATCGCCGGAGCCGTTGGCGAAAATCTGCCAGGCGAGAGGGAAATGGGAGGACTGGTTGCGGGTCGTGACCAACTGTTCGGCAAACATGCGATCGACGATGTGCCGTAATCCTTCCGTCCATACATCCCGAACCTCGGGCGGCATCCGGGGAGCGGCGAGTCCGTAAACGGGAAAGGTTTTCTGGGCGACGGGGAAAGCCATGAAACCGGGATAGGGATCGAGATCGGCTTCGACGCCGGGCCAGACTTCGGATTCGGTCAGGGCGAGAAGATCGGAGAGCGCGGCGGCGGTGGCGCGGTAGAGAAGTTCCTTGCGTCCGGACCAGGGGTTGAAGGGAGCGTCGAGGAGCGCGGCCTCGGCGAGGTTCTCCGCCATGGAGCCGTTGCGCGGGGTGATGCCGGCCCAGAGGCCGGGGAGGGAGCGAAGGCGATCCCAACGATTTTCGGGGGCGGGCCGGCCGATGCGTTCCTGCCAGCCGTTGATGGCGCCCGCCCAGTGGCTGGCGGGATCGACATTCTGGTGACGAAGGCTCCACGCGACGGTGGAAAAGAGCCCGTAGTTGTCGAGGAGATGGACGTTGCGCTCCGGATTCTTCAACCACTCGGCCTCGCGGGAGGCGAGAGGGACGATGAGGTCATCGGCTTTGCCCACGTTTTCGGGAGAAAGGAGCGCGGGCAGGAGTTCGGCGATGCGGCGCTGGAATTTCCAGGCAACAACCGTCCCGTCGGGGAGGATTTCGACCGATGCCTTGATGGCGCGGGCCGCGTCGGGGCTGGAGCACAGGATGAAGGGGAAACCGGCGGATGCGCGGATACGCCAGTTGTCGGGAGAGGGAAACTCGACCTGCCAGACAACGTCCGTGCGCGTGACCGGGATTGTGGTGAGGGTGCGGAGGTTGTCGATGGTGCTTTCGGCGATCTGTTTTCCGGTTTCGTCAAGGATGCGGAGCGGGCCGCCGCCGATTTGTAGCTCCTCGGCGCGGGGCGGGATGTAAACGAACATTTTTTCCGGCTGCCCTTCCCAAGGGGACCAGGTGCCATTCTGGCAGGAGATGCCCCAAGCGGTGCCGGGAGGGAGGCTGACGCGGGCGGTGCTGTTGCGCGCCCCGCCGACGAGGCGGATCTGGTGAACGCCGTCGGCAACGAGCGGGATATCGGCGTCGAAGATCATTTCCCCGGGACGGGGTTTTGCGGGTTGGGGCAGCGGGATTCCCCAGACTTCGCCATCACCGGGACCAAAGGAGACGGGCTTGCGGCCGGGTTCGCAGTATTGCCAGAAGCTGATGCGCTCGTCGGGGCCGAACGCCCGGACAAGGAGGCGTTCGCCTTCGGCGCGGCTGCCGCGGTGGGCGGTGACCCGGGCATTGATGGCGGCGCCCTGCTTGACGATGTAAACGGCGGCGGCCGGCTGGAGCGCAAGCGGACCGATGTCGAGCGTTCCGGCGGCGTCGCCGGCTGGAAGCGCGGCGGGGGATGAGGCCGCGCAGACGAGGCAGAGCGTAACAATTTTCAGGATACTGAACGAAGGATGCATGGTGAAAGGGAGGAGATCAGTCTGGCGTCGTGGTGGAGGTGCTTCCCATGGGCTCGCCCTTGCCCAGCGCCTTCGGGTCGGGATAGCCGGTGTTGTAGAGGCTCCACATGTACTGTTTGTAGAGGCGCCCGTCAGTGCCTTTTACGCGTTCGACGTGTCCGTCCATAAAGCCCATGTTGATGGCTCCGCTATGGCGGAGCGGCACGTCCATCTGCGCCTGTCCGCGCGGAAACCAGCCGTCCCAGATGACCGGCGTTTTGGAATGAACCTGAAAGAATGAATCGAGGTCGATGGAAGTCGGGTCCGAGGAGCTTTTGGCTTTCACGCCCATGTTGTAGTCGGGGCCGCCTCTTTCGGCATTTGCGGTCTGGCCGGTGATCCGGGCACCGGGGCAGATTTCGGTTTTCTCGACGCGAAATTCGTGTTCGCCGACCCGAACCCAGATGTAGGCGGGCCCGCTCAGGTAATAGCGGCGCAACAAGCGCAAACCCCAGTCCGTATGGCCTTCCGACCAGGGGTGAGTCTTGTCGAATGTGGTGGGCGGACCGGCGCCTTTGTTGTCGAGTCGCCACGCGTAATGCGCCATCGCGAGCGTGCGCACCTGCGAGGCGCATTGCGCGGCGGCGGCCCTGGACCGGGCCGCGCTGACGCCGACCACGGAAAGCCCGGCAAGGATGCCGATGATCGCAATGACCACGAGAAGCTCGATCAGGGTGAATCCGCGGGATGGCCTCGGCCAAGCGAGGACCGCGTTGCGAGCAGTTGAAAGGGGCGGCATGGCAGGGTTGTGTTTGGAAAGGTTTTGGAGGAGGATTCCGGACTGAATTGACCCGGACAGGAACACGGACCGGAACACGAGGGACAACGCACGTTGTCACTTAATTTTGGATACGCAGGGAATGACGCGCCCGCCGGGCGGCGGCGACAGCCAGACCGGCGACCGCGCTCAGTATCCAGGCGGAGGGTTCGGGGATCGCCGCGCCCACGACGAGTTCGATGGAGTGGATTCCATACTGGATGTAGCTTCCGGTGAAGGCTTCCAGTCCGGTGCCGATGACGAGGCCGTCGGTGATGCCGCTGGCGGTAATCGATGTGCCGGCCACGTCGGACCAGAAGCTGAACAGCGTGTAGGTCTGTCCGGCGCTCAGGCCGCCGGCGTCGGTGAAGTTGACGACGTTGCCGGAGAGGGAAAGGTCGCCGGTGGAATAGGCCAGAAGGCTGATACCGTCGCTGGCTCCGGATGCTCCGAGTTTGAAGACAAGCGTCGCGCCGCTTTCGAGGGTGAGAAGCGCGCCCGTGGTGCCGGCCCCGTTGATCCGCAGCGTCCCGATGGTGTCGTTGCCGGGAGCGAGGATGCCGCCGGACTCGATGACAATGCCGTTCGTGCCTTCCGGGGCGATGATGCCGGCGCCGCCGAGGAAGGCGCCCGACTTGACCGTGACCCCGCCCGAACCGGTGCCGGAATTGCTGCTGTTGTTCACGCGAAGCCCGCCGGCAAGGACGGTTGTGCCGCCCTGCCAGGTGTTGCCGCCGGCATTCGTGAAATCGACGATGCCCTCGGGGTTTATCGTTTCAAAAACCTCGGTGCTCCCGGTGGTCTGCGCAGTGTCGATCTGGCGGTAGCTGTCGTTGACGCGAACCGCGACGGGGCTGGCGCCGGACTGTTTGATTTGCGTGGCGAATTCGGTGACGGCGCCTGCGTTCAGGGAGACGAGGTTGACGGCGTTTTCCATCTGGTTTTGCAGCGTGATGCCGGAACCGGGGGCGATGACGGCCGTACCGGATTCGTGGATACCTCCGAGGGTGTTCACGCCCGCGCCGCTGGCATCGGTGATGTGGCCCATGCCGTCGAAACGGATGGCCTGGTCGATGAGCAGGCTGGCGCTGCCGGATTTTGTCGGATCGGTGCTGGTTTCGCCAAGGGTGATGCCGGAGATGCCTGTGCCGGTGCCGGACAGCGTGACGTTTTTGGAAAAGATGTAGGTGCTGACCCCGGCAGATTGCTGTCCTTTGAGGGTGAGCGCGGTGTAGGTCGCGTTGGTCAGACTGATCGTTTCCTTGAAACGCCAGACGCCCGACGATCCGAAAAACTGGAGTTGGCCGCCGGAGGTGGCGCCGGAACCGGTGATGCTGTTGCCAAGGATGACCTCGCGATTGAAACCCGTCGCGCTGTCGAGATAGAAATCGTTTCGACCGGTGCCGTTGAGCACGATCGCATTGGCGATATCGGAAGCGGTGAACCGGATGACGCCGCTCGAGCTTTCCAGGGTGAAAGCGTCGGTGCCCAGCGCCTGATTGTTCCGGATGTAGATTGTGCCCGACTTGAAGAGGAATCCGCCGGAAAAGGTATTCGCTCCGCTCAGAGAGATGACGCCTCTCTCCCAAGTGATGCCGTAACCATTACCGTTGTCGGAGATCACGCCGCTTACCGTGAATCCGCTGCTGCCGGAACCGCTGGCATTGCTCCATGCGCCGCTGGCGCCCAGCACGATGTTGCTGCTGATGGTGAGCCCGTTCGCCGTGGATGTTTTTTTCAGGTTGCCGGAAGCCAGGTTGAGCGTCCCGGCTCCGGAAATGGTGACAGAGCCCGCAGTGGTGTCGACCTCCAGGGAGCCGGCGTAAGCCTGCGTGCCATTCAGCCCCACGGTCAGGCTGCCCGCGGACGTAATCAGCACGTCGTCGGCGTCGGAGGGGAGAAGGCCGCCCTGCCAGTTGCCGGGCGTGCTCCAGTAATTGTTGGCGGCATCCGCGCCGCTCCACTCGACCGTGGTCTGTGCACAGAGAAGAGATGCGGTGAGCAGGAACGGCAGACCGGATAGTTGATGAAAGGAACGCAGCGGACGAGCGCTCGCGGCAGTGTCGGGACGGGATGTGCGCATGGGTATTATGGGTGTTACGGGTTGGTCGTTTGTTTGGAGGAGAGGGGGTTGACGAAGGGGGGAGAGAGGAGGCGGGAGGTATTCGGTCAGACGGTTTTGCAGGAGGAAGAGATTCGGGCCTCCGCCATGCGTTTTTCGGGGGGAGCAATTTTTTTGCACAGGGTGGCAAGTAACCGCTCGACGCGAGCAGCACTCGCCGCCTGCTCGCGGTCGGGCGCCACCTGCGTGGCACGACAGACCCCTATCAGTTTTTCCAGCATCCTTCGGTCTTCAGGGATCAGGGACATTGCAATAATTTAGAATTCAAAATTTTTACCAGTCAACGAAAAATCTTGCAAAATTTTATAAATATAAAAAACAGCATTAATGAGTCTGTTTACAACGCAGTTACAAAAGACTTTCGATGGTGGTGGCATCACGCGGCCAGAGCTCTCCAGGAAGACCGGCATCCAGTATGCCACGCTGTCGAACTACGCGACCGGACGCAGCACGCCCGACAGCGGAGCGATGCAGGCCATCTGCGCCGCTCTCGATGCGAAGGAGGCTGCGGCACTGACAGAAGCATGGCTGCGCGATCTGACCGCAGGCAACCTGTCGCGCCTGGTGCGCGTGGAGGCGAAGAACATGCCCCTCGCCGCGGCCGAACCTGAACCCTGGGCGCGCCTACCGCTCAATGCCCAGCAGCGGGAGGCGTTGGAAAAGCTGGCGCGCGCGGTCGTGGACTACACGGAATGGGAACAACTTTTATACTCCATCACAGATGTGCTTCCGCTGTCCCGGACCGCCAGGAAGATGAAGGTTTCCGGGACGAGAGCGGTGAACAAGGCGGCGGCAAAGGCCGGGTGATCCGGGTGCCGCTTCCTGCTTCCCCCGGCCGGCTGAGCCCCGCACTACGTTTCTGAACTCATCTTGATGCCACGTTGAACGCGGCTCAGGACCGGCCGCTGCCCCAAGGAAAACCCGCGCCGCCGCCCGGGGAGGGCACGCCGCGTCGCAGCCGCCGCGAGGCAGCCCGGCCGATCGTCAGCGGCGCCGGCAATCCCTCGACCGTGAGGAGACTTTCATCGCGGGACACCGTCCTGATGGCCCGGACGAGCGGCACTTGCAGGATCAGCGACCGGTCCACGCGCAGGAAAAGGCCGGCGGGCAGCATCCTCTCCCATTCCGAGATGCCGCGGAGCACGGTCACCGGCGGATGATCGCGCAGCAACACACGCGAATAGGCGCCGACCGCCCGGATGGCGGTGATCCGGCCGACTTCGACCACGGTGACGGTCCGGGCGTCCTTGAGCGGAATCCGGTCCTGCATCGTCAGCGGGGCGGGCGCCGCCGCGGGGCCGCCGGGCGTCGCGCCTTGCTGCAAACGCTGCACGGTCTGCGCGAGGCGTTCCGGATGAACGGGCTTGAGCAGGTAGTCGAACGCGCAGACCTCAAACGCCTGGACGGCGAACGACTCCCAGGCCGTAACAAAGACCACCGCCGGCCGGCTCGGCAGGAGCGGCAGCAGCTCCAGCCCGTTTCCCGGCGAAAGCTCCATGTCCAGGAAAAGCACGTCGGGCCGCCAGGTTTTCACCGCAGCGATGGCGCCTTCGGCATCGGCCGCCTCGTCCACGACCGCGATCCCGGCATGGTGCGAAA
Source organism: Opitutaceae bacterium TAV5 (assembly GCA_000242935.3). Taxonomy (NCBI): domain Bacteria; kingdom Pseudomonadati; phylum Verrucomicrobiota; class Opitutia; order Opitutales; family Opitutaceae; species Opitutaceae bacterium TAV5. The sequence goes on from CP007053.1 coordinate 81,875, forward strand.
GCAGCTCGCGGAGCCGCTTGCGGGCGAGCCGTTCGTCGTCCACGACCACGGCGCGCAGGGTCATGCGGCCTCCTTCCGGGCGAGGATTTCGCCATCCGGAGGCCAGATCACGGTCACGAAGACCCGGCCGTCCTCCGCGGATTGCAGGAGCCGGGCGCGCCCTCGCGAAAGCAATTCGAGCCGCCGGCGGAGATTGGCGAGACCGATGCCGTGAGAGCGCGCAGGATCGAAATCCAGCCAGTGGCCGGTGTTGGCCACCGTGATCCGCAGGTTGCCTTCGGAAAGGCCGGCCGTGATGCGGACATCCAGAAGGCGGGGGCTGGTCCTGCGGCCATATTTGCAGGCATTCTCCAGCAACGGCTGCACGAGCGCCGCCGGCACCCGCACGGCCCGCGCGGAGGCGTCGGCCTCGATCTGCCAGGCAAACCGCTCCTCGAAGCGGGATTTCTCGATCCGGAGGTAACGCTCCATCTGGTCGAGCTCGGCGCCGAGCGGGGCGAAGCCGTCCTGGACCCGCAGGGCATAACGAAGGTAGCCGGCCAGCTCTCCGGTGATTTTTTCCACGGCGTGGCTGTCATCCTTTTCCGCCATGATCGAGTTGAGCGCGTTGAACAGGAAGTGGGGGTTGACCTGCGCCTGCAACTGGCGGAGCTCGGCGGCGGAGGCGGCGGCTTCGGACCGCACGGCGTGCAGCCTCGCCTCGACGGAGTCGTTCCAGATCCGGATAATGAAGTAGAGCAGACTCCAGCCGAAGTAGCTGCCGGAGCGCGCCAGCGCCCCGATGCGCTCGAGCATCGGCAAAAGATCGGGAGCGATCGTCTCCCTCAATTGCAGAAAAAGGAGATGCCTGCAGAGGCCCGATTCGGCGGCGCCGAGGCCGACGCACAGCACGGCCACTCCCGGAAGCAGCGCCCAAGGCCGCATCCGGCGCCACGGCACCCGCAGATAGACCAGATGGAGGCCGCAGGTCACCGTGATTCCGAAGAAGCTGCGAACCAGCGCGACAAAGGCGGCGTTTCGCGGACCGAGCGTTTCTGCCAGCAGGAAAAACACACACATCCCGGCCGTGCCCCAGCCGACCAGTTGCAGCCGCCAGAACAGGCCGGCCCTTCCGTCCATCCCGGGCCTGTCGGAGGGCGCGGGCCTGGCGGCGCCTCCTGTCACCGTCACCGGCAGAAGCCGCTGCCGGAGGCCGGAGCCGTCCGCATTTTCCCGGGGCAAGGCGGTCTCGCCTGGCCGGGACAAGGCACGGTCGCGTAATGGGGGATGCATGACGCCTGGACTGGCATGGCCGTACTGAGTCATGTCTTTCGGGTGCGGATAGGTGGCAGGACGCCTCTGGTCAAAGTCGTCCGCACCCTCCGCTGTCAATGCCATTGGCCGGCCGGCGCTGCGCACAGGCAGCCGACCGGCGATTTATAAGCGATGCCACCCTCCGGGCGGAGAGCTGATAAGGGTGGAGACACTCCCTGTAACCGGGAACCGCACCGGCAGAACATTTAACCTGAAAACCGCAGCAGAGGGAACCGCTAAAGGACGCTAACGGACGCTAAACAAAGACATTGTCAGGCAGGAGAATCCGACGATGCCTTCACCCGGCAGGTGAATGTCCCGGCCTCCTGACTCCTTCATCAACCTGTTCTCCTTTAGCGACTTTTAGCGTCCTTTAGCGGTTTCAACTTCTGAATCCAAATTTAACATACAATGTTCAACGATCCGGTATCCGGTTTTCCATTAAATACTAAATGTTGAGCGTTAAGTGTTAAATGTTCTCCGCGCCCCGCCCGCCGGAACGCCCGCGGCATCCCCCAGCGCCCTTGAGCGGTCTCCCCACCTGCCTGCTTGTGCGCTAGACGGGCGCCAGCGCGATCACCAGGCCGACGACCGCGCCGTAGGCCACATGGCCCGCAAGGTGGGTGAGGAAGACGCTCGCCGATGCCGTCCGGAACTCCGCCAGCGGGTGCTGGTCGGCGACGACCCAGACGAGGGCGAGGCTGACGACGATACCGTGAAACAGCCCGAAACCGAGACCGGCCAAAAGACCCGTCGGCCAGCCGGTGAGTTGCAGCCCGACCATGAGCACCGTGTAAAGCTGCCCGAAGGCCACGGCCGAAATCATGTGCAGCAGGCCTCCCACCAGCCGGGCATGATCCCGCGTGCGGGTGAAGAGACTTCCCAGGGCCACCACCATCTCGCCCCGGGCTCCGGCCCGGGCCATCAGGCGCATCACGACCACCATGGCCAGCGCGCCCAGAAGACCGGCCAAGGTGGAATAAAACAGAAACGCGACGATGATGCGGGTGGAATCCATGGCGGCGGTCCTCGATTCGGGTTCGGGTATGCAATGGCGAAGTCCGCGGCCTCTCGGGCCGACGGGAGCCCTATTATCGCACACAATGAGCCCCGCGACCACCCGCGCCTCCGGAAAACCGCACCGGGGCTGCCGGTTCCCCGCCGAGGTTGCGCCGCCGCTCGTTTTTACAACCTGTTGCCTGGTAGCAAGGCGGAAGCGTTACAGCCAGCGGGCGAGCCGTTTTTTCAAAAGCTGGCGGGCGCGGTAAAGGCGGGTTTCCACGGCCTTCGGGGTGACGCGCAGGATGCCGGCGATCTCGGCGTGGGAGCGGTCTTCGTATTCGAAAAAGATGATGGCGGCGCGCAGGTCTTCGGGCAGGGCGGCGACGGCGGCGCGCACGGAGGCGGCGCGTTCTCCGGCCTCGGCGCTGGCGGAGGGGAGCGGGGCGTCGCTGGCGGTGTCGCGGGCTTCGTCGAGCGGAGGGTGATTGCGGCGACTCCACCAGCGGGCGCGGTCGCGGGAGAGGTTGAGCGCGATCTGGAACATCCAGGTGGAAAAACGCGCACCGTCGCGCCAGCGGGCGCGGTTTTTGTAGATGCGCACGAAGGTTTCCTGGGCGAGATCGAGGGCGTCGTGTTCGTTGCGGAGGTGGCGGCCGAGAAAGGCGCGGAGCGGGATCTGCCAGCGGCGCATGAGGGTGTCCAGCGCCTGGTCGTCGCCGTCGCGCAGGGCGCGCATGGCGGCGTTGTCGTCGGCGTCGGTGGAGGCGGTGCCGGCAGGACCGGCGGGATCGGCAGAAACAATGCCGCCGGAGGATGCGACGGGTTCGGCGGGCGGCCGCGAGGGCTGGGGAGTGTCGGCCGTCATCGGGTCATCGGGTGTTACCTGAGGCCGACGGGGCCGGCATGCGCGGTGGCATCGAGACGGGGTTCGGTGAGGGCGAGGAAGCGGCGGGCCTGCGCGGGGTCCATGCAGGCGGCGACTTCGCGAAGGTGGGCGCGGGTGGTGTCCTTGCAGAGTTGTTCGAGACGGGCGAGTTCGGCGGTGGCGGCGGCGCGGGCCTCGGGCGTGGCGGCGGCATCGAGGTCAGCGCGGGCTTGCTGGACCCGGGCGCAGTGGTCTTCGCAGACGGGTTCGTAGGCAGCGTGGAGTTTTTCGACGGCGGCCGCCTGTTCGGGAGTGAGCGAGAATTCGGCGCGCAGCCAGGCAAGCTCGCCGGCAGGCGCGGAGGCGGACGGACGGGCCAGCCACGCGGTGAGGCCAAAGGCGAGCAGACCGGCCGCGAGCGCGGAAAAGACGATGCGGAGGAAGCGCTTCACGGGGCGGGATGAACGTGGCCGGCGGGGGCGGCAGAGTGGCCGGCATGGACGCGTTCGAGAGGATTGATGCTGGCGACGTAGGCCGAAGCCATGCGTTCGGTCGCGCGGTTGTGGCTGACGGTGAGGGCGGCGGTGGCGCCGAGCAGGGCGGCGAGCGCGACGGAGGCGGCGGTGGCGAGCGGCAGGAGGGCGGGAAAGCGAAGCAAGCGTTCGCGCCCGTCGCCCGCGACGAAAGGAACGGGAGCGGTATCGGCGCCGCGCGCCCGGGTGCGGAGGCGGGCCCGGACAGCGTCCTCGAAACCGGGATCGCGGACGGGAGGCGGCGGCTGCCAAGTGGCGAGCAGCCGGCCGAGCGGGTCCGGATGGTCGGGTGTTTTCATGCGCAGTGATACGTTGGCGGAAGAAAAATCCCTTGGCGAATTTTGAATGTCGAAAGGGGAGTTGAATCCCGGGCGGCGGGGCGCAAAAACCGGGGTCGCATGAACGGGGCGCAACCAGAACGGCAACCGGGACAAACGGGGAAACCGCCGCTTTACATCCTGACGGGCCCGACGGCCGTCGGGAAGACGGAGCTGGCGTTGCGCTGGGCGGAGGCGAACGGAGCGGAAATCGTATCGTGCGACTCCCTGCTGTTTTACCGGGGGATGGACATCGGCACGGCGAAGCCCTCGCCGGAAGAACGGGCGCGGGTGCGGCATCATCTGGTCGATATTTGCGAACCCCGCGAGGCGATGGACATCACGCGCTACGTGGCGCTGGCGCGCGCGGCGGTGGAGGCTGTCGCGGCGCGCGGGCGGCGGGTGCTGGTGACCGGCGGGAGCGGTTTTTACCTGAAGGCATTTTTCGCGCCGGTGGCGGACAACGTGGCGGTGCCGGCTGCGATCCGCGACGAGGTGGCGCGGCAGCTTGCGGAGGAAGGCCTGCCGGCGCTGGTGGCGCGGTTGCGCGCGCTCGATCCCGGGCTCGAAATGCGCAGCGGCGGCGCGAGCGCCGGCGAGGCGGGCGGCGGCAAAGGCGCGGGCGAAACGCAAACGCCGGTGCTGGATGCGGCGAATCCGCGGCGCGTGACGCGGGCGCTGGAGCGGTGTCTGGCGTCGGGCCGGACGCTGGCGGAGCTGGCGGCGGAGTTTGCCCGGTTGCCGGGGCCTTTTGCCGACTGGTCGCCGGTGTGCGTGCGGCTGGAGCGCGAACCGGCGGAGCTCGATGCGCGGATCGCGTTGCGGGTGGAGCAGATGTTGCAGGCGGGCCTGGTGGACGAAGTGGCACGGCTGGACGCGGCGGGTTTTCGGCAAAACCCGAGCGCGGCGCGTGCGATCGGCTACCGGGAAACGCTGGCGATGCTCGACCGCGGGGGCACGGCGGCGGAAGGAAGCGCCGGGCAGGCGGCGCGGACGGAACTGGCGGCGGAGATTGTCAGGAACACGCGGGCGCTCGTGAAAAAGCAGCGCACGTGGTTCCGCACGCAGTTGCCGGAACACCGGGTGGTGGCGGCGGCAGAAGCGACGGCGGAGCGGCTGTTTTGAGGAATGGCGGACAGGAGGCCGGCAAAAGGCGGCAAGCGCGTCAGATCATCGTGTGCGGCCAGAAGATCACCGAGTCGTTCACGTTGGCGATCATCCTCACCTGGCTGTCCTGCGAGATGACAAAACCGATCACCGCCGGCTCGACCGAGCAGAGGCGATAGACGGACCGGTGCCGCGTGCCGTCGCCGCGCACGCTCCAGCGGCTGACGAGATCGCCGTCGAGATCGAGCGCCTGGCCCACGTCGAGAACGTTGCGATCCACGCGGATCTCGCCGCCGAAACCGATGAGGCAAAGCGCCTGGTCCAGCACCAGCGCCCCGTCCACCTGCATCAGGTCGGAGAACAGGCGCGCCAGTTCGAAAAACGCCTCCTCCAGCCGGTCCAGCTCCGGATCGTTGCTGTTACGGAAAACCTGCCACGCCTCCTCGGCCGTCGCTCCCTCGGGGCTGAGCAGGCCCACCCGCCGGACGATCGCGCGCAGGAGGTTGCGGCAACGAAAACCCGCTTCGTCGGGCGTGGCCGAATACTTGCAGTCGATCCACCGCGCCACCGCGTCGAGCCCCTCTTTCCCCGCCGGCATGACCACCACCGTGCCGCCATGCCCGCTGGTCCGGACGAGGTTGATGATCCGCTTGACGAACTGGAGCGTGATCCTGTGCACCAGTTCCACGTAGTCGCCGATCGCCAGCGTCGGCGGCAGACAATCGGTCGCCAGTTCGCCCAGCATCTGCCGGCGGAGGTCGGCAAAGCGTTCGTTGAGCAGGCGCGACCGGAAAACATCCATGCGCGGTCCGTAAAGTTCGCGCCCCCGCCACTCGGCGACCAGATCGTAGCCCTGGTAAAACAGCAGCCAGCCCGGGTCGCGGACATGGATAAGCGGATGCGGCAGATCGTTGCCGACCGGCTTGCGGCCGCCGGCGGCGAGGTTCAGCCAGCGCGGCCCCGTGTTGAGCAGCCCCCAGATCCGGAAACCGCGGTCGCCGTCGGGCCAGACGGCCACTGCCGAATGGAAAAAACTCGCCGCCGGACTCAGCCGCTTGATTTCGTTGGGAGTCAGGTCGTGCGGCACGGTGAACCGGATCGCGTGGGCGCTCTCGGGCGGCCCTCCGGTTTCGGGGAAAACTCCGGGGGGCGCCACGATCACGCGAGCGCGCACCGCCCTCCCCTCCTCCTTCAGCAGGCTCGCCGCATACAGCAGGTCGCAGAGAGCATGAAGCTGGCTTTCGGAGGGAGCATTCGCCTGCGCCTCCAGCAGGTCATGCAAACGGGAGACGAGTCGCTGCAAGTCGAGATCGAGGAGAGCCGGCCGGGTGGTAGTCATCGGGTTGCCACTACCTTGAGCACCGGCCCGGTATTCGGCAACTGCGACGTTCACGGGTCAACTTCCGGCGCCCGCCCGAATCCGGCGATGCCATGCCTTTGGAGGAGGGGAGAAACTGCCCCGACAGATGAGCAGGCAACAAGCTGGCCGGATACGGCACGGATCTGCCGCCGGGAAACAGAGGAGGGCGTCAACCCTTCGATTTCGTCGTATCGGATTTCGCCTTGCCTGCTTTTTCAGGAGCAGCGCCCGTTGTTGTGAGTTTTTTGCGAAGCGAGCCGGGAAGTTTTTTCAGCAGACCCCGGAAAGTCTTTTTCGCTCCCTTGAGTTCCCTTGCGGAACGTTCCTTCGCCTGCCGCGTTTCCTTGAGCGCCTTGCGCGCCTTCCTGAAGGCGTCTTTGGCCCCCTCGGCCCGGGTCCGGGCGGAGGCAATTTGCTGGCGGGCGTCGATCACGCGCAGGATCAGTCCTTCGGTCTTCTTGTCGGAAGTCTTGTCCGCGGCGGATTTGGTTTTCTGGCGTTTTTTCATATCGGGAAACAGGAGTCGGATTGGCGGAAACCGGTCGGGTATCCGGGAACCGGTTACACAGCCAATCCTGCGGGAAGGCGAAGCGCAATGCCCCGAATGTTACAATCCTGTGACAAAACCCGGATTCCCGGAGTAATTTTACATGTTTGTAACCCTGTGGCACTTCACAGGCCGGAAAAATCGCGTTCACTGGACGCGAACCTGCATGAACTCATCGCGTTCCCGGCTCATCTCCGCTCTCGCCACCAGTCCCGCCCGCTTGCTGGACGGATGGCACACGCTTGCCTCGCTGCTCGACGACGGCGAAATCCCGCTTCCGTTTCACCCCGGCCTGCCCGCCGGCGTAACGGTGACGATCGATGCGCGCCTGCTCCGTCCCACCCAGAGCGTCGTCGGATTTCGCGAAGTCGCGGCCAAACGCAAGAACATCGAAAGCAAGAGCCGCCGGAAGCGCGTCGCCTGGCTCCGGAAAAAAAGTGTCCCCGTCGTCATCGGTCCGGGCGGCGTTCCCTGGATGGTGGACGGACACCACACGCTGCGCGCGCTGGTCGAAGCCGATGTCGGTGACAAGACCGCCTTCGGACACATCCTCGCCAACTGGTCCGGCCTCGACTCCGCCGTTTTCTGGCGCCGGATGCGCGAGAACAACTACGTTTACCTGCAAGTCCCCGGCAGCCGCACCCGCCTCTCTCCTGCAAGGTTGCCGGTTTCCCTCCTCGATCTGCAGGACGATCCCTGGCGCAGCCTGGCGTGGGCGGTCGGCAAAGCCGGCGTTTACGAGGTGCAGAACCACGTGTTTTTCCAGAAATTCCACTGGGCGGAATTTTTTCGCGTACGCATCACCTGGGACGATTCCCGCAAGAAAAACTTCCGTCGCGCCGTGGTCACCGCCATGGAGCTCGCCTGCACACCCGCCGCCTCGCACCTGCCCGGCTGGCTGCCCTCCGGTGAAGCCGACGCCAACCCGGAAGATGCCGAAACCGCCCTCCTCGCCACCGATCTCGAGCTGGCCGCCGCGCTCCAGGGCGTGTGAGGAAACCGCGGCTCCTTCGCTACACCTTCGCCGACAGGCGGACGGTCTCCGTCACCCGGGCCAGCGTCCGGCGCACGATCGCCCGCGGATCGTTTTCCGCCAACACGCGTGCATCCTCGTGCACTGGCAACCCCGACGCACGGCGTGCGCAGGCGACGGCGTAGTGCAACTGCCAGGAATAATCCTCGCGCACCACCGACGCCGCCTGCCGCGCCGGTTCCGGCAACGCCACGGTCGAGTGGCCGGGATCACGCACGGCATGCGGAGCGGGCGTGGCCAGCAACCGGTCGAGAATGCCGGCGACACGATCGCGTTCCCCTGCGGCCAGCGAGACGCGTTTCGCCAGCGCCTCGCAGGCGAGCGCCACGGCATTGCGCAGGTTGAGCACCAGCGAGGCATCCGCCGCCAGTTCTTCCAGCAAGGGCAGACTCGCCGGCGTGATGCAGCGCTTCAGGAGCGTGACCGCGGCATACCCGCGCGGCACGTAAAACCACTCCTGCTGCGGCCGGGTGATGTCGCGGGCCTTGTCGTCCTCGCGCTCCCGGATCGCCCGCCACAGGCGCGGCTCGGCCCGCCCGTCGCCCCACATCGCCAGGATCGCGGCGGCGCGCCACGAGGCCGTTGCATCGGGTGAAGACAGCAGGCCTCCAATCAGAGTCCGCACTTCACGGGCGGCATCGGAACGCACCGGAGCGAGATTGTCATTACCTGCCCGATACAGATGCCAGAGGGCGGCCGTCGCCGGACCGGATTTCACCTCCTCGAGCCAGCGGGAGAGCGGGTCGGGCAGGGTGCGCTCCCGGTCGAAGAAATCGGGCGTCGCGACATTGCTACCAAAAGACGCCGCGAGGCCGGATGGCGGCGCCAGCTTCACCGCACCCGACGCCAGCAGGTGCGGGCGCAATTTTTCAAACGGCAGATCGCGACACGCCACCCCGTCGTGCACGGCCAGCGCGCAGCCGGCCCCGGCCGCTTCGCCGATGCGCTGGATGTCGCGCTGCATCCGGAACGAATGGTGCGCTTCCTCGCTCACGCCGGCGGCGCGACAGGCCAGCATCACGTTTTTCAGACCGCGGGGGATGAGCATCCGGTAAGGGATTTCACACGCAAGGCGGCCGTACCACTGCTGGCAAACCCAGACCCAGAACGCGGCTTCGTCGCTCTCGAATTCATAATCGCGGGCATGATTGTCATAATGCCCTCCGGTGTACCCGATCGTATCCTTAAAACTGCGACGATTGATCAGGTCATCGAGCGTGAGTTCATAATCGGTCACGATATGGCGCGACTGGCGCAGCCCGAGCAGCGGGGCGATATACGTCGGATGATCGTCGGCGGTGTAGCGCGGTCGAACGTAGTGCGACAGACCGACAAGCCGGGCCCGGGTGAGATCGTTCTCGTCCGTCGGATCGCAATAACCCGCGTCGTGGTTGGGGATTTGCATGCGCGCCACCTCGTCTTTGACAGTCGCGCGCCCGGAGGACTGGCTGTAGGCGTGCAGCACGCCGTCCCCGGCGCGCCCGAGCCGGCAGCTCGCGCCGGCTTTCGCGGCGAGATCGCCGTCGCCCGTCGCATCCACCCAGCCGTTCGCCCGCACGCGGAGCGGTCCGGCCGGTGTGGAAAACAGGGCGGACCCCACCCCGCCTTCTTTCGTCTCCACGGATACGAGCATGGCATTGTAAACGACTTCGACGCCGGCCTCGGCCAGCATGTCGTCGAGAACGATTTTTTTGGCCTCCGGATGAAACCCGCCCACCTGCCCGGCCGAGCCGAAGAGCGGCATGATGTCGCGGACCCGGCGATTGATTTCCTCCTGAAGACCTCCGGGCGTGCCGAAGTAATAGACATGAAACCCGCCGCCCGTGCCGATGCCGCCGGCAAACGGCATGGCTTCGAGCGCCAGCACACGAGTTCCCGGGGTAGCACGCGCCGCGGCCATCGCCGCGACCGCCCCGCCGGTGCCGAGCCCGGCGATGGCGACGGAGGCTTCCCGTGGCGCGGGCTTTTTCTGCCAATCGCCCGCTTCCGCGGCTGTAGGGGCGTCGCTTGCGACGCCCGCCACACGTCTTTGCTGGTCCGTCCTGCATTCGCGGGCTTCGCAAGCGAAGCCCCTACCTCCGCCCGGCGCAGGCGTCCCGCATGTGGTGGCGCCGGCGGCAAACTTGTCCGCCACGGTTGCACCGCGTCCACCGAGATGCACGACGTTTCCCGCCAGCCTGGCCAGCTCCGGAGCCGCCCTGTATTTTCTGAACGGAATCACGCTGCCATGCGTAAGCACCGCGCCTTTCAGGTCCGCTTCCGGAATCGCCGCACGCAGAGCGCGCAGGGCAGGCAACCAGGCGCGTCGCGGTTGTGCGAAATCGCCGGGAAGATCGATCCGCAGGATCTGTTCTCCGGGCCAGAGGCCGGGATGCCAACGGAGGCGAGCGGCGGCGGGAAGCCCGGCCGGTACCGGGATATCCGAAGCCGGAGACGAGCCGGACGTCCCCAGCCGGAAGGTGATAGTGATGACCTGCTCATCGGGCTGCGGTGCCTGCCAGCCGGGAACACACAGCGTCGCCAGTTCGCCCGCATCGGTGGCGTCGATCCATTCGCGAGCCGACAACCGGTGCAGTCCGGACTTCGTGCCGATGGTCACGGAGCGGATTGAATCATCCACGGCCGTTGCGACGGAAACCGGCACGGCATGGTAAAGAACGGGGATCGCTTGCGTGCGCAGATGGTCACTGGCGAGGATTTCGGCGATGGCTCCGTCGATCCGCCCGCCGCGCACGGCGCCGTGTGCGTCAAGACGAGCAAGCCATTCCCGCCAGAGCGGGTCGGCCGATTCGCCGGTATCGGTCGCGAACGACCAGGCGCATTCGGAAACCGGCGACGCATGCCGGTCGAGAAGCAACGCCTTCCGGCCCGCCCGATGAAGTGCAAGCGTGGCGGCAAAACCGGAGCAACCGGCTCCGAAAATGACAGTATCCCAAGCGGTGTCGTAAATGTCGGCGGGTTTCATGATGTGGCGATGGGACAGGGAAGGAACGCAGGCGATAACAGGAGACGACGGCGCCCGTGCTTTACATATAGCAAAGAACCCGGCGACGTCGTCAGGGTAACTGCTGTTACGCGGGCATGGGACGTGGCGCGGGCGTCTCGCCCGCAGACGGCGCGGAGCGCCGCCTGTAACAGGGGTCTCGCAGAGCGGGCGAGACGCCCGCGCCACGTCCCGCCTGCCCGTCCCTCCTCCATCAGGGGCGGGGAAGCACCGGCATCGGTTCGCCCCAGGACAGGGCGCCCGCATCCGGAGCGGTTCCCTTGAAATAGCCTGGCGAACATCCGGGAAGCGGCCGCTGCAAATGACTCGACAGGTCTGCTCCACGCCCGCGAGCCGGACTGTTTTCGAGCAGGCTGAAATCACCTTCGCGGGCGTTCGCAAAACCGGGAGCGAGTTCGGTCCACAGGCTGTTTTTGTCGATGCCGAGCCGGTGCGCCCGAGCTTCGCCTTGCGACCAGCGGGGATCGGTGCCGCTGCGGGTATACACATTGTAGTCGGCCTTCCAGTTGGGTTCCACCGAACCGCCGGCGGGTGCATTCAGGAACCAGTAGGCAGAATTCCAGAGGTTGTTGAAATAATGATACTCCGGGACACCGATTCCGGTGACTTTGTTGGACACGATGGCGGCGGCGGATGAAGCGAAGGTGTTGTGGTAAATGTAAACAGCGGCGGGCTTGAGCGGAACATTGCCCCCGAAATTGCGCACATCCTCCCGGTTTTCGAAAAAAATGTTCCGGTTGATGTAAAGCGGCCCTGTCGTTGGAGCCTTGATACGGATGCCGACAAAACAGCGGCTGACGATGTTGTCATGCCATTGGGTGTCGATCTGGGCTCCGGCGGTTTCGAGGCCGTCGTCGCACATGATGTCGATGCGGTTGTGATGGACGCGCACGCCGCGGTCCCTGTCGCCAAAGGGGCGGGCGCTGATGCCGTCCCAATGATCGTGGATGTAGTTGTCGTGAATATCGTGCCCGCCGGTGTTTTCCCGGATCTCAATGCCGTAGCGGTCCAGCCATCCGCCACGTTTGTGAACACGCCAGTGATCGGTGGCGCCGGGGCGGGCGTGCGGGTTGGCCCCGTCGTAGGGATCCCAGGAGATACGATTACGACGGACGATGGCAGCGGTGGCGTTGGCGTGCAGAAGAATCCCGAAATCGATCGCCCTGATGGTGTTGTTTTCGAGAATGGCGGCGGCGGCGTTTGTCACACGAATGCCGGCGGCGGCACGACGGAATTCCAGACCACGCACGATGCAGTGGCCGGTGTTGTCGATCTTTACGAGCGCATCGTTTTTGTCGCGGGAAGAAAGGGTGAGTGCAAGCGTGTGGGGGTCCTTGTCGCCGCGCACGCGGAGGAGGAGTTGCCTGTGTTCCGGGAGATAGATGGCGAGCGCGCCGACACCACCGTTCCAGCCGGATTCGCCGACTCCGTTGGCAAGGAGACGGGGCCATTCCCAGATTTCGCCCATTGGCGCCTTGCCGGGACGGGTCATGCTCTCGCGAAGCATGACGATGACTTTCTCGTCGAGCGTGACGGTGAACACGGGTTCGGAGACGGCGAGGCGGTAAACACCGGGCGCGATGTCGGGCGCAGGCTCCCAGGGTTGGGGACCGGAGCGACTGCCATCGAGAATGGCGCCGGGTTCTCCTTCGAGCGTGACAGGATTGTCAGGTGTTCCCGATCGACGAAAGGTGACGTATTCGTGATAAATGCCGGGATGCACGCGAACCGTGTCTCCGGGGCCGGCAAGATCGAGGGCGGCCTGGATGCTGGCAAAGGGCGCATCCACCGAGCCGGAGGCGGCTCCGGCAACAGCGGTGTCTCCGGTTTGCCGCGAGACGTGCAGGACACGACCGGTACCGGCAATCGGCGTCCTGGCGGACTCCGGAGTGGGAGGAGAACCGGCGCCGTCACCTGCGATCGCCGTTTTGGAGACAAGCTCCGGAGCGATGCCGGCCAGGCGGCGGGCGACAAGACGGGCGAGCTCGCGAGCGCCGGCTTCGGTGAAGTGAGTGCGGTCACCGCGTCCGGTGCGCCCGGGATGCTCAAGGTTGTTCACCGTGAAGGCGGCGGAACCTTCTTCGCCGAGCTTTTCAAAAAGGTCTCCACTGTCCGCATACAGATCGACGAGAGGGGCGCCGCTTTCGCTGGCGACAGCGTGCATCGCTTCGGAATACGTAGCCAGCTCCGTGGTGAGACGACCGGAGCGAAACATGCGGCGATGGGGAGGAGTCACGAGAACAGGCATCGCTCCGGAGGCGCGGGCTTCGTCGATGTAGCGCCGGAGATTTTCCCGGAAGCCGGTGGCGGCGTCGGTGGCTTCAGGTTTTTCTTTCGGGTGGGAATCGTTGTGCCCGAATTGTATGAGGACATAGGCGGGTTTTGCAGCAAGGGCGCGCTGCCAGCGTTCGGCAGGAAACGTTTTGGTGCTGGCACCGCCTTTGGCTTCGTTCCGGATGCGCACACCGGGAGCGAGAAATTCCGGCAGTATCTGTCCCCAACCGCGGCGGGGTGAAGCGTCGCTGTAGTTGCAAACCGTGGAGTCGCCGATGATGGAGATGACCGATCCTGGCCCAGGCGCCGCTCCGGTTGCAGTGTCGGCAGCGACAACGGCGGAAGTCGCAGCAATGACGGCCAACACGCCGGCTATGGCGGGGAAGTGGCGTTCGATAAATCGGTGCATTTTTGAATGCCTGATGATGGTGTGAGTCAGGCCCGAAGGGCGGCGAGTTTGCGCCGGAATGCCGCGAACCCGAGAATGGCGAGCGCACCGGACAGGGTCGTGGCCGCAGGCTCGGGAACGGCTGCGCCGATAGTAAAACCGCTGGTGAGTTCGGTGAACGAAAGCGTTCCGCTTTGGCCGGTTGCTCCAAAATTGATGTAGGAGACAGTGGCATCCTGGAAAGCATTTGATCCGGCGATGGAGAGCAATCCGGTGTAGTTGTTGTTGAATACGCCTGTGTTTCCAAAGTCGATGGTGAAGGTGGCTTCTCCCGCGCCGGAGAGGCGAAGGTCACCGGTAATGTTCAGGGATGACACAGCGTCGAGGTTGAAGCCGATAATCGCGCCGCTTTCCATGTCCATGTTTCCCAGCGAAAGCGCATTGCCCGCGACAAAAGTGGCTCCGGCTGAAACGGCCAGATCGCCCTCCGGCGCGAGGCTGCCGCTGACAACCAGAGTTCCCGCCTCGACAGTTGTCCCGCCGGTATGCGTGAGCGAGCCGGAGAGTTCCTGCCTGCCTGTTCCGGTCTTCAGGAGAGCGAGTGTGCCGCCAGCGCCGTCGGTTAATGTTGTCGTGGCGGTGAAGGTGGTGGCGGCGTCGGTGTCGATAACAAGGGTCACGGCGTGGACGCCCGTAGAGGCGGCGGTCTTCGAGGCGGCGATTACAGCGACGGCTCCCGTGCTCTGGGAGATGCTCTTGACCGTCACAGTCCGGGTGGTGGCGGCCCCGGTACTGTTGACGAGATTGATCGTCCGGCTGCTTGTCCCGCCGCCGGTGAAGTTCACCTGACCGAGGCTGTAGTCGCTGTTCACATTCAGGTCGATGGCCGCGCTGCCGTTGCTGGTGCCCATCGTGACCGCGCCGACAGAAAGGCTTTTCAGGGCAGTCGCCGCGGTGGTGCTTCCAAACCGGTATGTTCCGGTTGTCAGCGAGAGAGAGGCGATCGTCAGGTCGAGCGTCGAGTCGCCGTCACCGGCAAACAGCACGGTGTTGCTGTTGGCCGATTTTGTGAGTGTCCCCGCGAGGGCGAATGTGCGCGCTCCGCCGGCGGCGCGCAACGTCAGCGTAGTGCCGCCACTGCCGGCGACTGACAGATTGTTGATGGAGAAATCGCCGTTGAGATTGACCGCGGTGGAAGAGCTCAGCCCGGAGAATACGGCATTGTCGGTATCGGCGGCGGGAGCGCCTTCGGAGGGAGACCATCTGGCATTGGCGCCCGTCCAGTCGTGGCCGGTGGTTCCGGTTGTCGTCCAGGTGTAGTCGGTGGCGCGGGCGAACGGGCCGGCGGTGGCAAGGATGGCAAGCAGGCCGGACGCGACGATGGCGGGGATCAGGGCATGTTTTTGTCGTTTCATGATGAATACAGGATGAGCGGTTGATGTGTGGACGGCCTGGTGGCAAGAGGTGGACGGGAGGGACGCAACCTGCGGGAGGGGGCGGTCAAAGATCGGCGTCCTTGACGTCTGTTCCGAGGGCTTTGACGTGACCATCGAAGAAAAGGTAGTTGCGTTTGTCGCCATGCACAGGATTCGGAGCAGTGGGTTTCAGGCCGGAATCCCTGCGCTCGTCGGCATCGCGCATCACGTAGGTACGCGCGGGGTTGGCGATTCGCTGAAGTTTCAGGGAAGGTATCGCCTTGCTGGTGTTTCCGAACGGGCGGCTGTCCGCGCCATCGACATCGTTGGCCGTAAGTTTGTAAATGGCTGCGTTGGTGTTGCTGACGAGTTCAGGGCATTCGACAGCGAAAGCGGGACAAATAAACGACCGCACCACGACAGGAGTGTTGTCCTCCGGGAGGGGCACCGCCATGCAGGGAGCAAGATGCCGGGCCAGGGTGTTCCAGCCACCGCCAAACGAAATACAGGCAGGCGAACGCGTCGCGAGGGCAACATGGCCCGCGTTTTTCTGCCCGGGCAGATTGCCGTTATTTTCCTCCGCGTAGAGGAGCAGGGCCACACCGATCTGGCGCAGATTGGACTGGCAGTTGGCCGAGCGGGCCAGTTGCCGCACCTTGCCAAGCCCCCCCAGGACAAGAGCGGCAAGGATCCCGATGATGGCAATGACAGCCAGCAGTTCGATGAGCGTGAAAGCAGCCGTACGCGCGATCCTTCGGGGAGATCTGCCGGATGGCGTCAGGCGTTGCACCGCACGAGGAAGACGGTGCCGGAGTCGTGTCGGTAATGAGGATGGGGTCATGAGAAGTTGTATGGGGGGGAAAGGTTTTGAGTGGAAGTGTGGTCTTATGTTACATAACAAAACCATCATGACAGGGCTGAAACCGATCGCCGAAAGAGCCGGAGTGTCACGGATGACCGTGTCGCGAGCGTTGCGAAATTCACCGCTGGTCAATGCAGCCACGGCAGAGCGCGTGCGGCTCATCGCCCGCCAGATGAATTACGCTCCCGACGCACAGCTCGCGCAGACGATGGCTGGCATCCGTCGCAGCAAACAAAAGGAACTGATCCCCCTGGCCTGGTTGCATGCCAACCTGAGGAAGAATGCATTCCAGGCTTACCCCTGGTTGACGCCCTATATCGATGGCGCTCGCGAGCAGGCGCACGAACTGGGTTATCGTCTGGACGAGTTCTGGCTCAGGGAGCCCGGTATGTCGGGGCCGCGTATGTCCACAATCCTGGCCAGCAGGGGCATTCGCGGTGTAGTGGTGTGTCCGAGCGTGGCGCCAAGCGTTTCACACATCCGCATGGACTGGCGGCAATTTTCGGCCGTCTCGTTCGACAACGCAGTCCTTGCGCCCCGCCTCCATCGGGTCGGACCGGATCATTATTACAACATGCTGCTCACCCTCAAAATGCTGCGGCGTCTCGGCTACCGGCGCATCGGATTGTATTTGCACTGGCAGGAGGAGCGCCGGTCGCATCACAAATACATGGCAGCCTTCCGGTATTTCCAGTGGGAACTTCCGGCCGCCGAACGCCTGCCGCCGCTTGTTTTCAGACCGGCCGAAAAGAGAAAGTTCGACAAGGTGGCATTTGAAACGTGGCTCGAGCAGACGCGGCCGGAGGTGGTCGTGGGACACCACGCAAAATTGCCCGAATGGCTGGGCGCGGCCGGGCTGCGCGTGCCGGAGGATATCGGTGTGGTGCATCTGTCGCTCGACGGGGATTGCGAGGACTGGGCGGGCATCTGGCAGCACAAACGGCGCATCGGAGCCCAGGCGGTATCGCAGGTGGTGTCTTCTCTCCATACCGGCAAGATCGGGCTGCCGGACCTCGCCTGCGAAACGCTGGTGCCGGGCGAGTGGCGTTTCGGGAAAACACTCCGCCGGCCGGCGCTGGAGACAGCGTGAAGCAGCAGCATCCCCGCCGCTGCGTCGCACCGCGTACCATCATCTGCGAAAAAGGGTGGCCGGGCCGGCTACCGGAGTTCGCTCAGCCGGGCCGCCTCCGGAGCCAGCGGAAACAGATCGGCGATCGCGACCGGCTGGCCGGTTTCCATCGACCGGTTGGCGGCAATGCCGACGAGGATGGAGGCTGCGCCTTGTTCATGGCAGGCGGCGCGTCGAAAAGGATCGGAGGGCGGTGCGGCGGAAAAAAGTTGTTCCTGCAGGAGCGGATCGCCGCCGCCGTGGCCGCCGGGATTTTCCTTCACGGAAAACTCCTCGGCCTCCCGAAAATGCTTTTGCAGCCGAATGCGCATTTCGTGACGGCCACCGGCCATGATCTTGATGTCGCTGTCACCGGTGATGATGTGCGATGCGTGTTCCGCCACGTAGTCCAGCCGCCCGGCATCTCCGGTGAACGACACCCGGCAGCCTTCGTTGGGACAAAAGGCGTTGAGCGAATAGTTGACCGTGACGCCGGTACGATAATGGACCAGGAGGCTCATCGTATCCTCGATCGTAATACCGTCGCGAAATACATTTTCGTCGCGAATATAGCCGCTGTCGTCTTCGGCATCGAGATAGAGGGCGCGGAGGTCGGGATCGTCGTCGAGCGTGAGACGGAATGGATCGCCCGCCGACTCGGGATGCCCGGTATAGCGGGGATAACGGGTCAGGTTTGCCTGACCGCGGGCGACGGCGTTTTGCCTGCCATAAAAGGCAAGTGCGCCGCGCGCGAAGACGTCGGAGGGAATGGCGTCGAGCCACCAGTTGAGCAGGTCGAAGTGGTGGGTCGCCTTGTGAATCAGCAGTCCGCCTGAGCACTCCTTGTAGCTGTGCCAGCGACGGAAATAATCGGCGCCGTGGCTGGTGTTGAGCATGTATTCGTAGTGAACGTGTTTGACCTCGCCGATAACACCTTCGGCGAGGAGCTGGCGAACGCGTGTGGCCCCGGGACTCCAACGGTAATTGAACGCCACACGGACGCTACGGCCGGGGTTGCGTTTGAGTGCGGCGTCGATGGCAGAGAGTTTGGCTGCATCGATGGTGAGCGGCTTTTCGGTGATCACATCGCAACCGGCGTCGAGCGCGCGGACGATGTAGTCATGATGTGTACAGTCAGGAGTGCAGACAATGACCGCGTCCGGCTTCTGTTCGGCGAGCATGCATTCGAAATCGGTCGCATCGTAGTCGGGAACGATCGGGAGACCGTATTTTTCCGAGAGGCGTTTCTGGTGATGCCGGCGGCGCGTGGCC
Organism: Opitutaceae bacterium TAV5; assembly: GCA_000242935.3. Taxonomy (NCBI): domain Bacteria; kingdom Pseudomonadati; phylum Verrucomicrobiota; class Opitutia; order Opitutales; family Opitutaceae; species Opitutaceae bacterium TAV5. The sequence continues at coordinate 100,255 of CP007053.1, forward strand.
GAGAGGTCGCAGAGGCCGACGAGGCGGGCAGACTCGCGCCAGGTGGTGGCGATCGGATCAATGAACATCGGAATGCGCCCGCCGGTGCCGACAGCCGCATAAGTGCGTGGAATTGTCATGAGGGGAATCGATGGAAATCAGAGGATGCGACGTTCCCTAGCGCGCGAGTTCGAAGGCGAGCTGCGTGCCTTCCGGGGAAACCGTGGCGGAGTTCAGGATGAGTTTTCCGTCCCGATTTTGTAACGGAATCTCCCTGACACGCGCGCCGGTGGCGTCCACGGCCCAGGCTTTCCATTCGCCGGGCGCAAGGCGGAGGGTCAGGGTGGCTTCGCCGCGTTGCACGAGGTGCGGTCCCTCGCCCCAGCCGAGGAGGAGTTTGCGGTCGGGTTTTTCAAACTGCATCCCTTCGGGCAGGGCGTCGGTGAGGTGCGTGACGAGCACGCGGCGCGTCGTGGCGAGCGGTTCGTCGCCGAGGGCGATCACGGAAAGCGCAGCGTCGGCGGTCACGTTTTCGACGGCAACGCGGTCGCCGGAAAGGGCGGCGCCTTTGGGTGCATAGAAGAGTTCACTGCGCGGGGTGACGACCTTGAGGGTGCCGCTGTCGGCATCGAGCTCGATCTGGCGGGTGTCGCTGACCACGCGGCGGCCTTTCGCATCAACGGCGTCGCGGGCGATCACGCCGGCGCGCTTCAGGTCGTCGATGAGGCTGGCGTCGGCGATCCAGGTTTTGGGTGGCAGGGGCGAGGCAGGAGCGGGTGTCGCGCCGGTAAGAATGGCGTCGGAAGCCGGAACGGCGGCACGGACTTCGGCGGGCGTTCCGGGTTTGGCCCCGATGCGCGAGACGAGACCGAGGAGGTAAAAGTTGTCGGGGAACTTCTTGTCGAGTTCGGCAAACGCTTCTTCGGAGCGGGCGGCCCAGGTGATGAGGCGGTTCGCGGGGGCAATGTCGCCGCGCTGGAAGAGGAAGGAGCCGACGCGGTCGCTGATGAGACCGATGGGGTCGGCGGCAACCGCAAAGTAGTTTTCGACGCCGCCTTCGAGCGCCTGCTCACGGCTCATGGCGTATTGGAAATTGTACAACGCATCCCAATCCTGGAGGCTGGTGTAAGCGGGCATGAGGAGGGCGCCTTCGGCGCGATAGCGATTGGGGCGGCAGTAGTTGAATTCGGTGACGGTAAACGGTTTTCCGGGAATGCGGACGGGGCTGAGGCGGTTGGGCACGAGAGCAAGGGCGTGGATGGGGCTGTCCTGCCGGAATTTTATGGGGAAGGCCCAGGATTTTTGCGGGAACTGGGGGTGGGACCAGTAGCTGTGGCTGTCCACGTAGTCGTAGTGGTCGCGGACCCAGGCGAGGCCCTGGGTGAGGGTGTAGTTGGCCCCCGTCAGGAGCGCCCTGGTGCCGAGGGAGCGAAGGTAGGCAAAGATGCGGGCGTCGGAGCGGATATGGGTGTCGTAAACGAAGCGGGTGAAGGCAGCTTCGCGCTGCGGCGGCGTCTCATTGGCGGGGACGGACGACTGACGGGAGGCGGCGAAGAGGGTTTCGTAGCGTGCGCGGACGTCCGGGTTGCGCAGGACGTTGCGGAAGAGGGTATCTTCGTTGACGGGACAGATGCCGATGAGAGCGGGATCCTCGGCCCAGGTGAGACCGGTGTAGGGATTTTTGTGCGTGAGGAGTGCGGCGGCGAATTTTTTCCAGGACTCGAAGATGGCGTCGTCGATGGGGATGTAGCTTTTGAAAAGAATGCGATTTTGCGAGGCAGTCAGATTTGGGGGAAATCCGAAGGCAGCATACTCGGCCGGGGAGAAGCGGCGGGAACTGAAAAGGTCGATGTTAATGTAAATGCCGTGTTTTTTGAGAGCGGCAAAGAGGCGGTCGAGCTGATCGAGTTTGTGCGGGTCGATGTCCCAGGAGTTGCCCCCTTCGCGGACCAGCATGCGGTCGTAGTGATGCAGGCGGACGGTATTGTATCCGGACCGGGCGAGGCGTTCGGCAAGACGTTCGGTTTCGTCGGGTTCCAGGTAGTTGGCCGTGAAGCAGAGGTTGACTCCCCAGAAGCGGACGCGCCGGCCGGGTTGTTTTTCGAAGGCGAAGTGGCCGTCGGGTGTCACCATGATCGGCCCATCCTTTCCGGCAGGCGCATGAACGGCCACCTGCCGTGAAAAATCGAATACCCCTCCCGGTGCGATTTCAACGGAATGGGCGTAGGGAGCCCAGTCGGTGTTGCGCGTGATGGTGTAGTGCGAGGAGGTCGCGGTTTTCTTTCCGGGAACGGATGCGCGGGTGGTGTAGTCGTCTGCTTCGTCCAGGGTGCTGGCGGCGGCAGCGGAACGGGCCGGCGACATGAGGCCGAGGCTACCGATGAGAATGCCGAAAAGGAGGGTGTGAAGTCGTGTCATATCGTGTCCGGATGGGAGGGAGTTAACGGGTGAGTTCGTAGGCGAGTTGAGTACCTTCGTCGGTGACGGTATCTGCGATCAGGACGAGCTGGTTGTTTTTGTGTTGCAGTTTTACTTCCCTGACACGTTCGCCGGAAGCATCGACGGCCCATGCCCTCCAGTCGCCGGGGGACAGGCGGAGGGCGAGTTCGGTGGAACCGCGTTGCACGAGGTGCGGGCCTTTGCCCCAACCGAGGAGGAGTTTTTGATCGGTGTGTTCGAAGCGGGCTCCGGCGGGAAGGGAATTGGTGAGGTGCGTGACGAGAATGCGGCGTGTGGCGGCAAGCGGAGCGTCGTCAACGGCAACGATGGAGAGAGTGGCGGGAACGTCGCCATTCCGGATCGTCACACGGTCGCCGGAAAGGCGGGCAGAGGGAGCGGCGACGAAGTGTTCGCCGCGAGGCGTGACGACCTTGAGCGTGCCGGGCAGGGTGCTGAGTTCGATCTGGCGGGTCTCACTGGTGTAACTCCGTCCGTCGTCGCTGATGGAGCCGGAGGGGAGAATGCCGGCGTTGACGAGATTGGCGGCGAGCTGGTTGTCGGCTGTCCAGGTGCGAACGGGAGCACGGGGAGCGGAACCGGCAAGGGTGGCCGAACCAGTGACGAGAGCGGCGAGGTTGAGTTCGCCGGGAAATGTTTTCCCGAGCAGGTCGGCGGGAGCGCCGGGAAAGGATCCGATGCGGGTGACGAGGCCGAGTCGGGAAAAGGATTCGGGAAAGGGTGCCGTCATTTTGGCGAACGCTTCGTCAGGAGCAGCCGCATAGACGATGGTCCGCGTCGCAGGGGCTATATCCCGGCGAAGGAAGAGGAGCGCGCCGACGCGGTCGCCGATGAGCCCGACAGGGTCTGCGGCGATGGCAAAGTAGTTTTCGACGGCTCCATGGAGCGCGGTGTCGCGGTCATGGGCATACTGGAAATTATAGAGCGCATCCCAGTCCTGGAGCGATGCGTAGGCGGGCATGAGGACGGAGCCTTCGGCGCGGGTGGCGTTGGGGCGGCAGTAATTGAATTCGGTGATGACGAAGGGTTTTCCCGGGATGCGGGTGGGCATGGTGGTGCGGGGAACGCGGGCGGCGAGGCGGGTGGCGTTGCGCTGGCTGAAGCTGTAGGGGGGGGACCAAGCGGCGCGGGGAAAATTGGGGTGGTCCCAATAGGTGTGGTTGTCCACGTAGTCGTAATGTTCCCGTACATACGACAGCCCCTGATAGCCGCGATAATTGGCGCCGGTGAGGAGAGCGCGGGTCTTCAGGGTGTTGCGCAGGAAATCGAAGATGCGCGCGTCGGAGCTGATCTGCGATTCGTAGAGGAAACGGTTCCATGCCGCGGGGTTTTGCGTGGGGTCGGGGGCGTCGGGGTGCGCGGCGGCATAGGCGGCTTCGTAGCGGGAAATGGCAAGCGGGGTGGTCAGGTTGGTGACAAGGTTGTCTTCGTTGAGGGGACAGATGCCAATGAGAGCGGGATCTTCGGCCCACGTGAGGCCGGTGTAGGCGTTTTTGTGAAGAAGGAGGTCTTGGGCGAATTTCTTCCACGATTCGAACATCGCGGGAGTGATGGGAAAGAGGGCCTTGAAGTTGCGGCGGTGTGCGTTGGGGCGGAGAGTGGTGTCGAGACCAAAGGAGCGGAGTTCGGCGTCGCTGAAATAGCGGGCGGAGTAGAGGTCGATGTTGAGATAGATGCCGCGTTTTTTGAGCGCGGCAAAGAGGTAGTCGAGACGGTCGAGTTTGGCGGGATCGATGTCCCAGGAATTTTGTCCGGGCAGAGTGATGTCGCGGTCGTAGTGGTGGAGGCGAACGGTGTTGTAACCGGAACGCGTGAGACGGTCGGCGAGGCGGTCGGCTTCGTCGTTTTCGAGGAAGTTGGCGGAGAAGCAGAGATTGACGCCCCAGAAACGGACGGGACGGCCGGGCTGGTGTTCGAATGCAAAATGGCCGTCTGGCGTGGCGATGAGGGGGCCGTTTTTTCCGGCCGGAGCGCCGGCCAGAACATGTGGCGAAAAATCGAATACGGATCCGGACCGGATTTCAAGCGTGTGGTGGTAGGGCGCCCAGTCCTTGCCGGCCTGGATGGCCAAGGGGACGCGAGTGCCGGTAACGGGGATGTCGTCGGGAGAAGTGGAGGCGGCGGCGATCATCCACATGGAGTCGCCGGTGGTTTCAAAGGTGATGGCGGCGGGAGTTTTGACAGGATCGAGCGGGAGCCGGGTGAGGTAGAGCGCCACGGTGGCTTGCGTGTTGTCGGCGCTCCAGGCCGGGATGGCGTTGGGGCGGGTGGAGGGAGACCACCAGTCGGCGATGTCGCGGTTGGCAAGGATGTCGCGCCGGGTGGTGGTTCCGTCGGTATTGCGGATGGCGACCGTGCCCACGGGCTCGCTTTCGATGGGGAGCCAGGCGGCGGCGTGCAGGAGGTAGAGGTTGCGAGGAGGGTCGGACGGACTGGCACCGGAAGCAGAGGGCGCGGCGGGGAGCGTGAGCGTGGCGGAACGCGGAAGTTCGGGCTGGCCGATGCGACCGAGGACGAGGGCGGCCTTGTTGTTGTTCGATGCCGGATCGATGATATCGAACGCAATGCCGGAGGTGTCGAGAAGGCCGGGCTTGAGGGCACGGAGATCTTGTTCGGGCCCCTGATCGGTCCAGCCGCCGCGATTGTCACCGGCGACCTCGTCGACGAAGGCGCGGTTGGCAACGGGCCGCAGGTCGAGGGCGGTGCTGCGGTGCGGTTGGTAGCGCAGGCGGACTTCGAGCGCGGCGCGGGCGAGGGTTGGCTGCTCTTGCGTGCCGGTGTTGTTGCGCTGGAGGAAGCGGATACGGACGACCCAGGCGGGAGTGCCCCAACGGCGCATGTCCTGGAGAGTGATGCCAAATTTTCCGGTGATGACGAGCGAGGCGTTGTCGTCGACCGGAATCGCCAGCGTGCGCTCGGCGGAACGGAGGTTGGGGAAAGGTTGTCTGGTGTCGTCGGCGGAGAGGGTCAGCGTGGTGTCGTCGATGCGGAGCTGCCGGCCGTCGTAGCGTTTGACGGGGAGGAACAGTTGCCACGCGGCTTCCCGGAGAGGAGCGCTGGCGTCGGGACTGGCCGGGATAACTTCCCATTCGAGGCGCATGGCCTGCGGGTCCTGCGCGACAGGACTGATGCGTTGCAGGAACCGGAGCGGAATGTCGGGGTGGGTCTTGAGCGCGAGCGTGCCGCGATTGACCCAGGCTCGGGTCTTGTCGTGAGCACGCGGATACCCTGTTTGAGTGACAAGGCTTTCCTGTTTGGCCTGCCCCCATTGGGTGTCGATCAGTGTGACACCGGTGCGGATGCCGGCCACCGTAAGGTCGCCGGCGGGAGCGATTTTGACGCCGGGGATTTCGGGAAATTCGGTGGGGGCGGCGGCAAGAGCTTGCGCAATGATGAAGGCAAGGCCGAGAAATGTCCGGATGATACATCCGGCCGTCATGGGTTGCAGTGGCATTCGAGGCGAGGTTTTGGATAATGGCAGGTGCTAGCCGGTCTGCGTCGAGACGGTCCGGTTTTTCTGCCGGAAAGGGCAGGTGGGGGCTAAAAGTCCGGGGCAGGAGCGTCGTGGTAGAGCCATTTCTCACCTTCGGAAGTGGATTGAACACGTGGAAGGGGCGGAGTGCCCAAGGTACGAACGTGGCCGTCCAGGAAAAGGATGTTTGCCTTGTTGTTGTGACGGAGAGCAATTTTGGTTCCGCCTTTGGTGAACAACTCGCTGGCAACGATGGTCGTAGAGGAGTTGACATCAAGAATGTAGATTTTGCGACTGGGCGTCTCGAAATCGGTGATCGGACGGGATGCGGTAAATGATGTCGTGTTTTCAGCCCGGTCGATACATGTGCCGCGAGACATGGCATAGTCTTTTTTTGTAGTGTCGGCAACGTTGGGATCACGACCCACAACAGCGGGACAGAGCCAGATAGTTTGCGCATTGCGGACGTCTGCCTTGTCGCTCCCGGCGATGTAAGGTGCAAACCGGTCATACCAGAATGTGGCGCCCGCCTTTCCATAACCGGTCTGATAATTGAGGCAGCCCTTGTGGTCCTGCGCGTAGAGGAGCGAGGCGACGCCAAACTGGCGGAGGTTGCTCTGGCAGGCCGCGGTCCGCGCTGCTTCGCGGACCTTGCCGACCGTCGGGATGATGATCGCCGCAAGGATGCCGATGATAGCGATAACCGTCAGCAGTTCGATGAGAGTGAAGGCGGACCGGCAATGCGGAAGTGTTTGGGGGAAACGGGGGATCATGATGACGGCAGTTAAACAGGGATTTCAGTGCGAACCACGACTGGAGCGAGCCCGCCAGAACGCAAACGAAAGCAGGAGCGCCCCGGCAATCAGCGCCCATGCGCCGGGTTCGGGAACGGCAATGACGGAACCGGTCAGCGTGACGTTGCGGAGCCGGATCACCTGATTGTATTCAGCGTCGCCCTCCGGCTCGCCCGCGACATAGATGCGAAAAGTAAAGGAGGCGGCGGGAGCGAGTGTCGACAGATCGACGTTAAAGTCATTCCATGATAAAGTTGCAGATGCGGCATTCTTCGTCGTCGAACCGAGCGGATTGCCGTTTTCGTCGCACAGCCAAGCATGGGCGGTGAACGCGGAGGCACCGCTGAGTCGTTCCGTACCGAGTTGGACGGTCAGCGAAGTCAGATCGAGCAAGCGGCCCTCCTCCGCTTCGATCGTGAAGGAATAAAATCCCCCGTTGCTTATGGCGTCCGCCAGCGTGCTGCCTTCGGCAAAAGGAGTTTCCGGGTCGCCGGCGGCTTGCGCCCTGTTGGCCAGACGGGTGAACAGGTTGGCGGAGTTGGAGGCGAGCCCGTAGTAGCTGGAAGCGGTCGCATTGGCATAGCTGTTGATCGTGACCGGTCCTGTGATCGCATCGGGATCGGAGAACGTCGGGTTCAGCTTGTTGGTGGTCCCGAATTCATAACTGACAAGCGTCGCGCCCTGCACGGCCGCAGCGGCGACAAAGGCGCCAGCAACAACGCACAATCTGAAAAAAGGGATTCCGTGTGTGAGTTTCATGATGATCGATGGTCGGATTTTTCTGAGGTTTTGGGTGGACCGTCTCCGCAAAGCCCGGGCTCGACGGTGACGACGAATGTGCCCTGAACCTGCTTTCGAATACCCGACAAGGACAGCCCGGGATTGCATTACGTAAATCAGCTTGTCAGCGACCCGGCCTGCCGGATGAATGGCGACATGGACAAGCAACCGAGTCTCACGGACGTGGCGCGGCGCGCGGGGGTCTCCCGGATGACGGTTTCGTGCGCCCTGCGCGGCGTCGGCCGGATCGGGGCGGCCACGGTGGCCCGGGTGCGCGCTGCGGCCCGGGAACTCGGCTACTCGCCGGACGCCCGGCTGGCGGAAGTCATGACACGGGTGCGCGAGACGCGGCGCAAGGAACCGGTGCCCATCGCCTGGATCAACGGATTCGAAAACCCGAACGCCTATCGCGATTACTCGTGGACCGCCCCGTTTATCGAAGGCGCGCGCGAACGGTGTCAGGAACTCGGATACAAACTGGACGAATTCTGGCTGCGCGAACCGGGCATGACCGAGCGGCGCATGTCGTCGATCATCGCCAGCCGCGGCATTCGCGGAGTGATCGTCGGCCAGACGCGGCCGAGTGTGATGCGGCTGCGTTTCGACTGGCGGCATTTCGCCAGCGTCTCGCTGGAGGGCTCCATCCTCGCGCCGCAACTGCACCGGGTGATGCCCGACTACCACTACAACCTGTTACTCACCCTGAAAATGCTGCGGCGGCTCGGCTATCGGCGCATCGGCCTGTGCGTGCACCGGATCATCGAGCGGCGTTCGCATCACGCGTATCTGGCGGCGTTGCGTTTTTTCCAGTCGGGCGTGCCGCGGGGCGAACGCGTGGAGCCTTTTGTCTTCGAACCGTTCGACCAGAGAGGACTGGAACGCTGGCTGAAACGCACGCGGCCGGATGCCGTCGTGGGGCATCACGCAAAATTGCCCGAATGGCTGAGCGCCGCCGGATTGCGCGTGCCGGAGGACATCGGCGTGGCGCATCTGTCGCTCGACGGCGATTGCGAGGACTGGGCGGGCATCTGGCAGCACAAACGGCGCATCGGCGCGCAGGCCGTTTCGCAAGTGGTGTCGCTCATCCACACCGGCGAAACCGGTCTGCCGGAACTGGCCTACGAAACCCTCGTGCCCGGCGAGTGGCGTTTCGGGAAAACCCTGCAACAGCGGAAATGAGAAGCTCCAGGATTACAGGCTTCGGGCAAGGGTGGAGCCGGACATGGGGCCGCCTGGAAATTCGAAGACGAGGCGAGAGGTTCCGGATTGCGTCGGATGGACGACATCGAGGTGGACAGTGGCTCCGGCATCGTCAGGGCGGGGCGCGGCCACCGGAAAGGATAGAGCACCATCGGAAGCCTTCGGCGGCACTGGCATCTGTCGCAGTCGATGGTGTGGGGGTGGCGCGGATGGTCATGACGATAACGGGCAGAAGGACGAGGATCACGAGAGCGGCGGTCAGGGTGAGTGCGCGTTGTATGGAGAGCCGGGAGAAAGAACGCATCAGACCTCGCGTCTTTCGTCGAGGCGGTAACGGGTGAGAAAGGCGATGGAAACGGCAAAGCCGGCCGCGGGGAGAATCGCGTAGATGATCCGCATGCCCAGGAGAGTGCCGCTCCCCTGCCCTTCCGCAAGAGAGACGTCAAAACCCACGCCATTGAGCAGCATGTTGAAGCCGAGGATGGCGAGGGCGGTGCCGGTTTTCATGATTCAGCCAAACAGGGCGCTGAAGACGGCCTCGTAATCACAAAAACGATACTGATCGTGGCCGGATTGATGCCGAGAACGAGATTGTAGAGCGGGTTGCCCAGATCCTTGATTCCCTGATTGCCGAGGCGATCCGTCATGCCGCCGAAACCGTAGGCGATGCGTTTACCCCAGGTTAGGGAATCGGATTCGGCCGAGGCAGTGGACACAGGAGACGGCGGAGAGGGAGAAACGGAACCCGGAGACCGGCGGGAAAAGCGGGAAGTCGCGGACATAAAGCGAAGCTGGATGTCCATTTGCCGCCATATTGCGAGCCGGCGTTTCCCGCATCGATCAGGGCCGGTCGGTTTTTGTGCCCACAAGGATGACGTTGCCGCCACAAACGAAAACGAGAGGAGCAGCCGCCGGCTGCGATCCCGGAGCCGATGATGGGATGCCACCCGCATGCTGCCTGTTTTTATGCCCGGAAACGCAACGTGAACCGGAAACGCGCATCGCCTTCGCTCCACATCGGAAAGTTCGTTCCCCAGATATTGTTGAAGAGATTGAACGCAATTCCGGCATCGGCGCGAGGAAGCCGGTCGTCGAATTCAAGAAAGCATGGCCGTTCCGGCGCGACCAGTGGAGCGTCATGCGAGGTGATTGTCACCTCGCCCGCGCACACGCTGCCCTCGATACCGTGAAGCGTCCGGCTGCCCTTCGATACGATGTCGGCAGGGTCAATCCACTGGCCCAACTTCCGGAAACGCCAGGACGCGCCTGAAGGCAGTCGCGGATGAAAGGAAAAACAGTAAGCCTCGGGCAATCGCACCGCCGGTTTGTCGAACCAGTCGAGAGTCATATGCAAGGCCGCACTCTCGCCGGAATCCGCCTCCAGCCGGAGGCAAACCAGCGGCGGCACCCCGTCCCGCCGGGCGAGGGGCGAAAACACGAGAGTGGCGCGGGCCTGATCGCCATCGCGATGCAGTTCCAGACGGGAAAGCGAAACATGGTGCGTTGCCGCCCGCACCGCTGTGGGGAGACCATGCTTGGTAAAGTCCTTTCGCGACCAGTCTTGTTCCTCCCGGATGTAGGAACGATAAAACCGTTCGTAATCGCTTTTTGAATATGTCTCCCGAAAAAAACAGCCGAGCATATTTCGGCGACCGGCCAGAGACGTCCGGCTGTCGCCCGCTGTCAGGCGGCGGATCGCCCCGGTCTCCGGATCAAGTTGCAGGGTCAGCATCCCCAGACGGAACACTTCGGCCGGATCGACCGAACGCCATACGGAACCGGAACGAAAAGGCGCGGGCCGGAGTCTTGCGAGGGCGGCACGCGCCTCGCGGCGAAGCGAATCGGGGAGCGCGGCAACCGCGGTTTTCGTGTAGCGCCTCTGTTCGCACCAGGAAGTTTCCAGCTTGCGAAAATTGGAGAGACGACGAACCCGGGCGAATTTCTTCGCAGTGTAGTGCGTCCAGTCCGCGAGGTGTTTTTTGATGTCCATCCCCCAGGTATGCTCCGCGGTGAGAAGCAGCGACTCCGCCAGGCGGAGATCGATGGCGGAGCCCTCCTTGAGTCGTCCATTGGCGGTCCAGCGTTCGCGCAGGCGGTTCAGTTCCCGGTAGCGCGCGGTCTTGCCGGGATCGGTGCCGATGCCGTGTACCCAGGTGTCGCCAATCTCCGACTCGATCACCGGAAACTTGTCACGATGTTTCCATACATGGGCCGATATATCGCCCAGTCCGCCGGGAACAATGCTCGCCCCCGGAAACTCGTGCCGCAGGCGTTCATGGACCTTTTCGATCTCGCCCGGATTCTGGGGACCGAGATTGTCGCCGGTCAGGTTGACGCACAATGCGCGACCGCCGGGCAACCGGATCACTCCGCCGTAATCGGCCTCGTAAATGACAACGACTTCGCAGCGGCCGCGCCTCCATACGAATACAGGGGGGACATCGGGAACAGTGGAAGCGGGATTCACGCCGATGTGCAGCAGCCGCACGCCGGCCTCGGCAAGCAGCGGGACGATCCCAATGGTGTGGCCGGGAACATCGGTCATCTTGGCCGCACGCGTTTTCCGTCCGAACCGGGTGTCCAGCAATGCGGAGTAACGAAGGCCGGCCCGGAAAAGAGTGGGGGTCATGTACTCGCTGTGCGTGGTAAAAGGAAGCGCATGCCAGTGAAAATCACCCTTACGGATCGCCTCCTCCATAAGACGCCGGTTCGAAGGCGATGCGTCGTCGAGGAATCGATACGCGAGCCATGAACCCGTGGTCCAGACAAACCGGCACGGCGAATGTCGCGTCTCCCTCGCCAGCCGGAGCGCTCCGGGGATGTAGTCGTTCAGGTAACGATCCACGATGTTTTTCGCCAAGTCGGTAAACCCGATATCCAGGTGTGTCTTGAAAACGACAGATACACGTTTGACCGGAACAGAGGGACGGGCGAGTGAAACAGTCATTATTTTTTGATACGGAAATACATGGAAGGGGAGGACATATTCAGGCATAGGTCGCCTGCTTCATGTTTCCCCCGTCCGCCAGCGGGCGAAGAGAAAACGTCGTTCATGTCCAATCCGCGCGATGAATGTCTTCGTGGAGTCCAGCTCCACCGTTCCCTCCCCCGCCAGGGTTTCCGCGATACGTGGCGTCGCGCTCCCGGGGAGACGTACGCAAGAAGAGGGTAATCTGAAAACAGCAGTCCCGGTCGGCACGCACTCACGGAAGATCAGAAAATAGAAAGTACCGTCCGGAACGACCGAAACGAACCCGGTCCAGGAAAAACCATTGGGTGCATCGCCCACGGGAAAAATGTTTCCCGAATGGAACGCCCGCCGGTGCTGCTTCCAAGTGGCAATTAGCGGACGCCAGCGATCGGCCACGGCAGCGGGCACCTTGCTGTTTTCGAACCAGGCCAGCGGCGAAGCCGGCATGGTAATGGCAAAAAGATACTCCGGTGGCCAAGCCGCAGGACGGAGTGGATCGGGTTCGCCGGTGTTGCGCAAAACGTAGGCATCCTCGCACCGGGCGGGATTGAGAAATTCGATACGCAGCCGGGGTGGAAACACGTAATGCGCCAGCGTCCAGAGTGCGCGCAAGGTCTGGTGCGGGTGCCAGGTCGCGTTGTCGGTAAACCGGTTTTGCAGGAAAACCGGTCCGCCATGAAGCCGCCCCCAATACGTGGGCCGATGCTCGGCAGTGGCATCGAAATCGATGACAATGGCGTCTCCGCTTTCCTGCCAAAGGCGGTCGCAAAGCGCGTGAAATCGCTGCTCGGCCAACCGCGAATGGAGTTTGACCGCATCGAGCTTGAAATGAGCGATACCATATTCGCGCCACAGCCGGAGGATTTGCGCCGCGTCCCGCTCCCGGTTTGCCAGATCGTCGCTCGAATCGGGCGCGTACCAGAGCCCGAGCCGGACACCGGCCTTGTCCGCCGCTTCGATCAGCGGCGCGAAGCCGCGCGGGAAACGGACCGGATGCGGTTCCCAAAAGTTCGGGTCCGCCGCCCAAAAACCGTTCCAGACTCCGGCGGGTGGTTTCGCGCCGTTTTGGGACAGGGCAACCGCGTTCGCCTCGGGATTGTCGCCCGCCGTATTCACGGTGGCTCCGCGCTGCCAGCCATCGTCGATCTGCACGACCTCCACGCCGAGATCGCGGGCGGCGGTGATTTCATCCAGGATAAACTGCTCGCCAAGGTGCGCGGCCCCCGCGCGATCTCCCCATGTGTTGGAAAGAACGAGCGCATTTTCCCCCGGCCCCGCCCCACACAATATCCGCTGAAGGCCATGCAAGGCCCGTGTTGCCCCCGCCCGTCCGCCCGTGTAAGCCAGACGCGCCAGGCTATATCCAGCCGGGCACGCACTCATGACGAGCATCCTGTCCTGCCAGGCAAAGAGGAAATCAAACACCGGACTCCACTCTGCCCGCACACGGTGCAAGGGCGCGAGGAGCAACATCAGGAATCCCTCTCTTCCCCTTCCCTGTTTACCCGAACCTGTCGCATTATTTTCAATACAGACCAGGTTGCCGGTCAAGGGGAGGCAGCGCTCACCGGGATGCAAGAGGTATTCGCGCTCGTCGAGGAGATTGCTGTGATGGTCGGTCTGATCGTAAAACCGCACTTCGCGGACGACAAGATGCGGGGAAGCGAGCGCCGCAAGCGGGAGTGCGACCGGAGCTTCCGGCATGGCAAGAAACATCTGCCCGTTGGGCTTGATGCGGAGCGCCCCCATTTTCTCCGCGTTCGGAGCGGCGAGGGCAGCCTCGATCTCGGGTCCGGTGATCCGTAACAATGATCCGGCGATGTCCGGATGCAGACGAAATTCCCACAGACGCCACGCCGCGCTGCCGGGCGATCCAAAACGGAGCCGGACGACGAGGAACGGCGCTTCATCCCGGCTCACGTGATATACTGGCTCCTGATCAAACCGCTCCGCCTTTTCCGATGCGGCAAGCAGCGGAGGTGTTTCTGGATCCAGCACTGGCGGAATGGCGGAAGATATCCACTCGACGCCACCAGCGCGATGAAATGAGGCGAGGCGCAATTCTCCTCTGCCGGAAACGCAGTGCCAGGTCTCGGCAAAGCATTCGTTTGCGAGACGGAGCTCACCGGTATCCGCATTCCATGACGCGGTACAGGGTGGCGACGCCGGTGTCGACAGGACAGCGGGTGTTTCGGAAACAGGCATAGGATCGGGTGGGTGGCGGGAGGTCCCGGATGCGGAGCAAGGAACCTCGGGGCATGGGAGCGGCGGCTTTTTCCGCCAATCCGCCGCCGCTCCGACAAGCCGGAACTGCCGCTTTTTATACCGCTCTGGCGCTTCAGCGACGACGGCGGATGAGGATTGCGGCGGCCAGGCCGGCAAGACCGGCCAGCGCCGCCAGCGTGGAAGGTTCGGGAATGTTGCTGGTTCCGACAAGTTGCACGTCATCCACAAAGGCGCGTTTGCCGGGCGTGAGATTGAAGTAGAATCCGATGCCCGCAATGTCCGTCGAGGCGATGCTGACCACCTCGCTTGTGTTGATTGAGATGGTTTCCCCCGTCCGATTGCCGAGATTGCCAATTTTATACCATGCGGCTGTCCCGAAGGTCTCCGTAAGGTTCACAGTCTTGATTTCGCCGTTGGTCATGCTCCCGCCAGCACTTTCCGCAGTCACGCCGAAGGTCTGGACGGAGACATACCATGAGTTGCCGGATTTCACGAGAAGGTGAAGGCTGTCACTGGTCGAGGTGAAGGACTGCGCCCAGGAAACGCTGATGCTGTCGTAAGCGCCGAGGTTGGTGGAAACGAATCGGGTATTGGCGGTCGTGTCGGCGGTAAGGGCGGTGAAGGTGTTGAAGGAGCCGGCACCGGTGCTGTCGATGAAGAAGACGCCGTTGGTCGTGCCGTCGTAGCCGGTCACACCGTTGTGCTGACCCATGCGTGGGGTGTTGCCGCCGCCGGGTTGCGAGTTCGTTGTGAAGTTCGCAGGAGTGGTGGTGGTGGCGCTGCTGTTGGCCCCCCAGCCCTGCCAGCCTATCACCGTCGCTCCCCCGCTCGATTTATTGAGGGGATTGAGCGCGGTGCTGCCGCCGGAAAAATTCTCGCTCCAGATGGTCGTGGCGGCATTGACGGCAGCGCCCGGTGCGAGGAACAGGCCGGCCATTGTGCAGGTAGCAAGAATGGCGGCGAATGATGATTTGGTGTGGTTGGTTTTCATGGCAAATAACGGGTGTGTGTTGCGGGTTTTCGCAGGCGGACAGTCGCCTGCCGTCTGCAAGCAGGAGGACACGGTGTGTGATGAAGTGTGAAAGAAAAGAGGGACCCTGCCTTACATATGGCTCCCGCTCCCCTCTCGTGGTTTTACCGGACGAGTTCGCAGGCGAGTTGCGTGCCTTCAGGTGTGACAGTCGCAAGGGTCATGACAAAACCGGAATTTTTCCGGTGTACCGGGATTACCCTGACACGCGCTCCGGTAGCATCGACCGTCCAGGCTTTCCAGCCTCCCGGAGGCAGGCGTAGCGTGAGCGTGGCCTCGCCGTGGCGGACGAGGTGGGGAGGGTTCCCCCAGTCTTCCAGGAGCTTGCGATCGGGCGAATCGAAGCGCGCGCCGGCGGTAAGTGCGTCGGTCAGATGCGTGACAAGGATGCGGCGGGTGGTTGCGAGAGGTTCATCGTCCAGCGCGATGACGGATATGGCGGCCTGGGCGGTGTTGCCGGCGACAGAGACACACTTGCCCTCGATGTCGATTCCCGGCGGCAGCAGGAAAAGTTCGCTGCGGGGAGTGACCACCCTGACCGCGCCGGTGTCGGAGCGGAGCTCGATTTGCCCGGTGTCGCTCGTATAGCGGGTTTCCGCGGCGTCGATGCTGCCGGGGGACAAAACGCCGCCGTCCTGAAGGCGGGCGGCGATGTTGACATCGGCCAGCCAGGTCCGGGGCGGGAGGGGGTTCTCGAGCGGGGGCTTGGTGCCTGTGACGAGGGGGATGGCGGGGTTGCCGGATTCACGAATCTGCGCGGGGTCGCCGACGATGGAGCCGATCCGTGACACCAGTCCCAGGTGTGTGTATTTTTCCGATACACGTTTCCAGATATCCAGGTAAGCCTCCTCCGGACGGAGCGCCCACGCGACGGAATGAACGGCGGGAGCGATGTCGCGGCGGATGAAGAGCAGCGCGGAAGTGCGGTCGGCGATCAGGCCCACGGGATCGGCCGCGATGGCGAAGTAGTTGGCGTGGCTTCCATCGAGCGCCATGTCACGGCTTTGCGCATACTGGAAATTGTAGAGGGCATCCCAGTCCTGAAGGCTGGCGTAGGCGGGCATGAGCACGGCTCCCTCGGCACGGTATTGATTGGGCCGGCAGAAGTTGAATTCCGTGACGGTAAAGGGCTTTCCGAAAATACGCGTGGCCATGATCTCGCGGGGGACGGCAGCTTTTTCGCGGGTGGCGTTTTGCTGTTTGAACGAGAACGGGGCGCGCCAGGCGGTTTTGGGGAAGCCGGGATGGTCCCAATAGCGATGATTGTCCACGTAATCGTAATGCTGGCGGACGATGGCGAGGCCCTGCGTGGTGCCGAAGTTGGAGCCGGTAAGGAGGGCGCGGGTTTTGAGGGTGTTGCGGAGGTAATCGAAGAGGCGGGCGTCGGAGCGGGCATGCGTCTCGTAAACGAAGCGGTTCCAGGCCGGCGAGCTTCGGTCACCGGCCTCGTCGGCGGAACCGGCTCCGGAATCGACAAAGGCTTTTTTGTAGTAAGGCAAAACCCATGCATGGCTGACGCGGTTGACGAGAGAGTCTTCGTTTACCGGGCAAATGCCGATCAGGGCCGGATCTTCCGCCCAGGTGAGTCCGGTATGGGGATTTTTGTGAGTGAGCAGATTCCGGGCGAAACGCGACCAGGCTTCGAAAGCCGCCTCGTGGATGGGGATCAGCCCCTTGAAGGCCTGCTGGGTTTTTCCACGATCGGAACCGGGAGGAAATCCGAAAGCGGCCAGTTCGTCTTCGCTGAACCCCCGGGAGGTAAAGAGGTCGATGCTGATGTAGATCCCGCGTTTTTTCATCGCAGCGAAGAGGTATTCGAGCTGGTCGAGTTTGTGCGGGTCGATGTCCCAGGAGGAACCGCCCTGGCGGATGAGGTTGCCGTCAAAGTGATGAAACCGGACGGTGTTGTAGCCGGAGCGCGCCAGGCGCTCCGCCAGGCGATCGGCTTCGGAGCGCTCCAGAAAGTTGGCCCCGAAACAGAGATTCACGCCCCAGAAACGGACGGCGTCGCCGGGTTTTTGTCCGAAGGCGAAATGGCCGTCGGGCGTCACGACAAGATGTCCATATTTACCGGCCGGAGCTCCGGCGGCCACGTGTACGGAGAAATCGAATACACCTCCCGGAGCGATTTCCACCGAATGCGCGTAAGGCGCCCAGTCGGGGCCGGGCTCGGGTTGCCAGGGCGCGGCGGCGGCGGAAGCGG
This sequence comes from Opitutaceae bacterium TAV5, assembly GCA_000242935.3. NCBI lineage: Bacteria > Pseudomonadati > Verrucomicrobiota > Opitutia > Opitutales > Opitutaceae > Opitutaceae bacterium TAV5. The sequence continues at coordinate 117,367 of CP007053.1, forward strand.
CAAGGGCGCCGAAAATCGCGGGGTGGAGGAGAGGGAGCAGGAGCGAACGAGGGGATGGTTTCATGGAAAAACAGGGCTACGGGAAGGCGGATACGCGCGAGGATGTCACTGAACTTCCACGTAGTCCTTGAGGTCTTCTTTCTTTTCGACGAGCGAGACGTGGCCGTCGCACCAGAGGACGTTGAGTTTGCCGCCGTGGGGGGCGCCGATGCGGGTGGTGGCCACGGGGTCTCTGAAGGAACTGCCCCAGGCCTGGCCTTTGGCCGAATCGGTCATCATGACGACCTGCGAGGGAGTCTGGAGGGAGGCCAGCCGGGTAGAGGGGTATTTTACGTAATCGCCGTTATTGCACAGCACATTCTCGTTGGCGATGTAGGGGTAGCCATACTCGTTCTGCACGTAATTGCCGTATTCGTCCTGAGGCCTGAGCGAGACGGAGGTCCGGCTCTCGGGGCAGACGGAGATTTGTTGGGCAGAGGCTCTGGTGAGGACCGTCTCGAGGGGGCCGCCCGCTTCATACCATTTCTTGTTGTACCAGGAATCGGTGGTTTTGTGGTAATAGGCGCGGGGGAGCGTGTCCCGGTTTTCCGAGGCAAACAGGGCCATGGCGGCTCCGATCTGGCGGAGGTGGCTCTTGCACTGCGCGGCGCGGGCGCTGGAGCGGACTTTGCCAACGACGGGGATGATGATGGCGGCAAGGATGCCGATGATGGCAATGACCGTCAGCAGTTCGACGAGGGTGAAAGCAGCGGGGGTGGCATGCCGGCCGGAACAGGACCGGGCGGGTGCGCGCAAGGAAGATGAGGATTCCGGGGCAAAGAGGCATTCAGGGGTCATCGGATTGGTCATGCTGGAATCCACCATAAACCGGATATTCGCGCCGGGAAGGCCGGACTTGCCTTACATAAGACAAGCCGCCATCTCCCTCCATATGGATACCGCTTCCAGGAAAATCAGCCTTGGAGAAATCGCCCGGCAGGCCGGGGTTTCACGGATGACGGTATCGTGCGCGCTCCGCAACGTCGGTCGCGTCAAACCGGAAACAGCGGTGCGAATCGGGGAAATCGCCCGCAGCCTCGGCTATTCGCCCGACCCGCGCATGGCGATGACGATGAGCCGGGTGCGCGACGCGAAAAAGAAGGAGTTGCTGCCACTTGCCTGGCTGCACGCCAGCGAAAACGGCCGGGCTTACCATGACTATAAATGGCTTTCCCCCTACATGGAGGGAGCGAAGGAACGGTGCGATGAACTGGGCTACAAGCTGGACGAGTTGTGGCTGGGGGCGCCGGGCATGACGGAGGGGCGCATGTCCTCGATCATCGTCAACCGCGGCATTCGCGGCGTGATCGTGAGCCCTTCGATCCCGGAACTGCGGCGGTTGCGGCTGGACTGGCGGAAGTTCGCAAGCGTTTCCTTCGAGACGGCGATGCTTTCACCCGGCCTGCATCGGGCGGTGCCCGACTATTACCATAACATCACGCTGGCCCTGAAAATGCTGCGACGTTCCGGATACAGGCGGATCGGATTGTGTGTCCAGTTACTGGAAGCCCGGCGTTCGCATCACACCTACCTGGGCAGTCTGCACTATTTTCAGTCAGCCATCCCGGACGCCGAACGGGTGCGTCCGCTGGTGTGCAATCCGTTGGCGGCGGAGGAACTGAAGGCGTGGGTCAACCGCGAGAAACCGGATGCGGTCATCGCCCATCACTCCAGAATCATCGAATGGCTGGGCAGCGCCGGTCTGCGTGTGCCGGAGGATATCGGCGTCGCCCACCTGGCGCTGGACGACGATTGCGCGGACTGGGCGGGCATCTGGCAGCACAAACGGAGGATCGGCGCGCAGGCGGTGGAGCAGGTGGTATCGATGATCCATAACAACCGGACAGGAGTGCCGGATGTTGCCTACGAGACGCTCATTCCCGGCGAGTGGCGCTTCGGGTGGACATTGCGAAAACGCAAATAATCGTGGCGCTTGCGGCGCACGAGGGCCAATATTGCGGCTCCATGCTGCTGTTCCCCCTCCGCGTCGATTCCCTCTTCAGGCAACTTCCGGTCGCCAACTGGGTTTTGCTGGGCGCGACCGTCGCCGCATTCTTCGTTTCCGTCAGCTATGTCGGCGACGACACGCTCGGAAATCTTGTCCTCGATGGCTTCCGGATGCCCGGTTTGCTCACGCACCTTTTTCTGCACGGCGGGTTGATTCACCTCGCCGGCAACATGATTTTCTTGTGGGTGTTTGGCAACATCGTCTGCGGCAACACCAGCAACCTGGTCTATCCGTTTTTGTATCTGGCGTTCGGCGTGGCGGCGGGCGTGGCGCACATTGTTTTCAGCGGCGGTGCGGCGGTCGGCGCGAGCGGTGCGATCAACGGACTGGTCGGCATGGCGCTCGCCATGTATCCGAAAAACGAAGTCACGATGTGGTATTTCTTCTACCTGCGCGCGGGGACGTTCCGGATTTCGTTGTGGGTGCTGGCGCTCGTGTGGCTGGCGTTCGATCTGTTCGGTGCGTTCATGCTGGGTAATGTCAGCAACGTCGCTTACTGGGCGCACATCGGCGGATTTTTCGCGGGGCTGGCAACAGGGATGATCGCCCTGCGCCTCGGATGGGTGACCTTGACGGAATACGACAACGAATCGCTGCTGGAAGTCTTTCAGGGCAAACGCGCCGAGGAACGCCAGGCACAAATCAAGGCGCAACGCGCCGCCGAACTCCGCGCCGAACGCGAGGCCTTTCTCGCCGAACATCCGGACCCGCAGGCCAGCGAGAATTTCCGGACCGTATCCGGCGCCGGCTTGAGCGACCCCACCGTGATGCCGATGACGCTTTTCAACTTGCAGCGCTGGACGCAGACCGTCCGGCAAACGCCGGTCCCGGAGGAAGACCACGCCACGATTGCCGCTGGCGGAGAAGCGGGTTGGGCGAAGCGTTTCGAGGTGATTTATGCGCGGGCGTTCTTTGCGCTCGGATTTTCGTTTCACCGTTCGTTGCGCCACTATTACGAGGCGGTGTCGCGCGGAGATTTCTGGCCGCACGAAAATGCCGCGCTCGCGCAATTTCTCGGCATGGTGGAGAGCGAATTTCCGGAAATGCGCGCGTGCGGTTTTATTGACGACGAACTGGCTGCCTCGCGAGACGAACCGCGTCTGGCCCACTTCATCGCGTGATGCCGGACGGCCTCAGGGAGGAGCGACGGGGGCTATGGGAACGATGGAGCGCACCCGCCAGCGCAACGAGATTCACGCCGTGGCCGCCACGAGTTCGCTGACACGGACGAAGGCCACATCGGCTCCTCCTTCGGGCCGGATCAGGGTGTAGCAGATGTAGTCCCCGCGAGGGCCGCAGAACTGCGGGTGCGGGTGCAAATGATACGGGCGAAACGCGGCCGGGGGAGAAGGCATCCGGGATACGATGTCAATGGTCCGCCGGGAGCGAAGATTGACGAAACGGACATGATGGGTGTCGGGCGCATCGGGAGGCAGCGCATCGAGCACGATGTAGTTTCCACAGGGTGACGCGTGAGCGTGCGAAACCGTGCGGTGAGGCCAGACAAGCTCGGGGCGGGCATCGGACGTGCCGGCGGTGGCGAGCGGCGTGCGCTCGATGCCGGTCTGGTAGTGGATGTAGTAAATGTAGTCGCCATCGGATGACCACCATTCGTGCCCGTGCATCTGGCGGGGATCGGTGCGGACTTCCGCATGCGGGGTTTCGAGGTGGGAATTGCTGGCGACAGGCCGGTAGGACGGGCCAACGAGAGAAGAAAGCGAATCGGGGTAAACGGGATAAAGACCGCGAGTGTCACCCCGTCGGACCAGCCAGAGGCGGTTGTCCTTGTAGCGGATTTCTCCGGTTTTCTGGTCAACGCAGTTTTCCTGTGCGAGCAGGAGAAGGCCGGGATGATGTGTGGAGGGGTTGAACTGGCCGTGGTTATAAGTGTGTTGCAGGGTCTGCCAGATCTCGATCCGGCCGTCGTCGAGCCACGCCTGGCCGACCGGGTTGTCGGGGCCGATACCGGCATCGATGTTGAGCGCACGACGGTCAGGCGAAAGGGTCAGGTGCGTGGCATAACGGCGAACCGGCCGGTTGCGGGTGATGGCGGGCGTGAAGGCGGCGACTCGCTGCGGACTGTCGTCCGGACTGGCGGTGCGCCGCCAGATGCCCTGTTCGTTGGCCCAGTAAATCTCGCCGGTCTCATGATCGAGCATGGGCGAGGCTTCGGTAAATGCGGTCTCGGGGTAATGGCGAATGATACCGGCCGCAAACTCGACAACGGCCAGGGTACGACCACTGTGCGCGGAATTGGCGGGAGGAAACGCACAGTAGAACCAGTACCGGGCATTTCCGTCGGGTGTGATATGAAGGCTGGGGTTGACGTAGTAGAAGGATTGCTGGATAGGGGCCACCCGGGCCTGCTCCGCCGGCGTGCCGACAGGCGTGAGAAGGCGGCTGGTAACGCCGCTTTCGGGATCGGTCCACGGCGTGAGCAGCGGCGATCCGAGAAAATCGGCGGCGGCCACGGAAAGGGCCGTTCGGGAAGAAGCGCCGGAGGCGAGAGTTTCGTGCGTATCCAGAATCATGTGGCGGAGGTGGAGGGTCCGGAATTTTCCGAAGAGATGCGGCGAGTGCTCATGCGGACGGCCGCGCGAGCTCCCATGCGAGTTGCGTACCTTCCGGTGTGATCGTGGCGGCGGTGAATGTCCATGCGCCGGGAGCGGTTTGCCTGAGCGGAATCTCCCTGACGCGCTTGCCGGTGGAGTCCACCGCCCACGCTTGCCAGGCGCCAGGAGAGAGGCGGAGAGTAAGGGTGGCGGCGCCGCGCTGCACGAGATGCGGAAGCCGGCCCCAGCTTTCGAGGAGCTGCCGGCTGGCATTGGCGAACGTCATCCCCTCGGGCAGCGTGTCGGTAAGATGGATAACGAGGATGCGACTTGCCCCGGCAAGCGGCTCGGCGACGGGCGAATCCATTGCGATGACGCCGACCATGGAGGGCGTGTCTCCGGCAACGGTGACGCGCCCGCCGACGAGGGTTTTCCCGGGCTTCAGCAGGAAGAGTTCGCTACGCGGCGTGACGACGCGGACGGTGCCGTCGGAAACATCCAGTTCGATCTCGCCGGTCTCGCTCCGGTAACGGTTGCCGGACGGGTCCACGGAACCGGCTGGCAGCACGCCGTCGCGTTGCAGGGTGGCGGCAAGGCTGGCGGAGTCCTGTGCCTGCGGGTACGTGATGACGCTCCTGACGGAAGCGTCTCCGGCCGCGAGAGCGTCAATATCTGCAGGGGTGGCCGCGTAACGGGAGCCGATGCGCATGACCAGACCGAGGCGGCTGAATTCCTCAGGGAAGGACTGTGTACGCCCGGCGGCGACATCTTCGGGGCGCACGGCAAAAACGATGGCGCCGGGGGCCGCGGCGATGTCATGGCGTTGAAAGAGAAGCGATCCGACGCGATCGGCGATGAGGCCGAGCGGATCGCAGGTGAGCGAGAAATAGTTATCGACTCCGGGGGCGAGCGCCGTCTGGCGATCCATGGCGTACTGGAAATTGTAGAGCGCGCTCCAGTCCTGAAGGCTGGCATACGCGGGCATGAGAAGGGCGGACCCTTCGGCGCGATGGCGGTTGGGGCGCACGTAGTTGAACTCCGTCACGGCAAAGGGTTTTCCAAGGATGCGCGTGGGCATGACAAGACGAGGCAAGCGCGCGTGCTGGCGGGTGGCACTTTCCTGAGCAAAGGCGAAAGGAAGTCCCCAGCGCGCGCCGGGAAAACGGGGGTGATCGAGGTACTGGTGATTGTCCACATAGTCGAACTGCTGGCGGACGGGAACGAGCGCGAGCGCGTTGCGGTGGTTGGCTCCGGTGACGAGAGCCTGGCAGCCGAGGTTCCGGAGAAAGCCGGCATTGCGCCGGTCGGACCGTATCTGCACCTCCACGACAAACCGGTTGTAATCCTCCTCCGGATCGGCAGAGTGCGGCTGCTCCCGCCACGACGCATCCTTGTCGCGCTCCCAGGCGGCGCGGTAGAGCGGAGCGAGTGAGGGGTGGTCGGCGCGCAAATAGGCGGAATCCTCGTTGACGGGACAGATGCCGATCAGCGCGGGATCCTCGGCCCAAGTGAGCCCGGTGTGCGGATTGCGGTGGGTCAGCAGGTTTTTTGCATAGCGCGACCAGTTGTCGAACGCGGCGTCGGAGACGGGGACGATTCCCTTGAACAGGTATTTGGTGAATTCGTCGTTCTTCTGCGGGTTGAGACCGAAGGAGGCGAGTTCCTCCCTGGTAAAAGAGCGGGCAGAGTAGAGATCGATATTGATATAAATGCCGCGCCTTTTGAGCGCGGCAAAAAGGGTTTCGAGCTGGTCGAGCGCATCCGGGTCCAGCTCATATGAAGGACCGCCTTTCCTGACCAGGTGACGCTCGATGTGATGAAAACGGACGGTGTTGTAGCCGGAACGGGCAAGGCGTTCGGCGATAAGATCGGCGTCGGCGGAGATGGCGGGAAAGTTGGCGCCAAAAGTGAGATTGACACCCTGGAAGCGGACGGGGTGGCCGGGGCGCCCGGCGAACTCGAAACGGCCCTCCGGCGTGGCCCGGAGGGAGCCGTATTTGCCGGCGGGGGCATCGAGTCGGGATGAAAAATCGAAAATGCTGCCGGGCTCGATATCGAGAGAATGGACATAGGGAGCCCAGTCGGGACCGGGCGCAATCGTGGACGGCGCATAAGCGGAACCGGCCGGCGCGGGTTCATAACGGAAGGTAACATCGAGCGTGGCTTTTTTGAGCGGGGAACGTTGCGGGGAAAAGCGGATACGCAGGGTGCAGGTGCGTGCCGCGGTGCTCCACTTGCGGTTGTCCTGGAGGACAACGGAATAGTTGCCCGTGATGACAATCGAGCCGCCGGCGGTGGGCAGGGTCAAGGTGTGCCCGCCCGTGGAGGCGGCGAAGATATTCTGTTTGTCGAGCGTCGCGGGAAGGCGGTAATCGCTCCCGTCCAGCGTGAAGATGCGGTCGAGGTAGCGGGAGATCGGGATGTCACACTGGAGGCTGACTTCGCGGGTGGGGATGCCGCCGGGCGCATCCACGCTCGCCTCCCAGACCGCCCGGAAGGAGGCCGGTGACAGCGGCGTGAATTTCTGGGCAAGGTGGAGCGTCGCGGTGGAACCGGGAGCAAGCGTGCCTCGCGTTTCCCAGGTATTGGCGGAGGCGTCAAGACGCGGGTAGCCTTCGGCGCGGGCGAGATCCTTCTGGAGCGTTTTTTTCCAGTTGTCGTCGAAGTGGATGACTTCAAAGCCGAGTCCGTCGACCCGGAAGACGCCGCTGGCGTTCATGCGGAAGTCGCGCACCTCGGAAACGGTGAATTTAGAGGAGTCTGATGTCTGTGCAGAAAGAGTAACCGTCAGCCGGAGCTGGCCGGAAACGGCTGCACAAACTATCAGCGCAACGAGCAGGGAACGACATCGAGGATACATAACCAGATTGTGAATACACTTCTATCTGTACGTGACAGAATCGCGTAGCGGACCAAATCAGCGTCCATACCAGAAAAGACTTGAACCGGAATCCGATGCGATATCGGCATCCCCCTTGCCGTAACCCGGGATCTGCTGTTGACCGAGTGAGGCGACATGGCCGTCGAGGAACAAGCAGTTGACCTGATTGCCGTGCGCAATTTCGGGCGGCTTGTTGGCAGCCATCATGTCTCCGAAAAGCTTGTTGGTGGAATCCCAGAAACCATCGGCCATGACAAGAGTGCGGGAAGGCGCGGACAGTTCGGCATAGCGCGGACGCGGTTGTGCATTGATGCTCCGCCACGGATTGCTGGCATTATTGCGCGTAGGCATTCCGTTAATGCTATAGGTACGACTCAGGTCACTGGTTTTGTCATGCAGGAGACGTTGCTCAGGACAGTTGAAGACCTTGATCAGAGCTTTCCTGGATGCGTCATTGCTGTCGTTGATTTCCTTGACCAGGTCCTGAAAAAACCCGCGACCGGTCCCGTCATTCCAGGCCAGTGGCAACCGGTCCCGGTCATCGTTCACCTTCTCCATATAGACGATGAACATCTGGCGAAGATTGGAAGAGCACTGCGCTTTCCTCGCGGCTGAACGAACCTTGCCAACCGTGGGGATCAGGATCGCGGCCAGGATGCCAATGATGGCGATGACGGTCAACAATTCGATCAGGGTGAAGCCGGCAGGCCGTACGTCAGGAGCGACACCGGTGGACGAGGCGGAATGATCGGGGAGCAATGGAGTAGTCATGGATGGAATGGAAAACGATTTCTTTCCCGAAAAGTAAACGGGACCACAGAGGACACGGTCTGGCGCGGATAAAAACAGTCGACAGGAAAAGGGCCGGACAGGCCGTGCCATCTGTGGCAGGAGGTTTAGCGGCAGCGAATGCGCGCCCTCGTGCGCCAGAGAGCCAGCGGAATAAAAATCCCGCCGAGAATCAGGGCGCAGGTGGAGGGCTCGGGGATGGCCTGGGTGGCGGTGAAGGAAAAGCTGTCAAACTGGACGTTGGCGCTGTTGGCATAGAGACCGACGCCCGTGAAGGCGGCGCCGGTGTAGGTTACCGAGTTACCCATTTTCGTGCCATCGAGATACGCGGTATAAACCCATGAATCGCCCGTCGTATCCAGTTCGAGTTTCAATACACCGCTTGTTTTGACGGTTGAAGTATTTTGGGCGGAATAGCCGGACGTGTAAAGCGTGGTGCCTTTTCCCTCGTTGCGCAGGACAAATGCCCCGCGATGCAGGCTGGACCCTGAAAGCCCTCCTGTTGCGAATGTCGGCGAATCATCGATCGTGAACGAGATTCCGCCGAAGTATCCATTGGCCGAAGTCCCGGTTTGGGATACATCCACGGTCACGGACAACTCATACTTGAAGCCGTCCTTGAAATCGTAAGCGAGCCATGCGGAACCCGCACCGGCAGTGGAACCGTCGGCCTTGAAATTGGCGTTGGCCGTCCAGGTGAGAGCGGCGCTGCCATCGGACGCCAGGCCGGTGCTCAGGCCGCCGAGAGCGGTAGTGCTGCTTCCGGTGAAGTCGTCTTCCCAGGTCGTGGACGATGTGCTCTGCGCGTGAGCGAGGCTGGCAAGGCCGAGGCAGGCCAGCGTTGCGGCAAGTGTCTTGAATGAGGTTTTCATGATGCTTCGGGTGACTTGAATCTGCTTGTGGATGCCGCGATGCAGGCTTGCGCGAAAGCCCGGGAGCGTTTTACATAAAACGAATCCCATGAGCAAAACCGGTCCCGGCCTCTCCGATATCGCCTCCAGGGCGGGCGTCTCGCGCATGACCGTGTCGCTGGCGTTGCGCAATTCACCGCGTATCCTTCCGGAAACGACAGAACGCATCCGGAAGATCGCCCGCGAGCTCGGTTATTCGCCCGATCCCCGCATGGCGGCGGCGATGGCGCGGGTGCGGGATGCGAAGAAAAAGGAACTGCAGCCGCTGGCCTGGATCAATGCCAACTCCCACCGCAACGCCTTCTCCGAATACAAATGGCTGTCCCCCTACATTGACGGTGCACAGGAAATGTGTCATGAACTCGGATACAGGCTGGACGAGTTCTGGCTGCGCGAGCCGGGCATGACGGAGCGGCGGTTGTCGTCGATCCTTTCGAATCGCGGCATCCGCGGCGTCATCGTCACGCCGACGCTGCCGAGCATCACTCATCTGCGGCTCGACTGGCGACAGTTTGCCAGCGTGTCGCTCGAAAACGCCATCCTGCTGCCGCGCCTGCATCGCGTGGTGCCGGATTATTATTACAACATCATGCTCACGCTCAAGATGCTGCGCCGGCTCGGCTACCGCCGCGTCGGCCTGTGCGTGCAGCAGCTGGAGGCGCGGCGGTCGCATCACAGTTACCAGGGGGCGCTGCGCGTCTTTCACGCGAGCATCCCGCGCACGGAGCGGACCGCCCCGCTGATTTTCCGTCCGTTCGATTTCGGGGAGTTCAGCCGCTGGCTGAAAACCCAGCGACCCGATGTGATCATCGGGCACCATTCGCGCATGGTCGAATGGCTGTCGGAGGCCGGACTGCGCGTGCCGGAGGATATCGGCGTGGCGCATCTTTCGCTCGACGAGGATTGCGCCGACTGGGCGGGCATCTGGCAGCACAAGCGCCGCATCGGCGCACAGGTGGTCGAGCAGGTCGTATCGATGATTCACAACAATCGCACCGGGTTGCCCGATCTGGCGTACGAGACGCTGGTGCCGGGCGCGTGGCGGCACGGGTGGACGCTGCGGAAGCGGGAGTAATACCCGTGGCCTCCAAATCTCCGGATTTTTTACACGAAGGTCGCAAAGAGCGCAAAGGTGGGTACAGGCAACAAAAAGACTCGTTCCGGATCTTCGCGTTCTTCGCGATCTTTGTGTGAAATCAGAAACATCAGGGATACCGGTATCATTTTTCCCGGAAACGTTCGGGAGACTGGCGTTCCCGGCCCCGCTCAGCTCAGATTGACCGGGTCCACGTCGAGCACCTGCACAAATTGCTCGGGCCAGGTAAACGTCGCCCGCAGGCGCGAGAGGTCGGCGACGATGGCGCTGACGTTGCCGTTGATGAAATACCAGAGCTGGAAACGGTACTCGTCCTTTATCTTCTCGATCGGGCATGGCGCGGGGCCGCGCAGCTCGACCCGCGAACCGAGTTCCTTCTCGACGAGCTTCGCCCACTGCTCGGCGAAGAATTGCAGCTTTTCCGGATTCGGTCCGCGGAAGAGATGATGGATCAGATGACGCGCGGGCGGGTAACCGAAATCGTTCCGGATCTTTAATTCGGTCTCCGCGAAGCCGTCGTAATCGGCATGTCGCGAAAACTGGATCGCGCCGGCCTGCGGCGTGAAGGTCTGCACGATCACCTCCCCTGCCCTGTCGCCGCGCCCGGCGCGGCCGGCCACCTGCACGAGAAGCTGGAAGGTGCGTTCGTTGGCGCGGAAATCCGGGACGTGCATCGAGATGTCGGCATCGACGAGCCCGACGAGCGTGACGTTGGGAAAATCGAGCCCCTTGCCGATCATCTGCGTGCCCACGAGCAGGTCGATCTTGCCGGCGCGAAACTCGGAGAGGAGTTGCCGGAAGCGGTTCTTTTTCTGCATCGTGTCCGCATCCATTCTTTCGATACGCGCATCGGGCAGCACGCGGCGGACGGCTTCCTCCACGCGTTGCGTGCCCATGCCGCGCCAGCGGATGTCGGGCGCAGCGCACGAGGGGCAGCGGGCGGGGGCGGTTTTCTGAAAGCCGCAGAGGTGGCAGCGCAGCGTCTCGTCGGCGCGGTGGTAGGTGAGCGACACGCTGCAATGCGGGCACTCCTCGACGTGGCCGCATTTGCGGCACTGCATGGCGCTGGAGTAACCGCGGCGATTGAGGAAGAGGATCGTCTGCTCGCGTTTCGCGAAGCGGTCGCGCATGGCCTCGGCGAGTTTTCCGGAGAGCGTCGTGAAGCCGCGGTTCTGCATGGCCTCGATCCGCAGATCGACAATCTCGATGTGCGGAAGCTGGCGCGTGTCGATGCGCTTCGTGAGCCGGAGGAGCCCGTACTTGCCGGCCTTCGCGTTGGCATGGGTTTCGAGCGAGGGCGTGGCCGAGCCGAGCAGGCAGAACGCGCCGGCGAGCTTGGCGCGCATCACGGCGACGTCGCGCCCGTGGTAACGCGGGGTTTCGTCCTGCTTGTAGGCGGGTTCGTGCTCCTCGTCCACGACGATGAGGCGGAGAGTGCGCACGGGGGCGAAGATAGCCGAGCGCGCGCCGACAACGATGCGGGCCTCGCCGGTCGCGAGCGCGAGCCAGCCGTCCATGCGTTCGCCGTCGTTGAGATGGCTGTGCCAGACCACAACCTTGTTGCCCGGCGCGATGGCTTCGAGGCGACCGCGCAGCCGGGCGACGGTTTGCGGGGTCAGGGCCACTTCGGGCACGAGAAACACCACGCCGCCGCCATCCGCCAGCGCATCGTGGATGGCGCGCAGGTAAACCTCCGTCTTGCCCGAGCCGGTGACGCCGTGCAGCAGCGTGACGCCGAAGGCGCGTGCGGCGAGCGCGGCGACGAGCGCGGTGGCGGCGGCCTGCTGTTCGTCGTTGAGGTTGTGCGGGAGCGCGGCCACGGATTCGCCGTCAGCCCATTCGTCGGCGTAGGCCACGCGCTCGACACGGCGTTCTTCCTCGCGGACCACGCCGCGTTTCACGAGCGCGTTGCTGGCGGCGGCGGTGATGCCGAGGCGGGCAAGAATGAGCGATTTTTTCTGCGGCCGAAACTGGTCGCGCAGGAAACGGTAGAGTTTCGCCTGGGCGGGGGCGCGGTGTTCGAGCCGGGCGAACTCCTCCGGATCGAGCGGCGTGGCGATGGAGAGGAGTTTTTCGTACTTGAGCCCGGCGGCGTTGCGGACGGCGGCGGGCAGCATGGTTTCGATAATGCCGTCGAGCGGCGCGGCGTAGTAGCCGGCCATCCAGCGCGCGAGTTGCAGCAGGTCCGGCGGCAGGGCGGGGAACGGATAGACGATGTCGGCCAGCGTCTTGAGTTTCGCGACCGGGAAATCGATCGGCGTGTCGATCTCGCCGACGATGGCGAGCCGCAGGCGGTTGAGGATCGGCACGCGCACGAGCATCCCGACCTGCACCTGCGCGCCAAGCGACTCCGGCACCTTGTAGTGCAGGAGCTTGTCGAAACCGGCCAGAGGATGGACGCCAACGGTCATGATGCGGGAGCGCGCGCGGAGCGCGAGTGCGGAGGGCGTTTGAGGCACAAGCGGGCGGCGCGTGCAAGCGCGGGACGCGCGGCGGGGCGGAAGGAACCGGCGGCGCAAGACAAGGCGCACGGACAGCGGGAGGATTGACGTTTTCCGGGGAACGGACATGGTTTTGCGCATGCCTGCCACTCAAGCACCTCCGGTTACGCGCCACGATTACGCGCTCCTTCCCGAAGGTCCGCCGTATTTCCAGCTCATCGAAGGCGATCTTTATATGGCTCCCTCACCCAACCGTTTTCACCAGGCGACGAACCGTGAACTCTTCTATGTTCTGGAAGATTACCTTAAACGCAATCCGGTCGGAGAACTGTTTTGCGCCCCCTTTGACGTCTACCTGTCCGACCTCAACGCCTACCAGCCCGACCTGCTTTTCATCCGCAAGGAAAACCTCGGCATCGTCAAGGACCACGGCATCGAAGGCGCGCCCGATCTGGTGATCGAAATCCTTTCTCCCGCGACCGCCAAATACGACCTCGGCCCCAAGCGGGCCATTTACGCCCGCACCGGCGTCCAGGAACTGTGGATCGTCGATCCCGCCCGGCGCACGCTCGCCCTCTACCGGCTCGGCGAGGATGCCGCCACCCCGATCGCCACGTTCAGCGAGTCGCAAACCTTCTCCAGCACGTTTTTCCCCGGCCTGACCATCGCCCTCGCCGACGTTTTTATCACCTGACCGGCGGGGTTTCCCCCGGCGCTCCGGCCGCCAGCCGCCGTCTTCGCCGGTTCATCCGCGACATTGACAGCCGGCCCTCCCCTCCCCGAAATCCCTCCCTGTGAGCAACGACGCTGCCCGCGAAAAATTCAAATCCTACCTCGGCACCAAAGGCCTGCGCGTGACCAACCAGCGTCTCGCCATCTTCGAGGCTGCCTTCACGCAGGAGGAACACTTCACCGCCGAAGAGCTGCTCGACCATGCGCGGGCCATCGACGACTCCGTCTCCCGGGCCACGGTCTACCGCACCCTGCCGATCATGATCGAGAGCGCCCTCCTCCGCGAGGTCGATATCGGCAAGAACCTCAAGTACTACCACCCCAACAAGGACAACAATGCCCAGGTCGCCCAGGTGATCTGCGTGGATTGCGACAAGATTTTCGAGATCAGCGCCCCCTTCATGGAGTGGTACGGCAGCACCGTGTCCTCCAAACTCGGGCTCACCCCCGTCTCCCAGCGCCTGCAGGTCAACGCCCACTGCAACAAGCTCAAGCAAACGGGCGCCTGCGAACATCGCACCGGAACGAAAGGCTGAACCGGACCGCCCGAAGCCCGGAAGGCCGCCGCACCCGCCAGCATCTGCCGGTGCGGTCCCCCTCCCCTCCCCCTCCCGGTTTCCGCTTTCAGCTTTTCAGTTTTCAGCATTCCAGTTTTTTCCGCCCATGGCCCGCAAGGAAGACATCTCGTTCGACATCAGCTTCTACGAATCCGTGCTTCGCCGCGATTCGTCCTACACCGAGGTGATCGAGCTCCTCGGCGGCCTTTACACCAAGGCCGGCCGCATCGCCGACGGCCTGAAAATGGACCGCAAGCTCGTGCGCCTGCAGCCCGACAACGCCACCGCCCACTATAACCTCGCGTGCAGCCTCGCGCTCATGGAACGGCCCTCCGACGCGCTCCGGTCGCTTGCGGATGCCGTGGAGCGCGGCTACGATGACCCTGCCTGGATGGCAAAGGACACCGATCTCACCTCGCTGCACGGACTCCCCGAGTTCGCCCGCCTGCTGGCCGAAGTGAAAAAACGCCAATCCGCCTGAAACACCTTTTGCCGCCAGCGCCGGTGCCGGCGCCGGCCGGCCGGGCGGCCTGCCTGCCGCCAAACCCGGCCTGTTTTTTCCCGACTTCCCGTTTTCCCGACCGACTACCGACCACCGACCGCCAACCGATGCCCGCCACTCTCAACTACGAACCGCTGATCGTCGCGCCCCGCCGCACCACTCCGGTTCTCACGCCGATCCAGGAGGAAATCCTCGCCCTCAAACGCGAGCGCAACGCCGTCATCCTCGCGCACAATTACCAGATCGAAGCCATCCAGCAGGTCGCCGATTATGTGGGCGACTCGCTCGGCCTCTCCTGGCAGGCGCAGGCGGCGCAGGCCGACGTGATCCTTTTCTGCGGCGTCCACTTCATGGCCGAGACGGCCAAGATCGTGAACCCCGCCCGCACCGTGCTCCTGCCCGAACTCGAGGCCGGCTGCTCGCTCTCGGATTCGTGCCCGGCCGAACGCCTTGCCGCGTACAAGGCCGCGCACCCCGAGGTTTACGTCGTCGCCTACATCAACTGCTCGGCCGCGGTAAAAGCCCTTTGCGACGTCATCTGCACCAGCGGCAACGCCATGAAAATCGTCAGCAAGGTGCCGGCCGACCGCGAAATCCTCTTCGTGCCCGACCAGAACCTCGGCCAGTGGGTGCAACAAAAAACCGGGAGGAAAATGCGTCTGTGGCCCGGAAGCTGTTACGCCCACGTGCAGTTCACCACCCAGGCCATCGAAAGGATCCGCGACCGCTTCCCCGGCGCACCCGTTGTCGCGCACCCCGAATGCGTGCAGGCCGTCCGCGACCTCGCCGACGAAGTGTGCTCGACCGAACTGATGGTCAAGTTTGCCCGGGAGACGCCGTCGGACGAAATCATTGTGGTAACCGAGAGCGGCATGCTGCACCGCCTGCGCAAGGAAGTGCCACACAAGACCTTCATCGCCGGCCCCACCGACACCTGCGCCTGCAACGACTGCCGGTTCATGAAGATGAACACCATCGAAAAGGTACGCGACGCGCTCAAAAACATGGCGCCCGAAATCGACGTTCCCGAACCGATCCGCACCCGCGCCCTCGCGCCGATCCAGCGCATGCTCGACTGGAGCCGGTGACGGCCGCGGTCACTCGGCCACCAGGAACTTCGCACCGGCCGACTGGATGGCGCGCGAGATCGGTGTGGCCGGAGACTTGTCCGTCACGATGGTGAAACGCGGCTCGAAGGGCGCGGTGAGGCTGAGCGCCTTCCGGCCGAATTTCGAACTGTCGAGGGCGAAGATCGTGCGCTCCGCCGCCACCAGCATCTTGCGCTGCACGGCCACGATCAGAGCATTGTGATTCCACACCCCCGCCTCGGTGATGCCGGCGCCGCCGAGGATCGCGAGGTCGGCGTGGATCTCCTCCAGTGATTTCTCGCAAAGCGGGCCCACCAGCGCGCCGAGCCGGTTGTGGATGCCGCCGCCGGTGACGATCGTTTCGAGCGAACCGATTTCGCTGAACAGCCCGGCGATCGGCAGCGAATTGGTGATGACCTGCAGGCGCTTGCTCACGAGCAGCCGCGCCACCGCATAGGTGGACGTGCCGCTGTCGAGGATCACCGTCATGCCCGGCTGCACCTGCTCCGCGATGGTGCGGGCGATCACGTGTTTCTCGTCGGCCTGACGTTCGTCGCGGGCGATGAAATCGTACTCGCGGGCCAGTTCGTCGGTCTCGATCAGCGACGCGCCCCCGTGGTGCCGGCGCAGCACGCCGCGCCCGGCGAGTTGGTCGAGCGCGCGCCGCACCGTGGACAGCGAGATCGAAAAACGCTCCGCCAGCGTGTGCAGGTCGGCATACTTGTGTTCGCGGATGAACCGCTCGATGAGATCGATGCGCTGTTTGTTGGTCACGGGAAGAGGATGAGGCTGGAAATCCGGAGCTGGACACCGCCGGCCGCACAAAAATGACTTGCCGGCAGGCAGCGCCCACGCCGCCACTCTGCTATTCCCGGAACAAACTTCCAATTTCGAATTTCAAACTTCAATTCTTCCTCATGAATCATCCGTTTCTCCAGTTGCTGGTGCGCTGGGTCGTGCTCGCCCTGGGGGTCACGATTTCGACCAAAGTGCTCCCCGGCATCCGTTGCGACAACCTGACCACGCTCGTGGTCGTGGTGCTGTTGCTCAGCTTTTTTAATGCGGTGCTGCGTCCGCTGCTCGTTCTGTTCACCCTGCCGTTTATCGTCATGACGATGGGCCTCGGGCTCATCCTGATCAACGCCCTGCTGTTCATGCTCGTGGGGCGCCTCGTCCGGGGATTCACCGTCGAGCACTTCGGCTGGGCGATCGGCGCGGCGCTGATCGTCGGCGTGACCAACCTCGCCATGAGCACCCTCATGCGCCGTCCGCCCGGCAACGGCAGCGGCGGATCTTCCGGCGGAGGCGGCAGCGTGACGTTCCGCGGGTCGTTCCGGCGCGGCGGGCAAAAGGACAAGGATGCCGACGTGATCGACGTGTGAGACCGGTGGCCTTTTGAGGCATTCCCTTCCTTCCGGCAGGGGGGAATGAGGCAGGTCAGCCTTTCGGCCCTTCATCCTTGGGCTGCCTTGCGGCGGTTTCGGCCCTGCGGAGCAGTTTGGGGAGATTGAGGCTGAGGGCGTCGGTCATGCGCAGAAGCGTATCGAGCGTGGGCATGCGCGTGCCGCGCTCCACATAGCTGATCATGGGCTGGGACAGGCCCGCGCGCCACGCCACCTCTCCCATCGACATCCGGGCCGCTTCCCTTTCCTCACGCAGTATCCGTATTACCTCCTGGTAAATCCGTTCCCGTCGCAGATTGGCCTCCTTGGCGTTCACGGGGCGAACTAAAGTGATGGTTTTTGCTTGACTGGCTCCAAACTATAATTTGGAGTTTATCTCAGCAAAACACAGGGAATCAGATAGATTTATTTCTAATGGTCTTCGATTTCATGTATTTTGAACCCAAATCACATGAAGAAAAATAACATCCCCGATTCGCGACGCTTATCCGCGTCTGCATTCACGCTCATCGAATTACTCACGGTCATCGCCATTATCGGCATTCTGGCCGCGATCATCATCCCGACGGTCGGAAAGGTCCGCGAGTCGGCGAAAAAGATCGTCGCGCTCAATAACCTGCGGCAGATCGTCCAGGCCTCGCTCATCTACGCCAGCGACAGCAACGACAGGCTGCCGGGAAAGGAAAACCATACTACGTCAACTCCCGCCGCTGGCGCCGAGGGCGACAAGACGCTGGCAGGCGTCTGCTTCCAGCTCGCCTATGCCGGCGGCCTCAACGACGGCTCGATCTGGTTCGCCGGCGCGGATGACAACGGAACCAACAACAAGGACGTCTCTACCGTCATGGACAAGGACAAGGCCGCTCTGGAAAGCAATTTCGACTACACGGAGACCAGCTACGAGTACGTGGTCGGCCTCATGGCGACCGATCCTTCCACGACTCCCGTCGCGTTCACCCGCAGCCTGACCAAGACCGGCTGGGACGATGGCCCTTGGAAAAAGGATGGCGGGCACATCGGTTTCCTCGGCGGCAACGTCGGCTGGTATTCCACCGCCACCATCAAGGCGGGCAAGACCCTGATCCAAGGCGGAGCGGGCACGGCAGGAGATCTCACCGACGACATCACACTCACGCTCCCGAGCTCAACCAACTGCGACATTTACAAGCCGGCAGCAGCAGCGACGACTCCCTGAGCCTGGCGGCGGGAGGAGCATCTCATTTTCCACTGGCGCACGACGGTGTCGTGTAAACGTCAAATACCGCATTTGCCTCAATGGGGGCCGGTCCTTTCCAACGTCATAGGGGGGGATTGGCAGCGTGCGCCGGTGGTCCATTTTATTTTCCGATTCTGATCGCTGTGGCGCGGGCGTCTCGCCCGCATCCGTTACCTCTCCGCAGCGGCTGAAAACACACCGGCGGCGCTCCGCGCCGTCCACGGCCAGGATGGCCGTGCCACTCCGGATGCGGGCGAGACGCCCGCGCCACTTCAAGGCCGTCTGCGTAACATCCGTTATGATCCCGACCGGCGCAGCGGCAGGAATGCCGCCGCTCCGACAAACCCTCCCATGAAAAAGGCCGGAAGCGTTGTGCGCTTCCGGCCTGAATGATCGAGACAGGCGGTTGTCCGCAGGCGGTCAGCCCTGCTTCTCTTCGCTCGACGCGGCGGCGACGGCTTCGGGAGCGGCCTCGGCGGCGGGCGTTTCGGTGGCCGGAGCTTCGCCTTCGGCGGAAGCGGGTACGGCGGGCTGCTGCTGCTCTTCCAGTTCCTTCATCGCGGCGCGGCGGGAGAGGCGGACCTTGTTGGTGCGCTCGTCGATGCCGATGCACTTGACGGTGATCGAATCACCCACCTTGACGACATCCTCGGTGCGGCGCACGCGGAAGTCGGCCAGTTCGCTGATATGGCAGAGGCCTTCCTTGCCGGGGAGGCACTCGACGAACGCGCCGAATTCCTTCACCCCGCTGACGCGACCGGTGTAGATCTTGCCGACCTCGATCTGCGAACCGCCGCCGCACAGGGCGTCGATTTCGCTGATCGCCCGGTTCATCGAATCGGCGTTGTTCGAGTAGATGAACACCTTTCCGGAGTCGTCGTCCGAGATGTCGATCTGTGCGCCGGTGGTCTCGACGATGCGGCGGATGGTCTTGCCGCCGGGGCCGATGAGGAGGCCGATCTTTTCCGGATTGATCTGGATCGTCTGGATGCGGGGGGCGTAGGCGCTGAGCGTCTTGCGCGGGGCCGGGATGGCCGAGAGCATGAGCTTCAGGATCTCGATGCGCGCGTCGCGGGCCTGGAAGATCGCGGTCCGGGCGATCTCGATCGGGAGGCCGTTGATCTTGAGGTCGAGCTGGAAGCCGGTGATGCCCTTGGTGGTGCCGGCGAGCTTGAAGTCCATGTCGCCGAAGTGGTCTTCCTCACCGAGGATGTCGGTGATCGTGACCCAGTTGTCGATCGAGCCGTCGGGCTTGTTGCTCGTCATGAGGCCGCAGGAAATGCCGGCGACGGGAGCGATGATGGGCACGCCCGCATCCATGAGCGCAAGGCAGCCGCCGCAGATGGAAGCCATCGAGGTGGAGCCGTTGGACGCCATGATGTCGGAGACGAGGCGGATGGTGTACGGGAACACGTCCTCGGGCGGGAGCACGGGGACGAGGGAACGCTCGGCGAGCGCGCCGTGGCCGATCTCGCGACGGCCGGGGCCGGTGAAGCGGCCGGTCTCGCCGACGGAATAGGGCGGGAAGTTGTAGTGGAGAATGAACGACTTCGACGTGGCGCCGCCGGTGAGGCCGTCCATGTCCTGCGCTTCCTTGGTGGGGCCGAGGGTCGCGGTGACGAGGCCCTGGGTGTCGCCGCGCTGGAAGAGGGCGGAACCGTGGACGCGCGGGAGAACGCCGACTTCGGAGGCGATGGGACGGAGGCTCTTCGCATCACGCTTGTCGGCGCGGACGCCGCGCTCGAGCACGGTGGCGCGGTAGGCCTTGTACTGGAGATCCTCGAACACGATCGAGATGTCGTGATCGGCAAAATTGCCTTCGCCGAGTTCGGCGAGGAGGGCGGCCCGGGCTTCTTCCTTGAGGGCGTTGATGTTGGCGCCGCGGACCTGTTTTTCGAAACCGAAAATGGCTTCGGAGACACGCTGCTGCGGGACGACGCGCTCGATGATGGCGCGGGCCTCGGGCTTGGCGACGACGAGCGGGAAAACGGCCTTGGGCTTGCCGGCCCGGGCCGCGAGGTCGCGGATGGTGGCGATGATGGGCTGGATGGCCTGGTGGGCAAACTCGAGGGCCTCGATGAAGCGCTCTTCCGGGAGCTGGTCCGCGGAGCCTTCGATCATGAGCATGTCCTTCTCGTTGCCGACGTAGATGAGGTCGAGCGTGGAGGAGAACATCTGCTCGATGGTCGGGTTGGCGACGAACTGGCCGTCGATGAGGGCGACGCGGACGGCGCCGATGGGGCCGTTCCAGGGGATGTCGGAGATGGCGAGAGCGGCGGAAGCGCCGTTGACCATGGCGATGTCGGCCTCGTGGATCTGGTCGGCGGACAGGAGGAGGCCGATGATCTGGACTTCGTTGAGGAAACCTTCGGGGAAGAGCGGGCGGCAGGGGCGGTCGCAGAGGCGGGAGGTGAGGATCTCCTTCTCGGAGGGCTTGCCTTCGCGCTTGAAGTAGCCGCCCGGGAAACGGCCGGCGGCGGAGTATTTTTCGCGGTAGTCGACCGTCAGGGGAAAGAAGTCCTGGCCGGGGCGCATGGTCTGGGCGGCGGTGGCGGAGACGAAGACGTTGGTCTCTCCGACGGTGACGGTGACGGCGCCGTTGGCGAACTTGGCCATGTCGCCGGTGGTGAATTTGATCCCGAGTCCCGGGACTTCTACGGTTTGCTTGTTGTTCATTATCTTTACGTTACTTTCTGTTTATTTTCGTTCGGACGGGGTGCGGCTCCGGTGTGTCTGTTTTTGGGGAACCGCGCGGTCTGTCTTCGGATGTGTTATCTGTCGTGTGCGGCGCGCGAAGTGAATGAGGCGCGCGTTACGGGTTTTGTTGGACCGGACCCGGGCGACATGAGGCCGCCGGGGTGCGGCGATGGTCCTGCGGCAGGGAGCCGTCAGGAAAGTGGAACAATGGGTGTGAAATCAGGAACGGGTGACCCGTCTCAAATTCCCGGGAGCTTCGAGAGATTTCCGGTTGGCGTCCTGCGCGGCTGGCGGGCGGAGGGCGGCAATCGGAAATGTCCCGGAAGACTCGGCGCGAGCGTCTTTGCGGCGGCGGATGGCGCGGGGGGCAAAGACAACGGGCGACCCGCGGATCGGGTCGCCCGTCTTCGAGAAAGGCTTACTTGCGAAGGTTGAGCTTCTGGAGGAGCTCGGTGTACTTGTTGAGATCGTGGCGCTTGACGTAATCAAGCAGCTTGCGACGGCGGGAGGCCATCTGGAGCAGGCCGCGGCGGCTGTGGAAGTCTTTCCGATGCGTGCGCAGGTGCTCGGTGAGGTGGTTGATGCGGGCGGTCAGCAGCGCGATCTGGACTTCGGAGGAACCGGTGTCCTTGTCGTGCGTCTTGAACCGGGTGATGATTTCGGGCTTGGCGATTGTTGACATAGTGTTGGTTTATACGTGGTTAACATGATCTGAGGGAACCTTTGCAGGTTCCGTGCCATCCGCGGGCGGGGCGGAGTTTCCGCACCGTTTTGCCGACGGCACCGTTCCAATCCGGCGGAGGCCGGACCAGACATGGTGGAGACCCGTAACCGCACGGATCTTCACTAACGCAAGGGGAGAAGTTCCCGGATCGGCGCGGGCGGGGCAAGCAGTTTTTTTGCCGCCGGCCGCGAAGGCTGGCACGGACGATACCTGCCCTCTGCCCCGCGCCGCTCGCGGAGCGGGGGGATGGTGCCCGTTCAATAAATTGAACGGTGCTTCCCTTGGCAGGGCGCCTCCCCTTCCCCATGGCTGGGGGCATTTCCCATGATCGACCCGGCCTCGTTCCTGCATCCCGAAACCATCGCTGCGATCAAGGCGTTCATCACCGCCCGCTGGGATGAAACCGTCCGCACCTCGCCCGAAGACCGGGATACGCTGATCGGCTTGCCCTTTCCCTACACCATCCCGTGTCGGCGCGACGCCTTCCAGGAGCTCTATTACTGGGACACCTGGTTCACGGCCGTCGGCCTGCTCGGCACCGGTCGTGCCGGGCTGGCAGTGGACAACACCCGCAACCTGCTCGCCCAGGTGCGCCGTTTCGGTTTTGTGCCCAACGGCAACCGCACTTATTACCTGAGCCGATCGCAGCCGCCCTACCTCGCGCCGCTGGTCGATCTGGTGGCGTCGGCGACGGGCAACCGGGAACTGGTGCGCGAGGCGGTGCCGCTGCTGGAACGCGAATACGCATTCTGGACCACCCGCCGCCAGTCGCCGGCGGGGCTCTCGCATCACGGCAACCACGCGACACGCGAGGAGCTGATCGAGTTTTTCCCGACGGTGCGAAACCGGCTGGGCATGCCCGATGCACGCGCCGAGGACCACCTCGACCTGGCGTCACGCACGATGGCGGAGTGCGAAACAGGCTGGGATCTCAATTCGCGGTTCGACCGGCGATGCCCGGATTTTTGTCCGGTCGATCTCAACAGCAACCTGTGGCTCTACGAAACGCTGCTCGCAAGGTGGGCGGGAGATGCGGGCGATGCCGGCGGACGCGCGGCGTGGCTGGAACGGGCGGACCGGCGTCGCGAGTTATTGAATACGCTATGCTGGGATCAGGATCGCGGCGTGTTTGTGGACCATGACCACGTCAACCGACGGCGCAGCGAAGTGCTGACCGCGGCGACATTTCAGCCGCTGTGGACTGGGCTGGCCGACGCGCGGCAGGCGGCGTCGGTGGTGGAGAAGGCGCTGCCGGTGCTCGAGTCGGCATTTGGCGTGGCCTCGGTCGAGCCGGCGAAGAGTCCGGGCGTCTTTCAATGGGACTTCCCGAACGGCTGGCCGTGTATCCAGCTTCTCGTCTATCGCGGCCTGGAGCGTTACGGTTTCCGGAAGGAGGCCCGGCGCGTGGCCGAAAAATACGTGGCCAGCGTCTGCCGGAGTTTTGCGGAAAGCGGCGATCTTTGGGAAAAATACAACGTTCTCGACGGCACGCAGCACACGGTCGAGGAGGCGGGTTACCTCATCAATCCGGTCAACCTCGCCGCGGAGAAAGAGGACGGCAACGGAAGCCCGGGCACGGCGGCCACCCGGGAACCGCCCGCCATGATGGGCTGGACAGCAGGCGTGTTCATTGACGCAGTGAATTATCTGGCCGGGGAATCCGTCTGATGGTGCTTCCGGCCGGATCGATTTGCAGACGGAGTTTTGACCGGGCGGCGACGGAGGACGTCGCCGCTTCTTTTTTCAGGGGAGGCTGGCCCGAAAAATCCTGGTGAGTTGCTCTGGCGAGAGCGCGCCGGAGGCGCCGCTCGTGGTGCCGTAGATGGCGATGTCGTCCATCAGGCCCTGGAAGGGACGCGTGGTGTCACCTGCGGTGGAGTTGTTGCCGAGAAGGAGCTGGCCGCCGAAGGGTTTTGTGGGGCCGGCGGTGATGGTTTCCGTCCCGGCTTCGGCAAGAGCGCCGGAGGCGGGCGTGCCGATGTAGAACTTCACGTTGTCCGCGCTCTGCGTGGCGTCGTAGGTGACGGCGAAAAACATCCAGTTGCCGACCTCCGTATAGGTCGTCTGGCTGCGGGCGGTCTGACGGTCGCCGTTGCCGACGACTTGCAGGGCGAGTTGGTTGGCGCTGCCGGCCATGAGGGCTATTGTATCTGATACGATGATACGCGCGGAGCGGTCGAGCGCGACGGAGGGCTTCAGCCAGCCGGTGAGCGTGAACGAAGAGAGGTTGCCGAGGGAGCGGAGCCCCGCGGCACTGGACCAGACCACGCCGACGGGGCCGGTTGAATTGGGTTGGGTCGCGCCCATGCCCGTGGCGCTCGTCAGGTCGAGGGCGTAATCGCCTTCGCGTCCGCTGACGCCCTGCTTGTTATCGCTGAAGTGGCTGGCGGCCTTGCCGCCGTGATCGACCAGGGTGAGCGTGGCTTCATCGGCAGAGCCATTGCTTTCGACATTCACGCCGGCGCCTTTGTTGAAATCCCACGACATGAGGGGGGCGTTGGCGGCATTGGCGTTATCCGATGCTTGCCAGGCGGCGGCAGGTGCGTCGGCGGAGGCGGGACCCGGCACGGCGATCGCGGTGAGGTCGGCGGCGGTGACAATGGGGATGTCGTTCTGTTGCAGGAAATCGACGAGCTTCACAAAAGCCGCCCAGCGGGTGTCGTCCCATTGGTTGGGGTGGCCCTGGAGAACAAAAAAAGCGCGGCGGGAAGAATATTTATGGTAGGCAGCGGCCAGGGCATCGGGGTTGGGAACGAAGATCGGGTTTTCGATATTGGCCTCGCCGATCCGGTCGAGGAGGAGCTTGCCGGAACCGCGATTGGAAGGCCCGCCGTACAGGAAGATTTTCATGTCGGGATCTTCCGCGAGGACGCGGTCGGTGTTGCGGTCGGTGGCATTGAAGGGGGCGCCGAAGGTCTCGAACGCAAAGCCCAGTTTTTCGCGCGCGAGTTTTTGGGATTTTTCGAAATGGTCTTTCTGGTGTTCGTAGGACGTCCCGCGGAATTCCTGGAGTTTTTTCCCGTCTTCGGCCCATTCGCGATGGTCGTAGCCGTGAAACCAGAACTCGAACTGGCCTCCGGGGGCGGAGCGGAGGGTCTTGATGTAGTCGAAGTAGGCAGGTTTGTCGCCTTCGAGCGAGTTGGCGATGATGCCGATAGAGAGCTTGATCTTCCGCTCCTTCGCGAAATCGGTGATGCGTTGCCAGCGTTCGGGCACGCGGCCGTCGCGGGTGGATACGAGGTCGTCGACCTTCAGGACCACGGGCGGATTCTGTCCGGACGCGGGCTTGGGGATGACGAGGTTGCTTGTCCGGGCGGGGGCGGTGTGCGCCGTGAGGCAAATGGCAAGGAGCGCGATCGCTGCGGCGACGGGTTTTGTGATGTTCATGGGTTTTGGCGGTGTTTCCGGATAGCGAGGAGCGGGGATCAGGTCGCCCGGTCGTAAACGTTGAGGGAGAGCGATGATTCGGGGATTTCGCCGAGCAGGTATTTTTGAAGATTGGCCAGGGCGAGGCGGCCGCAATCGGCAAATTGCTCGCTGGTGGGTCCGGCAATGTGCGGGGAAATGATCGCCTCTTCCAGTTCAAGAAAAGGCGAGTCGGCCGGTATCGGGTCTTGCCGGAGCACATCGGCGGCCACCTGAATGCGGCCGGCGCGAGCGGCGGCCAGAAGCGCGGCCTCGTCAACGACAGCCCCGCGTCCCACGTTCACGAAGACGGCGTTGTCGGGTAACGCGTCCAGCACGTCGGCGTCGATGCTTCCGGCGGTGTCGGGAGTAAGGGCCTCGCATTCGAAAAATACCTCGCTGCGGGCGGCGAGCTGGCCGGGAGAACGGGCCGGAACCACGTTTCTGGCACGCATGAGTTCGGGCGGCACGCCCGGGGAAAACGCGGCGACATCGGCCTGGAAAGGCTTGAGGAGATCGACGAGCGCGCGAGCGACGTGGCCGAAACCGTGAATGCCGACGCTGCGCCGGCGAAGCGAGCGTGTACCCAACGCCATGCAGGCGGAGAGGCCGGGCCGCTTGTCGGTGGCTGTGATCCAGGGACGCCAGCGGGGGAGCTTGCGAAGCGTGGCGAGAGCGAGAAGGAGAGCTTGCTCGGCGACCGCCTCGCCAATGAGGCCTCCCCAGTTGGTGACAAGTCCGCCACGTTCCAGAAAGGCGCGGGGCACAAGGTTGCGGACGGTGCCGGCAAGATGGCACACATAGCGAAGGGACGGGTCCGGTTCGGTCAACCAGGCAACGGGCAGAGGCGGCGTATTCCACGCAGAGACGAGAACCGTAGGGCGAATATCGCGCAGAAGTTCTTCCCAATATTCGCGGGTGATTTTCTCGGGGTTGGTCTCGTGGACGGCGGCGCCTGCCTTCAGGCAGGTGGCGGAGATATCCACTTCGGAGAGAAACATACGTTTCTCGTGTTCCGTAACGGCAAGCAGGATACGTTCCTGACGAACGCGGAACCGCTGCCCGGCGCCCGGAGGGCGGGAGCGAGAGGAAGGCGCCTGGATCGGGTGCGGGGAGATGCTCATGGGCTGGTCGATGAAGCCGGACTGGTTGCATTCCAGTTGCCTTGAGGTGTTTTTTCGAGAGTCAGGTCGCGCGGTTTTCCATCGTCGGAGCGCCAGGAAAAACCGGGAAGCTTGATCCGGGTGGCGTCAAGAAGAAGCAGGGTCCGGGGGACATCGGCTCCGGTGCGGAGCAGCGCAAGGCGGGCGGCGAAGCGGCCCCCGGGTTCGAGATCGGGGAAATGCAGCGGAGCGGAAGAAGAGGGATTTTCGGCAGGTGACCGGACGATGTGGTCAGTCCAGGCATCGGTTGTGATTTCGATGCGGTTTCCGTTTTCCGTAACGCGGGTTTCGAACGGGCGCGTGCTGTCGACATTGGCGGCGGTCACCGGCTGGAGAAGGGTGATAAAGCTGGCGTGACGGGCGTCGGCCTGACGGGCAG
Source organism: Opitutaceae bacterium TAV5 (assembly GCA_000242935.3). NCBI lineage: Bacteria > Pseudomonadati > Verrucomicrobiota > Opitutia > Opitutales > Opitutaceae > Opitutaceae bacterium TAV5. Next base: position 143,950 of record CP007053.1, read on the forward strand.
CCCAGGTGATGTGGGCATTGCGGTTGACGTCGACGTTGGGGAGGGTGGGTTGACGGAGGGTGAACGGGACGGAGGCGGGGGTGCTGGCAAGAAGTTGCACGCGGAGGGTGCCGCTCTGGCTTTCACAACGCAGCGTATTGTCCGATTCCTGAACCGGTTTTTTGCGAAACTGGCCGAGCCATTCGACGGTGGCAGGCGCAGGAGTATCGACTGTGTCGAATACGAGGATGTAGTGGCCGCGGCTGTGCAGAACCTGGCGAGAGACGGCGGTGACGTCGTCGTAGGCGCCGGTGAGATCGATGGTGGTGGCATTCCAGTCGGGGGCGGTGAAAAAGCGGGTGATGGTGCCGCGGGCGTCACGGGTATAACGCTGGTTTTTGCCATTGATGAGGAGCGTGGCGTGGGATTCGGTGCCGTTGGAAAAATAGTTCCAGCGAGGGCCGCCGGACTGCCAGAAATCGCGGTCGCCGCCGCCGCGCCCGTAGCCGGGAGCGGTCAGGAGCCATTCGGAGCCGAAGGCGAGGGACAGGGCTCCGGCGTCGAGGTGGGAGTGGTTCCGGTTGGTGTATCCGGATTTTATTGACAGGAGATAGTCGTCAGGCATCCAGCCGGAGCGGGTGGTGACGATATCGCTGGCAAAGAGGTGGGCATCAAGGGCGCGGGGGCCTTCGGGAGCGGGGGGCGGGGCGGTGCGGGACCAGAGAAGGTTGAGGGCATGAGTATCGGCCTCGCCGCGGGGAGGGGGGAGGCGGTCGGCGAACCACGAGGCGTCGGCGTCGCGGTATTCGGAGGCGAGGCGGTAGATGATGAAGTGGGGCGTGGACCAGTCGCGGGGAACGGCGTCGCCCCAGATGAGGTTTCCGGCGAGGTCGGAAGTGGAGGCGTGGAGGCGGTAGTTGGCGGCGTTCTTCAGAAAAGATTTTTGATAGAGATCGGCGGAATCGGTGATGAGGCGGGTGGCCTCGATGTATTGAAGGATATAGGACATGCCGTAGGCCCAGTAGGAGACGCCTTCCTCGGAGCTGCCGTCAGCGGGGAAGGCGTCGGCGACTTTCCGGAAGTTGAGGCGGGCGGCGGCGAGCCAGGCGGGTGCGTCGGGGATGTCGGTGTAAAAGGCAATGCCGCAGAAGCCGAGGGCGGCGACGCTGACGTGGTTGTGGTTGTCGGCGTAGCCGCGGGCCCAGAAGGCGGCTCCGTAAAGGCCCCGGAGAAGGGCGGGAAGGCGGGCGGCGACGGTGTCGATGATGCGGGTTTGCTCGGCAGGCGTGAAGGCTTCGCGATGCCAGTCCCAGGCGGTGGCGATGCCGCGGGCGATATGGCCGGCGGCGAGGTCGGCATTGTCTCCCATGCCGCGGTGGAGTTCGCGGCCCCAGGTTTCGTAGTCGAGGGTCGCGAGGACGAGGTCGTGCATCTTGTCCCGGTAGGGTTTTTCGGGGTACAGCCTGGCGGCGAGGGCGAGCGCGAAGATCCGGTCGCCGACTTCGCGCTGCCAGAGTTCTTCTTTCGCGCTGTAGAGGGTGCGGGCGTCGCCGCGGGTGCCGACGATTTTTTCCGGGGGCAGATAGGCGGGGACGGGTTTTTGAAGGAGCGCGTCCATCTCCTGGACGAAGCGGGCGGGGAGCCCGGCCCGGGACTCGCCGGGATTGCCGGAGAGAGCGACGATTTCGGAGCGAACTCGGGGCCATTGGGCGTCGCTAAAAAAGAGACGGGGCGTGGTGTTTCCGATCTTTTCCGACCAGGCGGCCGAGTTGACGGCAAGTGTCCGGGCGACGTCGTCGGGAGTGATGAGAGGAAGGGGGCCGGCGGCCGTGACACGCAATGATGCCAGAACGGGAAAGACGAAAACGACGAGGACGGTGAACAACGGGGTGGTGCGTGTCATGGCTGGCGGATATGCGTTCGTACAGGGGAAAACAGGTTGAAAAAGGACGAGGCAGGAGATGCCTCGTCCTTGTGATGGGCAGGAGTGGCGAATGCGTGTCGGTTTACTTGCGGCGGCGAATGATAGCGAGGACGAGGGTGGCTCCGCCAAGGAGGAGGGCCCAGGTGGAAGGTTCGGGGATGCCGGAGGGATTGAAGATGAGGTTGAGCTGTTGCTCCGAAAGCGCCCCGGCGGCGCCACCGGTGGCTCCATAAATGGCGATATCGTCCATCATGCCCTGGAAGGGGCGGGTGGTGTCGCCGGAGGTGCTGTTGTTGCCGAGGAGAAGTTGCCCGGTGAAGGTGTTGAGCGCGCCGGCATCGAGGGTGGCGGTGCCGGCCTTCGAGAGGGTGCCGGCTGGATCCGTGCCCACGTAAAAGACCACATTGTCAATGTCGGTGGTGGAATCATAGGTCACGGCAAAAAACATCCAGGAGTTCACCGAGGTGTAGGCCGTGCTGCTGTAGACGCTTGTTCCGTTAACCTGGAGGGCGAGCTGGTTCGCGCTGCCCGCCATCAGGGTCAATGTACTTGAACTGATGATACGTGCTGCGTTGTTGAGGGTTGTTGCGGGGTTGATCCATCCGGTCAGGGTGAAGGAGGTGAGGCCGGACAGGGATTGCAGGCTTGAGTCGCTGGACCAGATCACGCCCGCGGGACCGGTGGAATTGGGAGCGGTGGCCCCCATGCCGGTCGAGCTGGTCAGGTCGAAGGCATGGTCGCCGCTCTGGCCGGAGCGGCCGGCGCCGTCGGCACTGAAATAAGCGGTATTGGTTCCGCCGTGGGCAACCATGGTGATCGCGCCGCCGCTCGCGGTGCCGTGGTTGGCAGTAGAGACGTCGGTATTGTTGTTGAAATCCCAACGGAAGAGCGGATCGGATTGTGCATTGGCCGCCTGAAGCAGGGTGGCGAGGATCGCACCGAGGAAGGCAGCGGGTCGGAGGATGCCGTTTTTGCGGGTTTTCATGACGATGTCGTGTTGATGTTGATTGCGGGTTGCGGACAAGGAGGGGACGATGAGCAGGGGAAATGCTCACTCCTGGAAAACGGCGCGTTCGAGAGCGATGTCGGGTTTGAGGGTTTCGATGTGACCGTCGGCAAAGAGGTAGTTGGCGGAGCCGGAGTGACGTTCGGGGGCGCCGGAGTCGTAGCCGTCGGGTTTGCTGGCGGCAGCGGTGGCGACCCATCCGGTGGTTTTGGCGTCGAGGTGATAGTCGCTGCTGTCGCCAACGAGGATGTTGCGCGAAGGATTGACGATGCCGGTGGCAGGAAAACGCATCTTGTTGCGACCACTGAAGTTGATGTCACGGCCGTTGACGTTGAGGCTGAAGTTCATGCCATAGCCGAGAGCGTTCAGATTCGTGGCCTGAACGGCGGCAACATTGCCAAAGAAGCTGAAATAGGAGGGACAATAGGCCGGGTTGCCTTTGGGGTCGTGTTCCTTGAGACGATACATGTTGACCCGGCCGACCGCCAGTTTGGGCGAGGTGTAGGGAGCGAGTTCGAGCTGCCAGGGGCCACCGCCCGGATTCTGGTTAGGGTCTTCCGGAGCGTCGGGCTGGCGAGGGGCCGGATAAAGCCCGCGGTTGTCCTCGGCGTAGAGCATGAAGGCGGTGCCGATCTGGCGGAGGTTGCTTTTGCAAACGGCCGATTGGGCCGTGGTGCGCACTTTGCTGACCGTAGGGATGATGATACCGGCCAGAATGCCGATAATGGCGATGACAGTGAGCAGTTCGATAAGAGTAAAGGCGCGTTGCTGACCGCGGGCAAAGAATATGGTTTGGGGGCGCGAGGGGGGGAGTAGAGTAAACATGGACGAAAACTTGTGCCGGAAATACGGGAGTTGAAAGCATGGCAGCTTTCAAATTATTGAAAGCATATCAGACAGGGGAGACTGGGCTAACGGAGTACGAAGGATCACCGCCCTTTTAGCGAAAGGCGGCGGACGGTGGCGCCGGGATACCAGGTGCCGTCAACAAGGGTGTAGGCGATGATCCCGGGGAGGCCGCGTTCGTTGCGCTGGAGCATGCCGACAAGAACATCCACGGCGGTGGCCCCGACGAGCCGGTCGTTCTGGAGAATGCCGGTGATGTGGGGTTCGTTGGTGTGGGCGCTGAGGTTGGTGACGCCGATATCGCGGGGGACACGCAGGCCGAAATCTTTCCCGAACCAGTCGATCATCTCCTGGGAGATCCCCTGGGTGATGATGACGTCGGGTGTGTATTTATGCATCCATACACGTAGTTCTTCCGGCCGGACAACGTCGGTGAGAAATGGCGGGATGCGGGCGCAGTCGGGAAGGTGTCTGTGGGCGCTGTCAAAGCCGGCGGTGTAGCCGTTGTTGACCTTGTTGTCCCAGTCTTCGCAGAGGCAGAGGCCGATGCGACGGTAACCGAGTTCGTGGAGTCGGGTGACAAGGAGTTTTGCCGAAAGAAACTGGTGGTTGGTGACAACGTGCAGGCGGGCAGGACGGAGGCTGTAGCCGAGGGCGACGGCGGTGAAATCGGCGAAATCAAAATCGAGGCGGTTGCTGTCGTGTTCCTGCGGTGGAGAGATGATGCCCTGGATGTTGCGGGCGCGGAGGATCGAGGCCATGCGGGCGGGCGTGATGCCGGGGGCACGCAGGAAAAACTCTTCGAGTTTGTAGCCGAACTGCGCGGCGCGTTCGGCCGCACCGAGGTAGTAGTCGTTGAAGGTGGTGATGTCGCGGAGCTTGATGGCGTCCTTGTGACGGGGCCAGTTGTCGAGCCAGGCGAGGGTGGACTGGTAGGGGGCGGCGCGGACGCCCTTGCGGTGGGCGACGAGCGCGGCCATGCCGGGGTCGGGTGTGTAGCCGAGCGCGTCGGCGATCTTGCGGATGCGGTCGCGCATCCCGGGACGCAGCTTGGGGCTGTTGCGCAGGGCCAAGCTCACGGTGGAGATGTGGACCTTGGCCTGGGCGGCGATGTCGCGAAGAGTGATGCGGCTGGGCATTGGTGGACAGGGTCGCGTGCGTTCCTGCTTAAGGGGAGATTTTCCGACGTCAACCTCGCGACTTTCCTCCGGTTTTCCCAAAACGAGGTGTTGCGGATGGCGGCAGAAGAGGCGTTGGCTGGTGGTCTTATGTCTCTCCAGCTCAAGTCCGACGACACCCTGCTTTTTTATGGCGACAGTATCACTGACTGCGGCCGCGACCGCGCCAGTCTCGCGTCCCTCGGCGGAGGTTATGTGAACTACATCAACGCGCAGCTCGGCAACCGCCTGCCTTCGCCGGCGCGCAAGGTCATCAACACCGGCATCAGCGGCAACCGGATCTACGATCTGGAGGCGCGGCTGGAAGCCGACCTGCTGGCGCACCGGCCGACGGTCGTCACATTCCTGATCGGCATCAACGACACGTGGCGGCGGTTCGACCGCAACCTGATGTCGCCGACGGCGGAGTTTCGCGCCGCCTTCCGGCGTATCCTGGGGCGCATTACAACGGAGCTCTCCCCGGCGCCCCGTCTGGTGCTGATGGAGCCGTTCCTGCTGCCGGTGCCGGAGGATCGGCGCACGTGGCGCGAGGACCTGGACCCGAAGATCACGACGGTGCGTGATCTGGCGGTGGAGTTCGGCAGCGACCTGATCCCGCTCGACGGACTTTTTGCCGCGGCGGCGACGCGCGCGCCGGCGGCGTACTGGTTGCCGGACGGCGTGCACCCTTCGGCAGCCGGCCACGCGCTGGTGGCGGAAGCGTGGCTGCGCAATGCCGGGGCAGTCTGCGGATGAAAAGCCGGGACGCTGACGTGGCACGGGCTTCCAGCCCGTGGTTTGATGTGGCATGGGCATCCTGCCCATGATTGTCGGGGAGGGGGACGTTTGCGGCGCGGAGCGCCGTCCACGGGCAAGGATGCCCGTGCCACGTCGGAGTGCGTAACATCCCCCCGCCGCGCCGCGGGTTACGCGCCGTGGCAGTTTTTGTACTTCTTGCCGCTGCCGCAGGGGCACGGGTCGTTGCGGCCGACTTTCGGCACGTCACGACGCACGGTGACTTTCGGGAGCTGGATCTCCTTCTCGGGCTGGCCTCCCGGCAACGCTCCCGCGCTGCCGCCGGAGGTCACTGTGGTGTTCACGCTCACGCGGGGCGCGGGAGCGCCGGCGGCATCGGCCGGGCCTTGCGCGCGGGCGTTGCGCGAGAGGATGCTCAGCATCTGTTCGAACACCTGGATGTTCGACGCGTTGCGGAAAAGGCCGGTGCAGATGCGCAGGCGCACGTTCTGCATCAGCTCCTCGAAGTACTTGTACGCCTCGCCCTTGTATTCGACGAGCGGGTCTTTCTGGCCGTAGCTGCGCAGGCCGATCGACTGGCGGAGCTCTTCCATCTCGGTGAGGTGCGCCTGCCAGTGTTCGTCGATGGCGCCGATGATGACATAGCGTTCGAGCGCGCCGAGCGCTTCGGGAATCTCGACGGATTCCTTCACTTCGTACGCCTTGCGGATGCGGCCGACGAGATCGGCGGCCAGCGCGTCGAGATCGGTCTTGCCGGTGAGGTCGTCGACCTTGAGGCCGATGGGGAAATGGGTGTTGCACCAGCCGACGAGGCCTTCGATGGCGGTGGTGGCGGGCGGCTCCTTGCCACCATAGCCGGCCGTTTCGAGGCGGTTGAGGATCTCCTCGTTGACCTGCTCGAAAATGATGTCCTTGCCGCGCTCGGCATGGATGGCGGCGTTGCGGATGCCGTAGATGACCTCGCGCTGCTGGTTGAGCACGTCGTCGTACTGGAGGAGGCGCTTGCGGATGGAGAAGTTTTGCTGCTCCACCTTTTTCTGCGCGCTCTCGATGGAGCGGTTGAGCCAGGGATGCTCGAGCTCCTCGCCTTCCTTCATCGCGCCTTCCATGATGCGCGAGGCGAGGTTGCCCTGGAGGAAGAGGCGCATGAGTTCGTCCTCGAGCGAGAGGAAAAACTTGGTGACGCCGGGGTCGCCCTGGCGGGAGCAACGGCCGCGGAGCTGGCGGTCGATGCGGCGTGACTGGTGGCGCTCGGTGCCGATGACGTAGAGGCCGCCGAGCTCCTTGACGCCTTCGCCGAGTTTGATGTCGGTGCCGCGGCCGGCCATGTTGGTGGCGATCGTCACGGCGCCGCGCTGGCCGGCGCGGGCCACGATGTCGGCCTCCTGCGCGTGGAACTTGGCGTTGAGCACGGTGTGGATCACGCCGGCGCGCCTGAGCATGCGGGAGAGGACTTCGGAGGACTCGACGGAAACGGTGCCCACGAGGACGGGCTGGCCGCGTTTGTTGGCCTCCTCGATCTCCTTGACGACGGCGTTGAACTTGTCGCGGCGGGTCTTGTAGATGCTGTCGTTCTTGTCGATGCGGATGCAGGGCTTGTTGGTCGGGATGACCTGCACGGCGAGTTTGTAGATCTCGAAAAACTCGGTGGCCTCGGTCTCGGCCGTGCCGGTCATGCCGGCGAGTTTTTCGTACATGCGGAAGTAGTTCTGGATGGTGATCGTCGCGTAGGTGCGCGTCTCGCGTTCGATGGCGACGCCCTCCTTGGCCTCGACGGCCTGGTGGAGCCCGTCGGACCAGCGGCGACCGGGCATGACGCGGCCGGTGTTCTCGTCGACGATCATGACCTTGCCGTCCTGCACGACGTATTCGTCATCCTTTTCGTAGAGCGAATAGGCGCGGAGGAGTTGCGAGATGGCGTGGATTTCCTCGGAGACGCCGGCGAGGCGTTCCTGGGCGGCGAGCTTGAGTTTTTCCTTTTCCTCGGGGGTGAGGGTGGTGTCGACGTCGAGCTGGCTGAACTCGGTGGCGAGGTCGGGGAGGACGAAGGCGTCGGGGTTGTCGGGGCGAAGATGCTGGCGGCCGATTTCGGTGAGGTCGGCCTGGTGCTGGCGTTCGTCGATGACGTAGTAGAGCTCCTCCTTCATGTGGAAAAGCTCGGTCTTGCGGAAATCGGAGTTGAACTCGGTTTCGGTCTTGTCGAGGAGCTTTCTCCATTCGGGGGTTTCCTGGATGCGGAGGAGGAGCTTGTTTTTCGGCGTGCCCATCTTGACCTGGAGGAGGCGCTGGGCGGCGAGGGCGCGGTCGTCGGGCGTGAGGTCGGGTTTTTCGAGGAGAGTCCGGGCCTCGGCGATGAAGCGGTTGCAGAGGCGGGTCTGGTCGGCGACGAGGCGGTCGACGTTGGGCTTGAGGCGCTGGAAGGGCATCTCGCGCTCGACGGGGGCGGGGCCGGAGATGATGAGCGGGGTGCGGGCTTCGTCGACAAGGATGGAGTCGATCTCGTCCACGATGCAGAACCAGTGGTCGCGCTGCACCTGGTCTTCCTTGCGGGTGGCCATGCCGTTGTCGCGCAGGTAGTCGAAGCCGAACTCGGAGGCGGTGCCGTAGGTGATGTCGCGTCCGTACATCTCGCGACGCAGGTCGTTGGGCATCTGCTGCTGGATACAGCCGACGGTGAGGCCGAGGAACTGGTAGAGGTAGCCCATCCACTCGGAGTCGCGGCGGGCGAGGTAGTCGTTGACGGTGACGAGCTGGGTGTTGCGGCCGACGAGGGCGTTGAGGTAGAGGGGGAGCGTGGAGACGAGGGTCTTGCCTTCGCCCGTAGCCATTTCGGCGATACGGCCCTGGTGGATGGCGATGCCGCCGATGAGCTGCACGTCGAAGTGGATCATGTTCCATTCGAGCTCGTGTTCACAGACCACCAGTTTCCGGCCGCAGAGGCGGCGGGCGGCGTTTTTCACCGCGGCAAAGGCCTCGGGGAGAACCTGATCCAGAGCGGCCTTCTTGTCGGCGGCGGCGGCGAGGCGGGCGCGGAACTCGTCGGTCTTGGCGCGAAGCTGTTCGTCGGAGAGAGACTGGTACGACTGCTCGATCTCGTTGATTTTGGCCACGATGGGACGCGCCTTTTCGAGGAACTTCTTGTAGTGGCGGCCGGCGAATCGTTTGAACAGGAAGGAAAACATGTAAAACGGAGAAGCGTAGGAGCGCAGGGGCAGGTGGCAAACGGTAAAATCAGGAGAGCAGGGCGGCGAATCGCGGGCGCCGGTCGCACGAAAACGATCCGCGATCGCCAGGCGCGATCAGGCAGACCCTGCGCGCGGCGAAACCTCCTGGTTCCCATTATCTTGTAATGAAACTGCAAAAATTTCCCCGCCGGTTCGCAAACTGCGCACGCAACCTGCTATTATCCGGTTCATGCCATCCACCTCTTTGTCACCGCACCCGCCCGGCGCCTCCCCTTCCGCGCCGGGAGCCAGCCCGACCACGCTCGAAGGTTACGCACCGGAAGCTTTCTTCGACGAGATGTTCACCGCCGACGGCACACTCCGCCCGCATTACCGGAAATTCGCCAGCCGGTTCGGCAACATCCCCCGCGAGGAATTCGATGCCAAACGGCATGCAGTGGACTTCATGTTCCTGCGGCAAGGCATCACCTTCAATGTCTACGGCGACTCGCAGGGCACCGAACGTGTTTTCCCGTTCGACCTCATGCCGCGCATCATCCCCGCCGCCGAATGGGAAAGCCTCGAGGCCGGCCTCGTGCAGCGCATCACCGCGCTCAACCTCTTCCTGCACGATATCTACCACGACCAGAAGATCATCAAGGACGGCGTCATCCCGCCGTTCTATGTCCTGTCCGCAAAACACTTCCGGCGCGAGTTCGTCAACTTCCAGGTGCCCGGCGACATCTACATCCATATTTGCGGCACCGACCTGATCCGCGGGGCCGACGGCGACTACATGGTGCTCGAGGACAACGCCCGCTCCCCCTCCGGCGTCAGCTACGTGCTGGAAAACCGCCGCGCCATGAAACGCACGTTCCCCGATATCTACGAGTCGGTCGGCGTGCGTCCGGTGAGCAATTACCCGGCCGAGCTTCTCGAGGTGCTCCAGCACATCGCCCCCGCCGGCGTGGCCGATCCCACCGTCGTCCTCCTCACGCCCGGCCCCTACAACAGCGCCTACTTCGAACACACCTCGCTCGCCCGCCAGATGGGCATCGAGATCGTCGAGGGCCGCGACCTCGTGGTGCGCGACCAGCGCGTGTGCATGCGCACGACCAAAGGCCTGCAACCCGTCCACGTCATCTATCGGCGCATCGACGACGATTTTCTCGATCCGACCGTTTTCCGCGCCGACTCCGAGCTCGGCGTTCCCGGCCTCATCCACGCCTATCGTTCCGGCCACGTCTCGCTCGCCAACACTATCGGCACCGGCCTCGCGGACGACAAGGTCATGTACTATTTCGTCCCCCGGATCATCAAGTACTACCTCGACCAGGAACCCCTCTTGCCCAACGTCCCCACCTGGCTCGCCAGCGAAGAGAAGGACCGCAGCTACATCCTCGATCATCTCGACGAACTCGTCGTGAAGGCCGCCAACGAGGCCGGCGGCTACGGCATGCTGATCGGACCGAAATCCACCGCGGAAGAACGCGAAAAATTCCGCCAGCTCATCAAGGCGGACCCGCGCAACTACATCGCGCAGCCCATGATCTCGCTCTCGCGCCACCCGACCTACATCGAGGAGACCGGCCTGTTCGAAGGACGCCACATCGACCTGCGCCCCTTCATCCTCTACGGGAAGAAGACCACCGTCATTCCCGGCGGCCTCACCCGCGTGGCCCTCCGTCGCGGCTCCATTGTCGTCAACTCCTCCCAGGGCGGCGGCAGCAAGGACACGTGGGTACTGTACGGGAACGAGTGAACAAAAAAATGACGAATTACGAATGACGAATTACGAATTTCCCGACCCCTCCGGCACAGCCGGAGCCCGTCCATTCGTCATCCGTAATTTTCCCCCCTCCCCTGGTTTTCCGTCACTCATCATTTGTCATTCGTAATTTGTAATTCGTAATTTCCTCCCATGCTAAGCCGCGTTGCCAACAGCCTTTACTGGATGAGTCGCTATCTCGAGCGCGCCGAAAACACGGCGCGCCTCGTTGACGTCAATCTGCAGCTCCTCCTCGACTTCCAGAACTTCGACGATCACGCCCTCACCGTTCACTGGATGCCCATCGTCCAGAGTTCCGGCGACGAGACCCTTTTCACCTCGCTCCACCCGCGCGCGACCGGCGAAGCCGTCACCCAGTTCCTCGTCTTCCAGACCGAGAATACCAACTCCGTGCTCAGCGCCGTCACCCAGGCCCGGGAAAACGCCCGCATGGTGCGCGACCAGATCACCGTCGAGCTCTGGGAAGAGCTCAACCGCCTCTACCTCTTCCTGCATTCGCCCCGCGCCCGGCAGCTCATCCGCTCCAGCCCGGCCGAGTTTTTCCAGGAAGTGAAGGCCGCCTCGCTCCTCATGCAGGGCATCACCGACGCCATCGTCATGCGCAACGAAGGGTGGAACTTCCTGCAAGTCGGCAAATACCTCGAACGCGCCGACAAGACCTCGCGCATCCTCGACGTGCGCCACGCCACCTTCCCCGACCGCGGCGCTCCCGGGCCGATCTCGCCGGCCGACACGCCGGCATGGTCCGCCATCCTCCGCTCGTGCAGCGCCTGGGACGCCTACCAGTCGCTCTACGGCGCTGAAGTCCAGCCCGCCGAGGTCGCCGAGCTCCTCATCCTTTCCGAGGATTTCCCGCGCTCCGTGCGCTACTGCGTCGAACGGCTCAACACCGACCTGCGCGACATCTCCGGCGTCGCCGCCGGACGTTTCTCCAACGATGCGGAAAAGCTTGCCGGCCGCCTGCTCGCCGAGCTCCAGTTCAGCACCGCTTCCGACATTTTCGAAACCGGCCTGCACACCTGGATCGACCTCTTGCAAACTCGCCTTAACGCCATCGGCGCCGCCCTCTTCAAAACCTACATCCTGCACGCCTTCCAGGAAGGCGAGAGCGACCGCCTGCGCCAGCAGGAAGAGCAACAGCAGCAGCAACCGGATACGGAATGCGGAGTGCGGAATGCGGAATAAAAACCACACCCGTCTTCATTCCCTTTGCCTCCCCTGCCCTCGCCCGCCGCTTGCGCCGTTCTGCAATCCGCATTCCGCACTCCGCATTCCATGAGACTCCGCGTTCTCCACCGCACCTCCTATGTCTATGGCGAGCCGGTCCGCGAGAGCTTCAATGAAGCCCGCCTCCAGCCCGTCACCGCCGATGGTCAGGTGTGTCACCATTTCCTGCTGAAAATCCTGCCGTCCACGCGGCTCACCCATTACCTCGATTTTCATCTCAACTACGTCCACCTCTTCGAGATCACCGAGCCGCACACCCGGCTCGAAGTCGAGGCCACCTCGGTCGTCACCACCGGCAACGGCCACCGGCTCGCCGAAGATCTCGTCACCACGCCGCTCGCGGAGATGGAAGCCTGTTCGCGCCTCGAACGCTGCTACGATTTCATGCAGTCGAGCCACTTTGTGGACATCTCGGCCGAAGCCTGGCGTTTCGGTCTCGATGCCACTGTCGGCATCACCGACGCCTGGCAGGCTGCGCAGGCCGTGCTGCGTGCCATCCACCGCGGTTTCACCTACACGCCCGCCGCCACGCACGTCCACACGCACATGCGCGACGTGCTGCGCGACCGTCGCGGCGTCTGCCAGGATTTCGCGCACGTCATGCTCGGCGTCTGCCGCTCGCTGAAAATCCCGGCCCGCTACGTCAGCGGTTACCTTTACAACGGCCCCGAAGACCAGCTTCGCGGCGCCCAGGCCAGCCATGCCTGGGTGGAGGTTTACCTGCCCGGCCATGGCTGGCGCGCCCTCGATCCCACCAACGGGTCCCAGCCCGACGAGCGTTACATAAAAATCGCCGTCGGCCGGGATTACTCCGACGTCTCCCCGCTCAAGGGCACCTACCGCGGCACCGGCGAACGCAAGCTCACTGTCGAGGTCCTCGTCACCGATCTCGACCCCGTGCCCGTCGCCGGCTGAATCCCGTGACCAGGGAAAAGTGGCACGGGCATCCCTGCCCGTGAACGTTGCCTCTCCGCGTGGCGCGGGCGTCTCGCCCGCTTCCGGTTTGTCCGCATTTGAAGATTTACCTCGCGCGTGCAGACGTTATTCACCGAGCCGTTCCGCTTCCCTCTCATGCGATCCGCCCCGCATTCCCATTTTCTCCGGGTCAGAACCCTCTGTTCCCTTGCCCTGCTGCTCCTCGCTGCCCGGCTGCATGGCCAGACCGCCGAAGAAATCCTCACGACGAGCCAGACACTCTACATCAACTCCGACAGCCTTTCGCTGCATGTCGTCTCGGCCCATTTCACCACCCGCAACCGCGACCAGGAGGCAACGGACGAAAAACCGTCCCGCCCCGTCCGCAACAACCGCCTCCTCCGCACCGAATACCCCTCGCGATGGCTGATGCTGGAGCAGACCGTCAAGGACGACGGCCAGCCCGAAAGCAACACCGTCGGCATCCTCTCGCGCAGCCCCTCCTTCCCACCCGTCAGCGGCACCCTCTCCGGCACGGCCAACCGCACCCGGACCCTCACCAACGCCTCGTTCACGTCGCGACTCGACCGGGTCAGGCATGCCCTCCTCCCCTCTTCCTGGTGGCGGTCCGAAAGCGATGAAAAACCGGTCGCCCTCCAGTCCGTCGAAAAACGCCGGGACATCTCCCGCGACGGTTACACGGCCTGGCAGATTTCCGGCTACGACGAAACCACCCGTTACTGGTACCTGCTCACGATCAACAAGGACAACCACCAGATAGAACGCAGCATCGCCCGGCGCGAGATCCTCCCTCGCCCCGGGTCCGACACCGGAAACAGCAAGCCCGACGACGATCTGTTCGCCGCCACCGACAGCGATCGCTCTCCTCCCGCCAAAAGCACCGATTTCGAAATCGTCGAGACTGTCTTTTTCCGGCAGGAATTTAACCCCGCCCTCGACAAGGCGTCGTTCACCGCCAGCACCGCCGCCAGGGAAATCCCCGTCCTCGACAAGGCCGATATCGGCCGCCTCACCGACAACCGCAACCTGATCACCGCCGCCCTCGGGATCGACCAGCCCCCCGCACCCGACTCCGCCAGCGATGCGGTCGCCGGTAACGACGGCGACGACGCCTCCGGCACTCCCGGGAAAAAAGGCGGCAAGGCCGCGTCGCGTACCCGCAACGAAACCCCCGCCAGCCAACTCCTCTCCCCCGAACAGATGGCCGGCATCGTGCTCATCCAGTCCAACGACGGCGCCGCCACCGGGTTCATGACGAAGCTGCGCGGCGTCGATTTTATCGTCACCAATCTCCACGTTCTCAGCGGCAGCGAAGGTCTCACCTTCCGCAATCTTCGCGGAGAGACCATCGCCGTGGGCCCGGCCTTCGGCGCGGTCGGCAGCGACATCGCGCTCCTCCGCATCGAGAAAGCCGAAGGCTCCCTCTCCGCCTCGCCCGACGTGATGAAAACCGCCAAGATCGGCGACAAGGTCGTCGTGGTGGGCAACCGGCTCGGCAGCGGCGTGGCGACGCAGGTGAGCGGACTCATCCAGGGCGTCGGCCCCACCCTCGTCGAGGTCAACGCCACCTTCCAGCCCGGCAACAGCGGCAGCCCCATCTTCAACCTCACCACCGGCGAAGTGATCGGCGTCGCCTCCTACGCCGAGACGCGCAAGATCAACATCGAAGCCACCTACGGCACCGCCGCCCGCAAGTCCGCCAGCTCCGACACCGAAATTGAAAAACGCTGGTTCGGTTACCGGATCGATTCCGTAAAAAAATGGGAGTCGCTCGACCTCGACGAATTCAACCGCCAGGCCGCGCGCATCGCCGAATTTCGTGAATTCTCCGAATCCCTGCTCGAACTCGTCCAGTTCCGGTTCGGCTCCGCCCGCCTCCATCCGCGCCTCTCCGCGCTCTTCTACAATTACGAAGACCAGTGCCGCCGGATGGCCGGCAACCGGCGCGGCCTCATGAGCGAAACCCAGAGCTTCCTGCGCACCGTGCGCAGCCTCGCCGAAGCCTCCTCACGCGAACTCAAGCCGGAAACGTTCTACGACTACTACCGCACCTGCCAGTACTGGGAAAACAGCATCACCGCCCAAAAGGAGTTCCGCAGCCGTCTCGTCGAAGCCCTGAAACAGTACGAGGCCAACGCCAGCGTCATCGTCTCCCGACTCAGCAGCGGCGGCCGGTAAGGCAACCGCAACCGCCGGCCGGCTGGCCCGATCCACGCCCGCAGCCCCGCCACGCCCGGACTCTCCTCGTACCCGTGTACCGGATGTGTTTGATTTTACACAAAGGCCGCAAAGATCGCAAGGAATTGCCAGTTATCTCCTTCGCGTCCTTTGCGGCCTTCGTGTAAAAATCCGGAAGCCTTGGGGTCCTTCCATCAGTTCCGCGCCTGCCGCGACTGACGCTGCTGCTGCTGCCGGGCCTCGCGCATCTTCTGGTTGACGACCTCGCGCGCCTGCTGCTCCACCTGATACTGCTTCAGCGCCGCCACCTGGCCGGACGTGAGCACGCCCTGCGCCTGGGTGATCACCTGGTCGGTGATCTCGCGCGTGTTGTTCTGCGCCATGATGGTGACCAGTTGCTGCGCCTGGCTGCTGGTCAGCGGCGCGTTTGAATAGGAGAGACTCTCGCTGATCCGGTTGACCGTGCCGCGCTGGGGCTGGGTCGCGTTGTAATTCTCGTACTGGGAGTACGCGGCATCGCCGATCGCCGCCTTGATCGAGGCATCGACTTCGGACTGCGTGGACTGGACGAGTTGCCGGAGTTCCTCCCGGTTTTCACGAGGATTGAGTCCCTGGGACTGGGCTGTGGCGAACACATCCATGGCCGCGTTCTGCCGCTCGATCATCAGGTCCTTGAGCGCGTTGAGCTTGTCTGCCGGAAGATTGAGTTCCTTGAAAAGGCCGGCGTACCGGCGATCCAGATCCGCCCGCTGGCGCAGGCGCATGGCCTCGGCGAATTCCGGGTCTTTCATCAACTCGGTCATGCGGGCACCAAAATTGCCGGGACCACGCCGGAAACCGCGCTCCTCCGTGCCTTCGCCAACGGCATCCGGGGAGACCGGCTGATCCTCTTCCTGGACCACATCGGCAGCCGGAGCCGCAGTGGCGGCATGGTCGAGGTAGGCCTTGGCCGCAGTCTTGTCGATCGCAGCCACCTGGGTGACATTGACCTGGGCCTGCGAACGGAGGTCCTGGATCTGAAAGTACTGGCTGACCGCCACGCCGGCACCGGCGAGCGTCGTGAGGAGAAAGAAACCGACCAGATAGTTTTTGCGTGAGGGGCTCATAGTTGGAACGGACAGATTGCAAGGAGACGCGAAGCCGTTGCGCAAGGTTACAGCGGACCCTGCCCTGTCCGTTCGTCTCCCCCCTTTCATCCGCGCAGGATGACGGAGTCATGGCTGCTTCGTCGCAGTCGGCAACCGGCACGAAAAACGGGAAAAAACCATTTCCCTCTTGCCAGACCGAAAACCGACCGCGTAGTAACGCCCCTCTTCCATCGGTGGCCTGCCACCGGCGGAAGCAACGGGTTGATAGCTCAATGGTAGAGCAGCGTCCTTTTAAGAGAAGTAGTGACCTTTTCACTACATTTCAGGTCAATTCAACACGTTTCAGTTACCCCACTTGCGGAATTTGATCTTTCCCCGATTTTTCACAGAATTGCCCGTTTTTCCATGCATTCCGGCCCAAAACTGTGAAATGGGCTGTGAAAAAACGACGTATTTCTGTTTCCATTACAGACCAGCATGAACCCTGCAACCAGGTCGGTTTTGTCCCGAAAAGCCGAACCGGTTATCAACAGGTTACACGATTTCCGGGTATCGAAAGTCCGTCAAGGCCGCTGCTCTTTCGAGGGTTCCAAAAGATCCTCATCCGGCTCAAATCCTGACCTTTTGTTTACGGATCGCTTCGCCCCCCCCTTCCATTTGACAGCCCTGAAAAAATAACCCGCCTTGTCTCCACACCCTGCCCAGGTTCTCGCTTTGTACTCTGTCCCGTGCGTGCTGTTCCGGGTTGCCCAAAGCCACGGATACCGGACGCATTCCCTGATACCTCCCCATCCCCGGGCCAGCCACATGTCATAGCCTTTCGGGACAGGAGGAAGCACTTGAGGAAGACATCCCGGGATTACCGGCCTGCGCTAAAGCCACTCCGTCAATTCCTCACGGAGCCGCTCGGGATATTCGGTATACAGCCAGTCACCATAAAGCCTTGCCCCCGGATGAGGCTTTTTGCCGGCAGGTCCCCGGGTTCTGCCGTAAGCGGCGTTGAGGATCTGTCGATACTCCTTGGTCACTCCTCCGGGAAACGGTTGCGGTTTTTCATTCGTGGTTCGTCCGGCCAATCGGCATTTCAGCCACATTCGCTGACAGTCCATGCCACTGTGACAGAAATAATCTTACCAGATTGTTATCTGCCGCTTCAACGCAAGTGAACACGCGGCAGACACCATATTGCCCCATGATTCGCAGCTCCCGGATAGCCCGTATTGCCGGTTGGGCGACAATCAGGCGCGACCAAGTTTCAGTTTGCCGTTGCCGTACTCGTAATGCTGTCACCGGAAAAGCCGAGAGTTAATGGAGGAAAAGAGCCATCACCTCTGCTTTGAGCGCTGCCGATTCAGCCCTCCCCCTGCCACCTTCAGGCAGGCTCATCGGTTTTCACTTCGATCAACGGCTGCGGAGGCTGACGGACACACGCCGCGCCCTGATCAGCAGCGCCTCGGCCACCCGCTCCTCCGCTTCTGTCGTCGCCGGGATCGGAGATATAGGCACAACATCCTTGTTGACAGTATGTTGCTTCATATCCATCACACCGTCCCTGTACACGGTTTCCCACGCATACCACGGGATTTCGTCGATGTTGCCGTCTTTTGTAACTTCTTCTTGCATGTTATCTTTATGAGATTACAGGGGCGAAAGGCTCCCGCAGAGATTTTTTCCTTAACTATCTGATTCCGTTAATCTTTAGCCCATTATTTCTATTTCCGGCCAAGCCACCAAACCCCGGAAAAGGAAAAAATCTCCGCCAGCCAGGCCAGACCGTAACCCGAATCGGCAGGAGGGCCAACACCCCACATATGCCTTTTCCAGAAAACCCCACCTGTCCGTATCTCCACTCCACCGAGGGCTGTCCTGCCTTTCTGATGCCTGGACATCCGGCTATACATCATGATGTTGGCATTGCTCCGGTAAACCGGACGTCAGGCCAGCGCTTCTTCAGCCCCCGGAACATGCTGTTCGCTTTCCGCAAGTTCTCTTTCCCGCCGGCACGGCCGAGCGCGTTGATCTGATCTATCGTAGAAACTGATCCGACTTTGTCTGTATTTTCGTTCATATTTGGTGACTTACGCTACTTCAATGTAACATCTGGTAACAAGTTGAGAAACAGTATTACTGACGAGACGACGTCTCAGACTGGCCTGCGCTGACTTTCGCGTCCTCGATGCGCTTTTTCATCTCGGCCAGGAGATCCATGGCGGCCTTGGAACTCCAGGCGAAACTCGATCCGTCGCCGAGCCAGTCGATGCCGACCACAAAACGGGCGCGCCAGCCGATGCGGATCAGGCCCGCCCGCGTCTTCACCAGCCACCACAGACCGGTTTTATCCCGGCTGCCCCGATTCGAGGTCGTAAAGCATGCGCCAGATGCGATCCAGCTAGCCACTCTCCACCACCTGCAAGGGCGTCGGACTGTCAAAGGCTGCATCGGGTTGTTTCAGCCAGCGACCGACCCGCCCCGGCCAGCCATCAGTGCCCGCCGCCCCCGGATTTTTACCGTTCTTCAAAAATGGCTGCGGCGAGCCGGGTTCGCAGTCGCTCCTTCAGGACACGATGTCCCGTGGAAAGCTGAAACGCCTCCAGCACATGCCAGGCCTGCCGCAGCCCTCGCAGGCTCTCGTCGGCAAGGAGCATTTCCAGCGTCTCCGGAGCCGGACCGGCGGGGGAACCGGCAGACGGGGCAGACTGAACAGGAGAACCGGACGAGCGTGATGGTTTCGCATTCATTGTGGATACTCCTCCGTGAGGGTTTTCCGGGCGGCGATCTCCCGGAGTTTTTGCATCGCCTTGTAAACCGAGTTGTCCACCACCCCGCGCTTCACGCCCAGCCGGATGGCCACGTCGGCGGGTGGGTTGCCGGCGAGTTTGACCAGCTCGAAAATCATGAACATGCGCGGCGAAATCCCGTTGCGCAGCTCCGCCAGCAAGGTACCCAGAAGGGCGATACGGAAGGCGTCCTGTTCATCCCGGTCGAGCCCGGGCCCGGCCATGCCGGTGGCGTCGGTCGCGGGCGGCAGGGCGATGCCTTCTTCCGCGAGCCTTTCCAGGGAATCGTGCTTTCCCTGATGCCGGTGCCGGCGAATGTGATCGGCCACACGGCGCTGGCACACGGTGGTCAGGAATTGCCGGAAGCGTCCCCTGCCGGGATCGAGTGCGAATGTTTCACTTCCCCGGACAATGGACACAAACACCGTCATGACCACGTCGCCCAGGTCGTGCTCCGGCAGCGCGTGCCAGCCATGACGGCGAAAGGCCGACTGCACGCAGATGCGCACCGCATAGTGGTACAGATCGAAAAACTCTTCCCATGCCGCTTCCCATGATTGCGGCATGTCGTGCCGCTTCAGGCGGTCGATGACGGTTTCAGGTGTGTCGGGAAACGGCATGGCTCAGGTCTCTTTCGCCCCTCACGCAAAAATCTCTCGGGGACAGTCACCAGGCCGAATGGTCTGGAATCTCCTGTTTGCCTGCTTTGGCAACGATTTCCTCGACCCACTTCCTCCAGTTTGCGGTTACTGACTTCATATCACTCTCGAAATCAACTGTTTGAGCTTGAAACAAGGCGTAAGCCTTTTCACGTTCGTCGGCGCCGTCGACAGCTTCGGACGCATCGGCAGCCTGCGTCAGTGCATCGCGAAGCTGCCTGTATTGATCCCTGGACCGGACAGCTTCATCCCTGATGAATTCGGTCGCCTTTTTGATCAGAGCGCTGATGCGCGGCATCGTACCGGAGATGTCCTGAAAGGTTGGTTTGCCGCGAAGCTCGTCCATTTCTTTGGCAAACGTATCCTTCAGTTCACTCCATTGTTTCTTCCGCTCTTCGAGGGCAACTTTGGCCTCGTCAAGTTTCCGGTCGAACTCCTTCCAGGCAGAATTCCCGTCCAGCTTCCTCCACAAGGAGCCCCACCCGCTCCCCCTGTCAGGCTTCACGCTGTTGAGATAAAGGGCGCCTCCCGCGATGGCGAGGATGACGCACAAAAACGCCAACACTGTTCGCGGGCGAGCACGGAACCGCATTCGGACTCTGGATACGTCCGGCTCCGTAACGACTCCACGGTTGAGCGTCCCCTCCCCCACCTTTGTCCGCTCGCTGTTCGCACCAATCACCGCATCCGCCAGCGCGGCAAGCGTCCGATACCGCTCGCCTGCCCGCTCGTGCGTGGCCCGGAAAATGACATCGTGCAATCGCAGCCACTCCGCATGCTCTTCCCTGGACAGGGATGCCTCCCCCTGCGGCGGCCAGCGAAATGCAACCCGTCCCATCTTGTCCGGGGCGTGCCCGGTCAGAAGGGTAAACAGCGTCGCCGCCAGTCCGTACTGGTCGGGGTGCCCTCCCGTTTCCATATACCAGCTCGGGGCACGATACCCGGGCGTGCCGATTTCGGTGAGCGCCTCGCCATCATGTCCGAGCAACGAAATATCCGACAGTACGGTCCTGCCGCCGACAAACAGGATATTGTCAGGCTTTATGTCCCGATGAACAAGCCCCGCCTCGCTGATCGTCCGGGCGGCTTCCAGCACCGGCTGCATCCACGCTTTCACCTGCGCTGACGAATACCACGACCCGGTCAGCCGTTGCTGGCAAACAAGGGTGCCGAGCGTGAGCGGTTTCCAGCCAGGCGACTCCGGATCGCTGTCGTCCGTCCCGTCGGCAAGCGGCATGACGTAAAACAGGAACCCGTCCACCATGCCGACGTGCTCGATCGGCATCAGCCCGGAAGCACGCGACCCGGAAAGCAGCTGCTTGAAACGCTGCACGGCGGCAAGTTCACGCTGCGCGTGCTTGCCTTCGGGAACCTTGACAATCTTGAGCGCGAACGCCTGCCCGAGTGCCATCGAGGTGCACAGCCACACATGGCCGAATCCTCCGCTGCCGATCATGCGCACAAGGCGGTAACCGTCCATGACCTGGCCGGGACCGGGAATAAAGCTGCTGAGGGAATCAGGGCTGCTCATCCTCCATGCAAGTGCCTCCGGCCTGTGCCGTCAGGCAACACCAATTTTCCCCGACCGGAAAAATGGCTGCCGGGGCGGTTTTCTCCCGGCCCCCGAGAGATTTTCGGATGCCCTGCGAAAAGAGAAGAGATGCAACCCTTTGCCATGACTCTCCCTCCCCGCCCGGCGGTTTCGTTGCCAGTCGCCTCCCATCCCATATTCCTTTCCGCAAACCGGATTCCCGGCTGCGAAACAGAAAAACCACCAACCCTGCATAAGAATGAAACGTAACGTCCTGATCCTCGTCGGCCTGATCGGCCTCTCCTCGGTGGCCTATGCCGCCATCAAGTGCAGCTTCTGCAACGGCACCGGCTTCAAGCCCAACTCGCCCTTCACCTGCGAATTTTGCAACGGCAAGGGATTCCGCTGAGAATCCCGCCCTCCGTGTAAAACTGTCTGCTTCTTCCGTCACCCCGCCCGGGGCAAGCCATGCCGGCAGCATGGCTTGCCTCATGACCGTGCCTGGACGGACTACCGGCAACACGGAAGCGATTCCTCGCCAGTCCCCGGTGCGTTCCGGGATTTTTGAGAAAAAATCCGGCAACACGAAAAATCCCGAGAGATTTTTCCGGAGCCTGCGAAAGAACCGTGATGATCTGTCACTTTTCCCTGTCTTCCGGGACACCCGCTGCCTGCAATCAGGAAGCGGATTTTTTCGTGGCTGCTTTCGCGGTTCGCGGCTGCCGCTTCCCGGCGGCCTTCCCGCCGGAAGGGCGTGGCCGGAGCAGCTTCGCATTCGTGCCGGGCCGGGTTCCCCGGACGCTTTCCACGGCTGCCGCCAGCAATGCCGGCAAGTCCGCCTCCAGTGCGTCGGACATCCGGAGCAGGGTTTCGATGGTGGGCAGCCGCTGCCGCTTCTCCACCCGCAGGATCATGCTGTGATCCAGTCCCGCCCGCCACGCGGTCTCGTTCATCGACAGACCCCGGTCTTCCCGCTGTTTCTTCAGCAAGGCTACCAGGTGGCTGATGATCGCTTCCCGTTCCGCGTCCGGCTTCATGGCCGCCCTTGTAGGAGGAATGGCGGTTGACAGTAGTTGTGACTATGGTCACAAACCAGAGCGCCATACGACCGGCGGCGAACGGACCCTGCGCCATCCCTCCGGCAGACTCATCCTCTTCCCGGCTTCATCCATGTTTTCCTCTCCCTCGCCAGCTGCCTTTCCGGTGACGAAAAAATTCCGATCAATCCCGGCCCGCTCGGAAGCAAGTTTCGCAGGCAGGACTATGTCTGCGCCGCCGGCCTTACCGGACAATCCGGTGCGGATTTCTACCGCGTTTCGCCTCCGGCTCGGCGTACCGGCCCGCCTCCAGCAAATGCGAGGCCGTTTCTCCCAGCGCGGCAGCGAGCCGATCGACGGTGGCCACCTGCAACCCGGGACGACGTCCGGCTTCAATGTCCTGGTAATGCCGGCACGTCACGCCTGCCTTTTCCGCCAGCACCTCCTGTGTGAGCCCACGGCTCAGCCGCAAATTGCGGAGATTGGCACACAGGATTTCGAGCGAATTCACGCCACGAAAATAGCGCCTTGTCTTTCATGGAAACATGCCACGAAAGTGGCATGTTAACCTGCTTTCACGACATCAGACCTCCTTCACTGATTTTTCCAATGGTTCCGAAGTACTTCCACCACCCCGAAGCTCCCGCGACATCAACCCTCCGAAATGGTAGCATTGTCAGGAATACACCGCCCGGGTGCGATGCGGAATCTTCCCGGTCCTGCGACAGCAGTTCCGGTTCGCTCCGCTTTGGCAACAGATCCCGGACGTCGACTTCCGTCACAACCCCACTTTTGCCAGCAATTGCGAAGATCTCATGCGGAACCCGCGTGCCCAGGCTGCGACCGTCCCCAGCGTCGGTGATTTCTCTCCCCGTTCGATCATGCCGACGTAGGTGCGATGCACATCGACCAATTCGGCAAAATCTTCCTGCGAGAGTCCCAACTCTTCGCGTAACCGGCGCACACCACGCCCGAATTTCAAGAGCATCTCCTCGTCATCGGTATTTTGTCGTCGTGGGCGCGTCACTGGCAAGATTCGCCCATCCTATTCTCAAGCTACTTTTAGATCGACATACTGAAGGTAGCGCAGTTGAGGTAATCCGATAAACACCACCCTCGGTATTCCTCCCTGAAACCAGACAAAAATTCCTCCGGTCCACATTCACTCTCTCTTCGAAATCCCGTGAACAAAACGCATCTCCTCGCCGCCATCTCCCTTTCGGCTTCCTGCCTTTTCCTGCCACTCACGGCCGGATCCTTCCCGGATAACGGTTCCGTGGTCACCGATTCCCTTGTCGTCGAGGAACGCACCACAATCCCGTCCGGTTCCTCACATGGAATCACGATCGCCGATGATGCCATCCTCACCATCCGGAATGTCAGCTACGAAGGCGACGGCGGAGCGATGAACATCGGCAGCGGCAGCAGCCTCACCGTTGCGCCCGCAGAGACCGGCGGCACCGGCAAGGTCATCTTCTTCGGTAACTCTGTCGTCAACAGTTACGGTGACTATAACTCCGGCAGAGGTGGCGCGATCTATAACTCTGGAACAATCACACTCTCCAATGCCGCTTTTTCCGACAACTCCGCCAGTCACGGTGGCGCTATCTATAATTCCGGTACAACTACGCTAGCCAATGTCATCTTCTCCGGCAACTCCGCCAGCGACGGGACGGCATACGGCGGTGCCATCAACAATGATGCATCGGGCACATTGGTGCTGAACAATGCGCTTTTCCAAAATAATCGTGGCGGCCATGGAGGAGCGATTAATAATTATGGTTCAGTATTGGCAACCAATGCCACCTTCATCGGAAACTCGGCGGGAAAAGGTGGGGCGCTTAATAGTTGGTCGGGAGGAAAAATAACACTGACCGATGCCATTTTTTCAAACAATTCAGCCAAAAACGATGGTGGAGCCATCTATAATGCAGGAGGAGAAATTACGCTGAATATCACCAAAGACGCAAGCTACACGGGTAACGTCGCTTATGATGGTACGACCTATAGTGGCAATGCTGTTGCGGTTGCCGCTGCGGGCGGTTTTCTTCAGATGTATTCCTCTGGCCAGACAACCTTCAATATTTCCCCCGTGGCGACCCTCACGATCGGACGGGCAACCACTGATGCAAATTATAACGCTGCCGAAGATTCTATTTCGACCCAAAAGGGCAGTTATGGAACTCCAACCCTCATCAAGCAAGGCGGTGGTACTCTCGTTCTCAACGCTGATAACTCTGGTTACATGGGATCTCTTGAGCTTAAGGAGGGAACAATGATCGTGAACGGGAAGCTCAATATTACAGGGAAAAGTTTAATTGGAAAAGGAACGCTGGCTGTAAATGGATTTCTCACCACTACGGGAGCGACTACCTTGCGTGCAACGCACGATAATGATGCCTTCATTAGTAGCGCCAATTCTGTGGTGGTCAGAGCTTCCGCTCCCGGAGCCAGTGACAACATGCTGACCATTGATTCGGATATTTACGATATCACAACCAACGTCAACTTCACCGGCTCTGGCGAACTGATCAAAAAAGGTTCGGGCACGCTTCGTCTGACCGGGCAAGACAGCTCTTTCAGAAATGCAGACATTGCGGAAGGCACGCTTGAGGTGGCCAATGCCAGCATCCTCTTCTCTGAAAGCGACGATTTGACCAAACACGGCGCAGGCACGCTTCGACTTACCGGAGTAAACAATTTTGCCAATACGTATATTGAACAAGGCACGCTTGAGATTGCGAACGGTGGGGTGCTCTCTACTGGTAAGATCAATATATCAGGTTCGCCCGCCACCCTGCGCTTCGACAACGGTACCCTGCGCGCTACCCAAAACGGCACCTACAATGACTTCATCTCTGGCGGTGGCAGCGGCAGCGCCGTGGAGATTGCTGCCGGGGGCATGACCATCGACACCCGCTCCTTCGATGTCGGCACCTCCTCCGGCGTCCGCTTCACCGGCTCCGGCAACCTCACAAAAACAGGCACGGGCACCTTCACTATCAGCAGCGATGGCTCCGACAATCAGGTCGGCGGCATTTTTATCAACGAAGGCACCCTTGCGTTCAGTTCCGCCAGCCTGGGCACCACCGGCATCACGATCAGCGACGGGGCCAGCATCCGCTTCTCCGGCGACACCACGCTGCGCGCCAAAAGTGACAGCGCCTCGTTCCTTTCCGGCACCACGCCGGGCACTGCCGTTACCACACTCGACAGCACCCTGACCGTCGACACCGGCGTTTATAATGTGACCGCCAACGCCCGCTTCACCGGCACGGGTGACCTTCGCAAACAAGGCACCGGCATACTCCGCCTCACCGGCAAAAGCGATGCCACCGGATACACGAACATCGAGCGTGGCACCCTCGAAGTGGCCGACGGCGGCATCCTCTCTACCAGTCGTGTTTACATGAGCAGCTACAGCAGCGAGAACCCCGCCACCCTGCGCTTCGACAACGGCACCCTTCGCGCCACCCAAAGTGACAGCATGAACTCCTTCATCTCGGGTAGTGGCAGCTACAACGTCGTGGAGATCGCTGCCGGGGGCATGACCATCGACACGCGCTCCTTCGAGGTCGGCTCTTCCGCCCGCTTCACCGGCTCCGGCAACCTCACCAAAACCGGCTCCGGCACCTTCACCATCAGCGATGGCTCCGACAATCAGGTCGGCAGCATTTTTGTCAACGAAGGCACCCTTGCGTTCAGTTCCGCCAACCTGGGCACCACCGGCATCACGATCAGCGACGGGGCGAACGTCCGCTTCTCCGGCGACACCACGCTGCGCGCCAAAAGTGACAGCGCCTCGTTCCTCTCCGGCACCACGCCGGGAACCGCCGTTGCCACGCTTGTCAGCACCCTGACCGTCGACACCGGCGTTTATAATGTGACCGCCAACGCCCGCTTTACCGGCACGGGTGACCTTCGCAAACAAGGCACCGGCATACTCCGCCTCACCGGCAAAAGCGATGCCACCGGATACACGAACATCGAGCGCGGCACCCTCGAAGTGGCCGACGGCGGCGTGCTCTCCGCCCGGCAGGTTTACATGAGCAGCTACAGCAGCGAGAACCCCGCCACCCTGCGCTTCGACAACGGCACCCTTCGCGCCACCCAAAATGACAGCATGAACTCCTTCATCTCGGGTGGTGGCAGCTACAACGTCGTGGAGATCGCCGCCGGGGGCATGACCATCGACACCCGCGCCTTCAGCGTCGGCTCTTCCGCCCGTTTCACCGGCTCCGGCAACCTCACCAAAACCGGCTCCGGCACCTTCACCATCAGCGATGGCTCCGACAATCAGGTCGGCGGCATTTTTGTCAACGAAGGCACCCTTGCGTTCAGTTCCGCCAACCTGGGCACCACCGGCATCACGATCAGCGACGGGGCGAACGTCCGCTTCTCCGGCGACACCACGCTGCGCGCCAAAAGTGACAGCGCCTCGTTCCTCTCCGGCACCACGCCGGGCACTGCCGTTGCCACGCTTGTCAGCACCCTGACCGTCGACACCGGCGTTTATAATGTGACCGCCAACGCCCGCTTCACCGGCACGGGTGACCTTCGCAAACAAGGCACCGGCATACTCCGCCTCACCGGCAAAAGCGATGCCACCGGATACACGAACATCGAACGCGGCACCCTCGAAGTGGCCGACGGCGGCATCCTCTCTACCAGTCGTGTTTACATGAGCGGCAACTACGGCTATGAAAATCCCGCCACTCTCCGTTTTGACAACGGCACCCTTCGCGCCACCCAAAATGACAGCATGAACTCCTTCATCTCGGGTAGTGGCAGCTACAACGTCGTGGAGATCGCTGCCGGCGGCATGACCATTGACACGCGCTCCTTCGAGGTCGGTTCTTCCGCACGCTTCACCGGCACCGGCAACCTCACCAAAACCGGCTCCGGCACCTTCACCATCAGCGGGCAAAGCTACTATACGGGAGCCACGATTATTCGCCAGGGGACACTGGTTGTGGGTAACATAAACGCGTTGAGCGCCAGCAAAACCTATTTCATTGGAACTGGCGCAACCCTTGATCTCTCGGCTCTCGGCACTGCTTACGATTTGTCTGGATCAGGGATGGCCTTCGATGTTGGCATGACGGGCACCGGACTCCTTGATACAGGAAGTAACGAACTGATTTTGGGCGGCGATCTGCTCTTCAATTTTCAAGAAGGCTCCCTTGATCCCAGAATCGTCGTTAAAACCCTCAAGTCAGCATCCGTACTCACAGGGGCAACCACAACCGACACGTTGACTACTCCGCTATGGACCTCGACGGTTTTCAACTCTGGCGAGCAGACCGGAGCATTCGACAGTGTGATACTGACCGGGATTATCAGCGGCACACTCACACAAACAGACAATGGATTGTGGACGGGAATATTCGATGGTTACCACTTCTCCTTCGACGGTTACAATCTCAGCGTGAATGTAAGTTCCGTCCCCGAGCCTGCCACATGGGGTGTAATCATTTCCCTCTGTTGCCTGGGAGTAACCATTTGGCGGAGGCGCAAGTAATTAGGCCAAGCTTTCGTCAGATAAAGCTAAAGATCCATCATGCCACTACTCATCATCATAGCAATTCTCGTAGTCTGGTTTGTTTTCAAGATTGTAAAAATCTTTATCAGTATCGTAAGTTCATTCCTTGATGCCCTGACCTCATTCATTACTATTCACTGGCTTCCCCTCGTATCTGGCTTGATTGTCATCAGCATCCTATTTGTGTGTATTTCCCGGCGGCAAGAAAAACGCGACAGAGAGCAGGAATGGAACGAGATGCGAAAACATATCAACATGATGTTCAAGCGCTGGTCCAAGTACTGGTCTTCATCCTGCTTCATCATTGATTCCAACATCTGGATGAATGAAGACTACGACTCTTTCTTTGTTTTCCTGAAAGAATGGTGTGAAAACTGCAAACACAGTATAGTTCTTTTCGGAGAACAATTTGATGAAATCTCAAACATCAAAAAAGGCACTGTATATAGAGAAGACCGGAACAGGCGCTCCAGGCTGGCAATCAACAGAATCGAATATTTCCAAAAGCTGAGCCTACTTAATATTACACCGATTTCCATGGATGCCAAGATTGGCGCTTATGCCGATCCTGTGATCGTAAAGATAATAACCAGCGAGGCGCGCAAGGGGAACCAATGCACTTTTATATCGGATGACAAGGAATTGCGGATACGGGTAAGAGAACACCTCAAGATGTATGCGAAAAACAAATGGAATATTGTAGAAATAGAAGACACGTTGGCCGATTTTGAGCTTTTTGACATAGCTGCTTCACTTGTGCCTGCTGGTTTAGCAACCGTCCATGGCTCACATCCCTGACATCGGAAAAATATTGAAATTACGACATGAAAACATACCGCACAATTGTATTGATCTTCGCATGCTTGCTGCTCCTGACAGGGTGTTCCGATCCACCGCCCCGCCCTCCTGTTCCGGTTGTAGTGGCTCGCCGCCCTTCTTTGGTCGGGAAGGGTTATGTCTGGATAGTAACAAACACAAGCGAC
This sequence comes from Opitutaceae bacterium TAV5, assembly GCA_000242935.3. Taxonomy (NCBI): domain Bacteria; kingdom Pseudomonadati; phylum Verrucomicrobiota; class Opitutia; order Opitutales; family Opitutaceae; species Opitutaceae bacterium TAV5. Next base: position 172,529 of record CP007053.1, read on the forward strand.
CGCGATCTCACCTTTCAGATCCGCATAGAATTTGGCCCCACGTGGCATCCAACCGTCAAAAAGATAGCGACTCTTGACATAAAAGCCGGCAAGGAGCGCTCATTGGGATGGGCCGAACTAAAGTTTGAGGTGAATAAAGGAGATCGACTTTATATCAGTCATCTGGATTACGAGACCAGCTATTGGTCTATCCCGGAGTGGCTCTAGATACGCCTCCATTTCAGGCTCCGAAAGCAGCCAGAACTATAATTTGTAATCAAAAAAATCTCACGATTCAGAAGGAAATCTGGATGAATAATTAGCAGGCCGACGTTCCCATTGCTTCCGAAAAAAGGCTGGCTCGAAATGCTTGGATATTGCCTTATTCTTGACAGACTGGTTTATTCAACCAGTTTCCAGACCATGAAACCTCTCTCCGATGTCGTGGGTGCCTTTGAGGCGAAGACCAAACTGGGCGAACTCCTGGAGCGCGTCTCCCAAGGGGCAACGTTTACGATCACCAAGCATGACCGGCCTGTTGCCCGGTTGGTCGGCTTTGACGCCGACCGCGCAGCGCAGCGAGCCGAGGCCACCACCGCCCTGCGCGCCTTGCGCTCACGCTACCGCCTGGGCGGACTCGATGTCCGTTCACTCCGTGAGGAGGGGCGCGCATGACTCCCGCCTTCGTGCTCGACTGCTCCGCCACCCTTCCCTGGATTTTTCAGGACGAGGCGACCGACGCCACCGACCGGTTGCTGGACGATCTCACGGCGGGAGCCGAGGCGTGGGTTCCGGCGCTGTGGCATCTGGAACTGGGTAACGTCCTGATCGGCGCCCAACGCCGGGGCCGCATCGACCAGGCGGGCATCGAGGGCTTTTTCTCCCGGCTGGGAGCCTACGAGATTTCGGTCGATACCGAAACGATACCCCGCGCCTGGAACAAGACGCTCGATCTCGCCCTGCTGCACCAGCTCTCGACCTACGACGCCGCCTACCTCGAACTGGCCCTGCGCCGCGACCTCCCGCTCGCCTCTCTGGATACCGCTCTCATCCGCGCCGCCAAGGCCACCGGCGTAACACTTTGCCTGCCCTGATCCGTGGTATGCGTGGACCGGTGCCCCGTACACCGACAGTGATTCCGCGCCCCACTCGCCACGGCTACCGGGCAGCCGCCCGGACCGCATAACATCCTGGAGGAATCCGGATTGGCACAGGTTTGCGGTTGCCCGGCGTCCGCCCCGGCGAGTAATGCTCGAACCACGTCCAACGTCCCTCCCACCATTCTCCCCGCCATGAAAACATATCGCCTCCCGCGTCCCGCGAAAAACATCGTCGTCGCCGCGTTGCTCGCCCTCATCTTCCCCGCCGCCAGACTGCCAGCCGGCCCCGTCACGATCGAGCCGACCCCGACCGCCTCCGCTGAAGCCACAAAAACACCTGCGCTGGCCGACGCCCTGAAAAACCTCCGTGAAGGTTACGCCAAGGCTTTTGTTGCCGCCGGCGGCAACCTCGCGGGATCAGGGTCGAGCTATGAGTGGCGCTCTCTCGACGGCTTCACCCAGGCCCTCGATAACATCGGACAGATGATGGCGAACAACTCCCCGGATGAAGCCCTCCGCCAACTCCGTCGCCTCGCGCGAACCGCGCCGACGCCGGAGATGACCACCCTGCTCGAAAACTACGTCGCCGCCATTGATGCCGACCTCAAAACGCGCGAGGCCGACGCCCTCAAACGCATCAACGCGCTCCTCGACGCGAGCTTCGACGCCCTTGCCGCCGCCCGAAAACCCGAGGACATCAACCCCACCCTCGAACAACTCGCCGGCGTCGGCATTGATTACGAAAACGTCCGTTACAACACGGTCGTCGGGAGAGCCCGCAACGCCGCCGCCAACATGCACGGCTACGCGGTCCGCTGGCAAAATTACCTCGTCCAGAAAAACATCCCGGATGACGCCAGCGCGCGGCAATCGCTCGAAAGCCTCGCCAACAATGTGCCCGGCGAACTGCCGCCCGCCCTGCGCGTCCGTATCGTAAAACACATGACAGCGCTGCGCAATGCCTCCCAGCCCGCCGCCGTCCGGCGCGGCGCTCTCCTTGCCAAAGCCGATGAACTCTTCGCCGCCGCCACCCTCGACACCCTCGAACAGACCGCCGACGACCTCCGCGCCCTCGAAACCTCGCCCGAAGCCAAAACCGCCCGTTCCGGCGAGAAGAACGCCCTGACCCGCCTTTACGAACCGCTCGACCGGCTGGCCGCCGCCACCCGGTATTTCAAGGAAGACCGCGCCCCCGCCGCGCATGAATTGCTGCGCCCCGCCGCCCTCCCCTCCGCCACCCGCCTCCTCATCGCATGCACCCCCGGCCTGGAACGCCTGTGGGACGCATGGTATTTCAAGGCCGTCCCGAAGCTCACCGGCCTTGCCGACCGCCTCACTCCGCCTCGCGACAACGAACACGCCCAAACTTATGTCGCGCGGCTTTACGACGAGGCCGTTGACGCCGGACACTGGCCTGACGCAGCGGTGCTCGCGCAACTGGAGCGCGACCTGCGTCCGGGCGGCGACTGCACCTGTGGGCAGAGGCAGGCAGCCACCGTCGGCAAAAACCCCGCAGCCGCGATCGAAGCCTTTCTACAGGGGCAACTCCTGGAAAAAGCGCGCCAGCCCAAAGCCGCTGCCGCTGCGTATCAGGACGCCCTCCGGCAGGGAGCCCCGTCAAAACTGGAGGACCTGATCATCGAACGTCTCAAAACCCTGAACGAATAAAGACGCCGCCCCCTCCTTCGTGCGCCCCCGTCTGCCCGAAGTCGGAGGGGAGGCAGAAGGCCCTTCCGGGGTCATATGCCCAAAAAACTCACGCGGAGACGCGCAAGGGGGGGTTCTGTCAAAACGGCGCGCCTTTTGCGCGGATCCTGAGAATCCTGAGAAAACGCTTGATCGCGAGGAGACGGAACCGTTCGCATAACGCTCATGACCACACGCGCCACATGGACCCCCCGGGCGCTCGCCTGGGGGTTGTTTCTGGTTTTCCTCTGGCAGGGAACCGCCCCCGTCCGTGCCGAGGAATATCACGGCAATCGCAACAGCCGGGTCTTTCACGCGCCGGACTGCCCCGACTTCAACTGCCGCAACTGCACGGAGAGTTTTGGCAGTTACGACGAGGCGATAAACGCGGGCTTCCGTCCGCATGTGCCGGTGCGCAATTATCCCGGCTGTATCAATGGCAGACCAAAACCACAACCAGCCTCCCGCACCGCCCCTGCCAGCCACACCGCGCCTGCACCCGGGGTTTCACCTCCCGTCGATGCGCTTGCCAACAGCGATTTCGAGTTGAAGCGTCTGTTCGACCAGAAAAAAAGCGACGTTTCTGTTTCCGGAAGAGGCGTGGTCAAGAGCCTGCTTGCCGACGATCTCAATGGCGACCGCCATCAGCGTTTCATCATCGAGCTGGCAAACGGCCAAACCCTGCTGATCGCACACAACATCGACGTTGCCAAGCGCGTCGAACCACTGGCCGTCGGCGACAGTATCGAGTTTCACGGCGAGTATGTGTGGACAGACAAAGGCGGCACCATCCACTGGACCCACCGCGACCGGAAAGGACGCCATCCCACGGGTTTCATCAGTGCCAACGGAAAAACCTTCCTGTGAGGGACTGTAATTGCCCCGACACCACTTGCCGGATTACGGACGGTGACAGAGCCCGTCATCGTTGACGCGAAGTGACCTGCCTGGTGGCGAGCAGCGCGTGGGGCCTCCTCCGGTCTCAGATTCCTGCTGCGGATCAAAGCGTGAGGACACAAAAAAGCCCTGAAGGACACATCAGGGCTTCGCAACGAATGAGACTGATTGGATTTCAGATCAGGAAGCAATGGGCGCGGACTCTTCACCAGCGGGAGCCGAAGAAGGAGCCACCTCGCCACGAGCAGTCACCAGCCCGAATTCCTTTTTGATATTCTGCACGCTTTGGGCAGAGATGCTGAACCGGATCGCGATTTCGGGGCCGCTCTTGCCTTCGAGGACTACGGCCTTCACCTGCTCCTTCAGTTCCGGTGTGATCCTGGCGCGAGTCCTCTTCCCTGCCGGTTTGCCCGAGGGAGCCTTGGCGGTTTTCTTCCCTCGCTTGCCACGAACGCCGACAACCTGTTTCAGGGCTTTGATGAAGTCGTTGACATCGGCATAGCCATACTGGCCTGGAATGGCAGCAAGCTCGGCGGTGCGTTCCTGTTCGATACTGGCTGCTAGTTTGGCAATGCGAAGACGGAGTTCGGTGAGTTCCTGGATTTTTTGGACGAGCATAAGCAAAAGATCCTTCTACAAATGTTATTTAGGTCGTCACAAGCAAACATATTCCGGGATGATCGGGCAATATGGCATCAGGCACTGCTAAATCGAATAAATAAAAAAGAAGACCCGTTCTGCGGCTTCATCAAAACCAATCCAGAAAAATGCTCCCTCATATTGCGTCAGAGATGAATCCTTGGGGAGCGGCCACCATGTTTGTGGCTCCCCTACTTCTGTACCGCGTTTCCGGATTATGGGCCTTTCAGGAAATCCATACGACATCTTTTCTTTACTTCTCCGGCTAGCCAGGAAAGTTGCGATTGCCTTCTCGATATCATGCTTGGGGGCAGAATAACCAATCCAACAGTGAAAGTCACGGCCTGCCTGATAATGATAATTCAGGAGAGTTGCGCTTTTCGGCAATGGGACACCTTGATTTTTTATGCGGTTTTCAATCTCAACTGATGAAAGCACAATGGGTGATGGCGTCTGTACTAATGCTTTGGCCATGAAGTATAGACCGCAACCTGCGATAGTAACAATGACTCCGACGATAAAACCACTTATGGAGTAATAAAATGCTTCAGTCTGTGGCTTCACGGTAAATATTTTTCACATAACGTCCAAGATCAACCATGGAGGTAGATGGCGCGGCTCATGCCTCAGCATGAGGCGTGACGGCTACCGGAATTGACCGCAGCGCCTTGTTAGGCTGGTTCAAATTTTGTGAATGGGAGAGGGTATCCATAGATCTCTCGCCTGTGGATGATGCAGAAGTCGATACCTTCATCGGTCAAATAAACGAGATCCTTCTCGCCAATCCAGACGAGCCGCTTCGACCTAAGTAACGCGACGCCGATGGCGAACGAGAAATGATCAGGCGCTGCGTTGCCGACCTTGAATCCCCATCTGCTGGGCGTTTTGCCTCCCATTCGCTTTTGATGATGCCAAAGCGTCTTCAAAATATTCTTCTCCTCTATCGTGAGTAAGCCAAATACGGCCGGAGTGACGCTCGGCGATGGCGGGGCTGGCGTAGTAGCTCTAGGTGGTTCCGGAGGCTCAGGCGGTGGCGGAGTGATCGTTACTCCTGCCTGAACTTTCGTCTTCACTTCGAGCCCCTTCGCTGTAACCGCAATATACTCAAAGAACTTCGCGAGCTGCGGAAGAAGAGCCACGACAAACACCGCCAGCCCAATCCAATCGAAGGCAACAAGTTTAAGGACGTGGAGAACGCCGAGCACGAAAAGTGCTATAAATCCGAGATGCGTGTAGGTGTCCTTACGCATTTGGTTAATTTCTTCTTCGTAGGGATCGGGCATAATTTTTCTGCCTAGACATTATAGCTGAGGGCAAGAGCGATCTGTAAAAGGGAGCGCTTGTCCCCTAAGCGTGGGTTGCCCCGGGAAGCGGGGCCTATCCACAAGGCTGAGAGTATAACCCAAACAACCTGAAAACGAGGACAAGCGCATGAGAAAGACAGAGCACTATGTTGGACTGGATGTCCACAAAGATACAGTGATGGTGGCGGTGGCCGATGGCGGCCGCGAGGGCGAGGTTCGCCTTTACGGGCAGATCAGCAATGATTTGCACGCCATAGAGAAGGCGTTAAGGAAGATCGGATCGGACGGCGGGGCATTGCACGTGGCCTACGAGGCGGGGCCGACCGGCTACGTGATTTATCGCCGGTTGATGCAATTACAGATTGAGTGCGTGGTGGTGGCTGCATCGAAGACGCCGGTGGACAAGGCGGCACGGCGCAAGACGGACCGCCGGGATGCACAGATGCTGGCGCGGTTGCACCGGGCCGGGGAGTTGACCGCCGTGCACGTGCCGGACGCGGCGGACGAAGCCATGCGCGATTTGACCCGGGCCAGGGCGGACGCGGTGCACGACCTGACGCGGGCCCGGCAGCGCCTCAAGTCGTTTTTGTTGCGTCATGGTTATCGTTACTCGGGCAAGGCGAACTGGAGTGAGGCGCACCGTCGGTATCTGCGAGAGCTGGTGTTGCCGTTGCCGGGGCTCAAGGCGGTGCTCGAGGAATACCTTTTGGCCATCAGTCAGTGCGAGGACCGGGTGAACCGGCTGGAGCAATTGCTGGAATTGCAGGCGCCCTTGTGGCGCTTGTATCCGGCGGTCGAGGCTCTGATGACGCTGCGTGGCGTTCAATTGGTCGCCGCAGCCGTGCTGGTCGCAGAGTTGGGCGATATACGCAGGTTTACTCATCCGCGTGACCTGATGGCGTTTCTTGGGCTAGTGCCCAAGGAGGAAAGCTCGGGGCAAACCCGCAAACTCGGTTCGATCACCAAGGCCGGCAACGCCCATGCGCGCTGGATACTGGTCGAAATGGTCCAGCACGCCTGGTTACCGCCCAAGGTCTCCGCGCACTTGTCCAAACGGCAGGAAGGCCAGCCCGTGCACAGAAAAGAATTGGCTTGGAAGGTCCAGTTGCGGCTGCACAGCCGCGCATGGCACCTGAGCCGGCGCGGCGTGATGAAGCCCAAAATCACCGTGGCCCTCGCTCGCGAAATGGCCGGCTTTGTCTGGGCCATGCTCAAAACCGTCGACTGGGATCATATGACTCGCTGCGCATAAGCCAACCACGTCTGCGAAGAGGGGGAGGATGTTCTTTCAAAGGCCGAATGGCGGCACAAGTCAGGGACCGGGCGGCCGGCCCATGCATGTTGACGTTAGGGGCAGCGGTATCGGAGCCTATCCGTCCGCCACGCACGAGCCTAGGGCATGCGGGCAAGACGCACCAATGAACTGTCGGTAACCAACCCGCGTAGATCAGCACGATCACGGTTTACAGCCAGGATCACGCCAACCAACCCACGCACGCGTTTATCCTATAATCGACCGGTCCCTGTCCTGTGCCTCCATCGGCAAAATAGTTTATATAAACAGATACCTGATAAATCATTGGGCTGCCACTGCTTTTTCCCTCTTGCAGAATCGCAGCTAGATCAACGTCCAAGATGAGCCATGCGAGAGGGGGAGTAACGAGAATCAAAAACCCTTACGAAAACCAGCGAAGCAGCAATCGCATTGGCTCCAGCGATTTGTTAGGCTCCTTGATTTATTGATCCCGACGAAGCGTTCCATCGATTCCGGCTTGAATTGCCTCCAGAAACTTTGCGGCATCTCCAAGTGTTCGTATGGTAAAAAATGACGTGCTCCGCTGTGATGGACGTATATATTTGTTTTTAGCTTGGCTCCAATCGAGTTGTGTCACGCCAAAACCTTTCTTGGCTTTTGCAATTTGGACTGCATGTTTCATGATCTTTTTATTCATTATATTTTGCCTAACGTCCAAGATCAGCCATGGAGGTAGATGGCGCGACTCATGCGACAGCATGAGGCGTGACAGCTACCGGAATTGGCTGCATCGCCTTGTTCGGCTCTTTCATCTATAGTCATTTGCCGGATTGCTTGAGCTTGCATAGGGGAGATCTGCTATCATTTTTCTTAAAATCACAGCGTTCGCTTTATCGAAAATCATAATTGTGGCTTTCATCGTCCCTAGCATGCCAGTGCTTGCACCGTTTATATAAAGAAAATGATCTTTCGGTGTTCCTGAGCAGAAGTCAAAGGAGAGCTTGAATCCATTGGGGCTAGATATGATGGCGATTTCTTTCTCTATCATATCACCGCGATCAGATGCCTGCCTCTCCCATGCTATAAACTTATCGATGGCGGCGATATACTGTGATGCATTCTGTGCGTAGAATCTGGCAGAGTGGTCTTGGCGTCCATATGCATTTATGGTTATGTTAAGAACTCTGCTGCCATCTTTCATGGTTTCAATGCTGGCAAAGGTCGGACGGGTAGAATACTGCGAGTAGACGTCGTTATATTGTCTAGCGACTAATGCGGTCGGGATATTTCTAGTCGTATTTACCATGCCGGCTGCGCATCCGAAGAGGGCAATCGTGGTAATGGCGATAATCAGGCTGAGGATTGTGTGTTTTTTGGTTTTCATTTTGCCGAACAGTGTTATTGAGTGGAACTCGGGGTTCGGTTTTTTGGGGGGAAGCAGGGGAACAGCGATGCTGGATTTTGTCATCTGTAAGATGTTCATGAATGGAATGTTGTAAGTCAAATGAAACTTGGTCCCTGGATCCAGTTCGGCTTTTTGGGAGTATGGTAACTTCGCAAAGCGGAAGCCAAAAAGCGGAACCGAAGGCATGAGAGGAGCCGATTTTTTTCGCAGGATGGGCCGGGGATGCGGAGTCCGCTGGACGGATAGGGCCGGGTGGATAACGGTTTGGGATCTGAGATTTCGCTGCGACGAAAGGAGCAATGAATTTGCATCACCTGATGAAGCCTCGCCAAGTGACGTTTCAGGCAGGATCCGATCGGCAGAGGAGAACTTACGCGAGCTTCGCCCCGTCACGTCCCCAAAGGGAGAGGGAGGTAACCATTGAAAGAATCGGGTGAGCAGGAAGGCGAAAGCCATAAGGCTGACAACCGGAGGCGCGACGCTGAATCGGGCGGAAGTTGGCGCATTCATGGAGGGATGGCAAGCCTCTGTCGCTGGCCGAAATATAATACAAGGTTTTACCTGTTCATCCGGACTCTGAAAGCAAGCAGAGCGGGAAGAGATACCGACCGAAAACGATCTTCGGTCAGTTGTGGGCCGGCTTTGCGGTCGGCCCCGTACAAATCCGGGCGAGCGGAATCACCGTACTCGACTGCTGCCGGGCAGGTGAACACTTCGAAACTTCATGGGCGGGAACCGGGATATCCCCGGGCTCTGCGGGAGCCGTGAACCAGCCATAGGGTCGGCCCCTGCCGCGTCCCGACATTATCACCTGATAGCTAAAAAAAGGCCCTCACAAGAGAGCCTTTGCCAGCCGGTCAGTTTCTCCCGGCCAGCCCGACATACCCGTCCATCAGGCCATGCAGGGCCTGGGTGCGGGCAGGGAGCATCGGGAGGTTGCCTTTCAGCGCCTCGGTGAAGGCGTTGAACAGGCTCCAGGTGTTACGGGGCCGGAATTCCTCATAGCCCGGCTCGCGCCATTCCTTGAGAACCCGGGGCAGCGTCGTGACCGGACAGACACCGCTGTCCACGGCCCGGATCATCAGGTCGTGCGCTTCGGTGTCCCCGATGCGGGCGTCCTGGTAGCAGGCGATGCGCTTGTCCTGCGAATGCCACCGGTCAACCAGCTGGCCGATGGCTTTTTCGGTGAGCATGGGCAGGTCGCGGGTGATGAAGCGTGTATGTTTTCTGGCAATACACACTTCCCCGTGAAACGCGAGGTTGTCGCAGACGAAGACCTGGGAGCCGGCGACGAGACCGGCAGGAAACCGCTTGTCGTGCGAATTTCTCAGTCCCAGGACCCAGGCATAGCCGGAGTGCTGCGAACCGTTCTGCACCTGGATGAGGCCGAAATAACGGTCGCCGCCATGCGACAGGGCATGAGCCTGGCTGACGATGGAGAGGCGGGCGGAAGCCAGCGCACGCTCGATCTGTTCGACGAGCCGCAGATGCGGGATCGGCGTCCAGGTGGGCGTGGCCAGCGGAGTGCGGATTTCACGGAGCGTGCTGCGTTCGACGGCAGCGGCTCCGCAGTGGAGGAGAAGGTTGCATTTCATGATGTGGATCGGGTTTTGGTTGTTTTGGTGTGATGCGGTGATGACGGGTTGGTTTTTTCGGAAAACGACGAAGGCCACGCTCCTTTTGGAATACGTGGCCTTCGTCTGTTCTCCGTGCTCTGTCCTGTAGTTATCCGGCAAACACGCGCTACACTTCGACCGTGCGAAGGGCGCGGATGTTTTTCTTCAGGGTTTCATGGTCGCGTTCGAGCGCCTTTTGCTGGCGGACCGATTCGCGGATAAAAACCTGAAGGTTGCCCAGCGTGCCGTTCAACTCCCGGAGGAGATCGCGGGCGCGCTGGATCGACTGCTGCGCGGCATCGACGCCGGAAGCCTGGGCCTCCGGCGCGGCGGTGACGTGCGTTTTTTGCGGCGCGGCGGCGACAATGCCGGGAGTGCCGGTGCTGTTGCCGATGCGTGGTTGTGCGATGGCTACCATGGTTGTGCTTTCGTTGCGGGTTGTGGATGCGGCCGGGTTGGCCCCGGTCGCGTTTTTGTTTTCGTTGGTGGATGCGGCCTGCGGTGAGGCAGGCTCCGCATCCGGGAGATCCGCCGCCTTCGGCTCCGGAGCCGGGGCGGCGGACGGAGTGGCTGACGTTTTGGCCGGAGGCGGACCGACACGGGGACGGTTGGGAGTCCAGATGTTCACGCGGTGGCCGTCGCGCATGACGACCGGGGTCACATCGTCGCAAACGTGCAGGTCGCGGAATCCCCGCCGGAGTGCTCCGAGCAGGTAGTTCGCATCGAACTGCACGTCGCCGATGTCTTCGCCTTCCGGCACGCGGATAACCCGGCTCCTGCCGAGTTCGACGCGGACCTGCGGCAGGTGCGGCGGCGGGTTCAGGAACGCGCCTTCCTCACGGATCGTCAGGCAGACGGGGCTGTGCTTGTCCCGAAATCCGGGAAGCCGGGGCAGCACGGTCCTGAGCCGGGCGGCGTCCTCGTCCGAGATGCGCAGGTGAGCCTTGTAGCCGTCGGGCTTCGGGATCACCTGCCGCCAGTTCAGGTATTTTCCGGGGATCAGCCGGGTGGTCCACATCCACGGGCCGGAGGCAAGCCGGGCGACCGGGGACGTGTCGTGTTTCCACGTCGTGAAGAGCAGCGTGCCACCGGCGGTCTTGCCGATGACGGCGGGGACTCCGGAGAGCGGGAACACCAGGCCCTCGTCGGGCAATGGCAGATCGAGGCTGTTGCGGGCGTAGAGCTGGCGTCCGTCCGTGGCGACAACGGCGTGCTTTTCGACAAAAACACCGTTGATCAGGTAACGGTTGCTTTCGGTGCTCGCACAGTCCGCCGCCTCGACCATCGAGGCGAGGACAGCGGACGGCAGGCCGACGGGAGGACGCCCGGCGGGAGTCGGCACGGCGGGAAAATCCCCCGGCGGCTCCCCCCTGAACGGCAGGATGACCGGCGCGCCGCCGCTGAGGCAACGGATCGTCGGTTGCGGGAAGGGCTCGATGGCGATGTCGCTCCCGGCATCCGCCGACCTGGCGACGCCGTCCAGGGTTTCCCAGGGAACGAGCACCTTGCCGGTGGCGATATCGTCGGAATGTCCGGCACCCTCGAAAAGCAGGTGCTCGTCGGGAGTGGCGACGTCGAGCCGGACGGAATCGCTGTTGCCGACGACACGCACGCAGCGAAGCGCCGGGAGCGTCTGTCGGGCAGGCTTGAGGACGCGCAGGCCGGCAAGGGCCTCGCGCAATGTTTTCAGGCTGAATGTTATCATGATGGTGTGTGGTTGATGATGGAGGGTTGATGATTAACGTTGATGTAGTTGTTTATTGGTTACGTATTGCCCGCCAGATCGGCGGACAGGTTAAACACCACGGCCCGCCTCCCTCTCCCGTCCCTTGTGCGGGAAGGCGGAGGAAGAACGGGCCGTGGCGGTGCGGGTTTTTGTTGCGTTGCTGAATGCTTCCCCGCTTATGGCGGCTGGTTGTCGCGGGGGTGGTTGCGCCGGCATTTTTCCCGTGCCCGCCAGACCAGCGGAGCAAGGATGACGACGAGCAGGGGAACCCACTGCCGGGCTCCGACCAGCACTCCCGTGAGGAAGCAGAGCAGCAAAATGAGGACAGGGACGGGCGGTTTCATCGGCGTCGCATTTGCCCCAGGGCATACGCCACCGATGCGACCAGGATCGCGCCGGAGAGCATGGCGAAGGGGCTGAGGATTGTTTTGGATTGTTCGACCAGGGCCGGTTGCCAGAGGAGCGGCGTGACGGTCGCCCCGGCGACAAACGACAGGGCCGCAAGCAGGATCAGGCGGAGGAGAAGGGCGGGCATGGCTATTTCCTCCTCCTGCCGCTGGCGATGACCAGCGCGACCCCGCCGAGCAGCGAGCACAGCACCGCGCAACTGCCGACCCATTTCAGGGATTCGGCAAGGCGGGGCGCGTCGATGATCTGCCGGGACGGGACCGGCGGCGGTTGTCCGAGACCGCATCCCGCCAGCACGCCGGACAGGCCCAGCATGGCGACAAGGAGCAGGATCGGAAAACCGCAGATGACGGCGCGGCTGTGGCTGCGCTGTCCGGGTCGGGAAGGTTGTCTCATGGCAGGCCTCCTTTCCACTGGCGGCACTCCGCGTGAAACGGGCACCACGAGCACTGCATGCCCGGCGACGGGTAGTAGCAGTCGTTGGCCACGCCGTTCGCATAGGTCTCCACCAGCCGGGCAAACCGGTCGCGCTGGATCGGGCCGGGCGGCGGCAACGCATGGGCGATGACCTTCGGCGTCTTCGTCTTCACGAGGAAAACGAGTTCGCCGCCGGGGCAGGTTTCCCCGGTCGCGTCCTCGATCAACAGCGTGTAGGCGGTCAGCTGAAGCTCGTGCTGCCAGGCTTCGTTGTCCAGGTCCGGTGTCGCCGCGATGGTCTTGTAGTCCACCGGGGTGTGGTCGGCCTTCACCAGGTCGATCACGCCGAGCAGCGGCACCGCCAGTTGCGGGAGGTCGGCATGCACCTTCACCTCGACCCCGGCGGGTTTTTCGGTGGCCGGGTGTACGCCGCATTCCAGATACGCCCATAGCAGCGGCTCGCCCTTGGCGCGAACCTCCTGCTCCTGCTGTGTCGCTTCCCAGGCGACATTTTTGTTGTCCTCCGGGTTGTCGAAGGCCGCGTAATATGCCGCCATGACCGCGAGGAAGGACGCGTCGCCGCCGCGCCAGCGCGCCTTGTTGTAGTGCTGCAACGCCGCATGGACCGCCCGGCCCAGGTGCAACGCCGGGCTGGACGGCTTTGCCAGCATGAGCACCTTCTCGAAGTAGAACCGCAGGCGGCATCCGAGGAAGGATTTGAGGCGCGAGACCGAGACGTATTCCAGCGGATCGCCGCCCGTGACGGTCGATCCGGGCGAGGCGGACGGAGCGGATTCCGGCGGCGGCGATGACGGTTCGTGCGTATCGGATGTTCCGTTACGGCCGGGTTCAGGAATGGCGATCATCGCGCAGTCCTCCCCCAGGCCGCACGGCGGTAACCGCCGCGGTTTCCGTTTCCGCCGGTGCCGCCAGTGCCGCCTCCTCCCCGGCGCGAGGCCGGCGGGTTGCGGTCGGCATACGTTTCGAGCAGTTCATCGATCAGCGACGACGCCTGAAGCTTGTTCAGTTGCCGCACGCCGCTCCCGAACCGCGTCTGCGAGAGGTTTTCCACCTCGTCCTTGTCCAGCCGGTGCTCGTCCACGATCCGGAGGATCAGGTCGCGCTGCTTGTCCGAGCACCGCCACGCCGGCCCGTCTCCGTTCCCGCTGGCGGGTGCCGGCGCAGGCGCGGGCGAGGCATTGCTGGCGCTGGCATATCCGGCGCGCCGGGGGATGGCATTCCCCGGGGGTGGCGCGGGTGTTTCGCCGGGGATGAACCCGGCCTGCACAATCTGCGAATCCACGGCCGTCTGAAGGCGGCTGTAGAGTTCCGCGTTGACCTGCTCCAGCTGCGACAGGTCCGTGAGTTCCGTTCTCAGCGTGACCGAGAACTGGTGCGAGGAATAGGCCGGCAACCCGACTTTCTTCGCGTAGTTGGCTTCGATGATGACTGGCATCTTCTCGCCTCCTTTCGTGTTTGACCGCTACATGAAAACAAAACGCCCCGGAGGCGGTCGGCTCTCCGGGGCGATGGATAAGGGCAATGTGTCCTTATCAATTATATATAGCACAAAGAGAAGCGTTGTTGCAGGGCGTCGAAAAGGGAACGAGATCACTCAAAAACATCCTCCGCGACATCCAAAAATATCCACGATTTCGGTACCCGATCCCTCGCGCCTTGTCCTCCGGCGTTTCCCGCCAGCACCACGAGGCGCCCGTCTGGTCGACCAGGGAAGGAATGTCATAGCCGCGACGCATCAGGTACTGGATCGCCGGATGCTCCGGAGGCAGCATCGTCAGCATCGTGGTGTCGCCCGGGCGCTCCGGGACAAGGTTGCCCCGTTCGTCCCGGACAAGCGATCTCGACGTGTCGTTGACCCGGATCTGGCCGGACATGCTGCCGGTCGCCTGGATGCCCCTGGCAGCCAGATTCGGCATGCGCAGGAGCCCTGACAGGCGGTAGCTGGTCGAAGTCTTCATGCAGCGCCCGACCAGGTCCATGTCGTAGGTGCCTGCTCTCTGGCGCCAGGTTCCAAGTCCCAGCGCCTTGTCGGCATTCACGCAACAATGCATCTTTTCCAGCTCGATCCTGCCGTACAGTTCCAGCGCCTTCGGGCTGGCGAAATAAATATGAAAACCGTTCTTTTCCTTGGTGATCCGGACGTCCCCGTGAACACGCTTCAGTTTCCCGGCCAGCAGCATGACTTCATGCGGCACGCTGGCGCCGACGTTGCCCGACGAGCTGACAACAGGATTTTCCCAGCTCATACGCCTTCGGTCAGAAACAGAAGATCAGTCGCGTAACGCCGGATCTGCCCCACCGTCGGCTCGTCCGCGAGATTGGTCAGCATGTCCGCAAGCTTCACGGTGCGCGCAACGAGATCCCTTTTTATTCCATCCATGTAAACGCGGTGCGGAACACAATCATCCTTTGTCAGCCGGAGGACTGACCGGACCACGTCGATCGGAACGCCCTGATCCTGCAGACTTTTCCAGGTTTCACTGGTGTCCTCCAGCACGTCGTGCAACCATGCGGCGGCAATCGTCTTCTCCCCCGCATTCCTTACCCGGTGAACAACCCCTTCCACGTGAAACAGGTAAGGGGTAATGCCGTCGCGGCGCGTCTGCCCGGCGTGAGCCTTCCGGGCTATCTGCTCGGCCAGTTCAACGAGCGTCTGCATGCCGGAGGTCCTCCCTCGCCTCAAGTGCTCTGTCCAGGTACAGTTCCTGGAGCTTGATCACCCTTTCTATGTTCCTGCCCCGGTTTCGGAAGTGCATGATCAGTTCCCCCAGTATAGCGTCCAGCTGGTCCGCCCTCACCTTGGCATCCCGCAGCTCCTCTTCGACCTTTATCAGACGTGCGTCTGAAGCCGTCAGCAGCGCCTCTGCAGCCATCAACTTCGCTGCCAGTTCCTGTTTCGTAAACTTGCCTGCGCAAGCCTTCCGGTCTGTCGGTTCGAGCGTGCTCATTTCGCAATCAGGTCTGCTGCCCGCATCAGTTGAACCAGGTCGCGCTTGGCGGCATCAAGATCCAGCTGGATCCGCTCCACGCGCGACAGCATGTTCAGGGTCAGGGAGCCGGCCGCGTTTTGCAGATCCTTGTACTTCCTGTCTTCGGGAGCCGGGCAACCAGCGTGGTCCGCGGCAGCCTTGGCGCACGCTGCACGCTCGGCTTCAAAGAACGACCCGTCCTGAAGCGACTGCCGGACCTTCGCCAGACCCTCGCGCCTGGACGGTTTCTGCGGGGTAATGAACCCGGATGTCACAGCCTTGCCCGCAATGCCTGTAGCCTTTTTCAAATCCTTCATATTGATCTTTTTAATCATCTAATGTGTCGTTTCCAACCACCTTGTTGTAGTTTGCTTCCTGCTCAGGCGACAGGCTGTAGTCCTCGCCTCCCCGAGTACCTGCTGCCCACTCTGCTTCCCCGCGCACCTGCGATGCTTTCGATTCCCGAAGCGACTCCTCGATCATGGCTTCCAGTTTCGGCACGAATGCCCGCAGCATGGCCTCGAAGTCAGAATCTTGTTTGTCGCTCAGGTCCGACAGCCTTGCCCGACCCTCCCAGTCGTAATCATGAGCATTGAAAGGAGCGCTCATGCGCATGTCCGACACCAGACACTCCAGATCCAGTAAAAAATTTTTCGCAGGAACACCGAGGCGATTCCTGATCTTGTTGACCATCGGATCGGTCGTTCCTTCGTATGACTCGCCGGGGATGTGTCGTGCCCGCAGCCTTTTGGCCAGCTTCAGAAAAGAGCTGGCTGCTTTCGGACAGCAATCGAACATCCCGGACCATCTTGCAAAAAAGAGTTCAGCAAGGAACTCCGCCCTGTTTTCAACAGTAAGACTCATGGTTTATTCCTTTCATCAGGCCGCAGCCTGTTCACAGTTCAATTCCTCGGTCAGCGCATTGCAGGGAGCGTTGACCGCCTCTTCCCAGGCATGCCGGGCAGCAGATTCCGGCGTGAGCCCGATGACTTCATCCAGCACCTCGGCCATCTCTTTCACAGGCGTCATCGGATGCAAGCCAGCATGCAGACCCTCCAACCATTCGATGAGCGAAGCCCTCATGCGGGAAAGCCCTGAACTATCAAGCTTTACAACACTTTCGAGGTCAACTCCAGTCGCCTTTCTGGCAATCGCGAACGCGTCGTGGCGATGCGACATGCTGACCGCCATCCGGGGAATGGGCAAGCTGTCAGGCAGTGTCTTCGCTCCTCTCCGGATCAACTCGGCCGCGGCCAGCCAGGAGTAACGTTCCATGCTTGTCTCCAGGATGTTCCGAAGATCCTCGGAGGTCATGGCCAGCACCGTCTCCACATCGGTCTCAAGGTCCTTTTTCGGCTTCCGGTTGCCTCTGACGTGGAGCTTTTCAGAGATGCTTTCAGACAACCACATATATTTGTCTGAAAGAAGTTTACGCAAGTTTCTGACCGCCGAGCCAGCGCACTTCAGCAGATCCATGAGACATCCGGGGTTGAACTTTTCCGGGATGATCCTCATGTACTTGAACATGAACAGGTAGTCTGACGCTGGCACAGTATTGCGTCTCAGGGTCCTGAGGAGCTTGCGTGCTTCCTGCTGCCCCAGCCCATCCGCCGGGAACGCTGACCTTGCCGCCGCTGCGACCTCCGGGAAAGCCGCTTCGAGTCCTGCGACGTAGTCCTTCTGCGCCTTCCGGCACGGCTTGCCCTCACGCTTCAGCCGGGAGGAAGACTTCTTTTCGCTGAACGGCTTCGACTTGCGCCCTGCGCTCCCGGCGGCAGACGCCGAGCGTAGCGAGGGGTTTGCCGGGCTGGCTGGAACGGAAGCCGGGAAGGTTGCAAGGTTTGTGATCGCCGAAGGCGCAACGTTAGATTTTGAAGTCCCCGGCCCGGAGTCCGGTTCCGAGCGCAGCGAGGTTCCGGACGGAGGAAACGGGGATTTAGGGGTCTTATTATCATTATACCCAATCATTCCTAAGGTCTCACCCTGAGATTCGAAACGGGCAGCGGAACGCGCATTCTTGCAGTACGTCAGTCTCAAAACGTTCTTCCCGGTGGTTTCGTGGATCGCATAAACTCCGTAAGCGTCTTCCCGGGACAGGAAGCTGTCCTTGTCTGCGTTCTTCGGACGATAGCGTGCTCCGACCAGGCGTGTGTGCTTTGCGTCCTTCGGGAACACCACCCGCTTCGGGGTGACAGCTTTCCTGCTTCTTCCTTTCGGAACTTCCGTGAGGTAACCCTTCTTGCGAAGTCTGCATACCGCACACCCGACCGCCCGGGATTTTGACGGCAACCCGGCCATGTACGCGATCATGCTGTCGCAAGCCCAGCACCATCCCTCTCCGCCATCGCTGAGCTGGTAGATCGCACTCAGGATCAGTTTCTCGGTGGAGCTGATTCCCGGAAGGCGGTTGATGTCGCCGTGGATTGTGCCGATCGGTGCGTCAAGGTCGATGGCCTGCTTGTTGTGGATGATGGCGTCGGGAGATATGCTTTTCATTCGAAGAAAGTTGTCATGTACACTACGAAGCCAGAAACAGTATCCTTTATCGCGAGAGCCGCATCCGGATCGAGTTTGCGGCGATTCATGAACATTATAGATTCATTTGCGTTCATCATGCGAATCGTGCCATCGTTCGTGATACAAGGTTGTCCTGCGACAGCAGGTAAATCCAAGTCGCCGGTTAAAATCTCCAGATCGATTTGCTGTTTCTTTGATTTTCCGGGCGGATTCTTGCGACCTTTGATCGCCTCCAGAACCGCCACTGTCCTGTTTACGGCGCCTGTGTTGTAATTTATACTATTCATATATCAAGGCTGCTCCGCATGAGCAATGGCGACAACCTGCTGGTTGAAAAAATGCTCCGAGTTTATTTTTTTCCGGCCAAAAACCTTTCTACCGCGGCCCGGCTATAGAGTTTGCGACGGATACCGGGAACGGGCGTCAATAGCCCCCGGCGCTCCAGCCGCCAAAGGCTGGTTGTGGAGAGTCCCAGTAGCTTTTGAAGGTCTGCTTTGTGGTAAACGGTCATCTCTGTATTATTCTCAAATGTGCTTGGCATCGTGATTACATTTCTGAGCGTTCCCCGCCCTTCCTTCAATGGAATCAGTTCGGCACGCAAAAAAATCAGCGAAAATGCATTGAATGGAAATATTGACATGAGTCTGCCGAAATCCCGAATTTATATGGTAAAATCCTATTTATCAGCATGTAATGCTATAATCAGGTTACACTAATTTTTTACCGAACAATCAAGAAAAGTGCGAGTGAACAGATCGTTTTTCGTACGAAACGTATCCCTCAATCTTCCAATGATTTACCAAGGAAAAAATCGAACATGCCAACGCCTGCCCGAGCCAAGGAAAGCGAACTGCTGCTGCATGCGCAGGCATACCCTCAACTATAAAATAATGATAGGGATCCGGGCTTGGAAGACATGGTTGCATGGTCGCCTCTCCTTCCCTCCTTTCCCCGGGTGTTTGATCCGCTCGGTCAAAAGGCATCCGTCGAGACCGCGATACTCAACTTCGGGCAGTTGCCGGAAAACTGTTCACTGGCAGTATGCATTTTTACCAAGGTCAAGTACGGTACTTTTCAGCAATATAATGATTGCTGTGGCCGCTTGATAGATGGAGTCGGCTTCTGCCGCGATTCCGCAGAAGTGCGGCTCCAGCAACAAAATAATTTTACTTCCAGAATTTCACCTTTGCCGCCTGCTCCACACTATGCGCCCGGCGGTGATGGGCGTAGATCCGCATCAGGAGCGCGCCGCCATCAGCATGGCCGAGCCATGCGGCAACGGTCGGGATATCGACACCCGCCTCGATGCACGTGGTTGCGAAGGCATCGCGCAGATCATGATGTGTCAACCGGTCCACTCCGACCGCCGCGCAAGCCCTCGTCAGGCTCTTCTGTGCTTCCCTGACGGCCAGAACGGGCGAAGCCGGATCGATGTGCGGCTTGCCGTCCGTAACCACGGTAGCGGCTTTTTCCCGGCGTTTCCGGATGACTTCCAGCAGGGTTCGCGCTGCCGGTATCATCGGAACCTCACGTCGGGCGGCATCTGTCTTCGTCCCGTTGACGTGAATGATTCCGCGCTCAAAATCCATGTCCTGCCAGCGGACGCCGGCGGCTTCCTTCAGGCGACAGCCCGTGAAGGCAAGGAAACGGCAAAGCAAGGCGGCCTCAATGCTTCGTCCGCCTGGCCGCTCCATCGCCTCAAAGACTTCCCTCAGTTTGTCCGTTTCCGGGAGCTTGGGCTTGCGAGGAGCATCCTTTGCCTTGATGCCGCGCACCTTCAGCGGGTTTGCGTGCAGCGCGCCGGTCTCGATGGCGATATCGAGCATCTTGCGAAGTGCATCGACGGCCTTGTTAAACCGTCCGGGTGATTTTCCCGAAACGGCATTCGTCTCCGCCTTGCTGCCAGGCGGACGATTGCCGGTTCCCTCTTTCAGAGCCCGGTCACGCCATTTCTCGACTGCGGTGCGGGTTATCTCGTCCGGACGCAAGTCACCGAATCCGGGCCATGTCTTTTCGATGTAGGCGATATGTTCGCGATAGGCATCCCGGGTGTTGTCTGCGATGTCCGCCCGCTCCTCGACACGCTGGCGGTAAAGCGTGAGCAGGTCGCGCATCCGCCCGACGCCCTGCCCCGCCGCACGGGCGGCCTTGCGGGTACGCTCGATACGTGACCTGTGCTCGGCGAAGCGCACGCGGGCAATTTCCATCAAATTCGTTTCCAAAGGCACAAATTTCGTCTTGCCCGCGATTGTGAAGCGCCCGTAATACCGCCCTCCCTTATGCCGTAACAGGCCGGGTAGCTTTGTTCTTTGCCATGTCTTTTCTTTCGTCTCGTTTCCCATGATTTCCTGATTTGTCTCCGGAAACTGTGAAAACGACTATGAAAAGTCAGCAAGACCGAAGTCCTAAGTTGTTAGGCATCAAGTAGAACGGGTTGATAGCTCAATGGTAGAGCAGCGTCCTTTTAAGTCGTTGGTTCTGGGTTCGAATCCCAGTCAACCCACCACCTTTCCGAGCCTCGCCGAATATCTCTTCGCCGGGGTTCTTTTTTGTCCGCCGGCCGCCGGCCGACCCTTCCGCTGCCACCCTTCCCGACCCGCATCGCCATGAATCGTGCCGACACCGCCGCCTGGATTTCCCGTCGTCTCGCCGAGCTTTACCCGCACCCGGCCATTCCGCTCGATCATCGCGATCCCTACACGTTGCTCATCGCCGTGCTCCTCTCCGCCCAGTGCACCGACAAGCGCGTCAACCTCACCACCCCCGCCCTCTTCGCCCTCGCCGACAATCCGCGCGACATGGCCCGGCTCTCCGTTGACCGCATCAATGCCATCGTCCGTCCCTGCGGTCTCGCTCCGCGCAAGGCGCAGGCCATTCACGCCCTTTCCGGCATCCTGCTCGACAAACATGGCGGCGAAGTGCCGCGCACCTTTGCCGAACTCGAGGCGCTCCCCGGCGTCGGCCACAAGACCGCCTCCGTCGTCATGTCGCAGGCTTTCGGTTTTCCGGCGTTTCCGGTCGATACCCACATCCACCGTCTCGCCCAGCGCTGGCGCCTCACTCCCGCCGGCGCCAACGTCGAACGCACCGAACGCGACCTGAAGGCCCTTTTCCCGGAATCGGACTGGAATTCCCTGCATCTTCGCATCATCTATTACGGACGCGAACACTGCACCGCCCGCGGTTGCGACGGCACCACCTGCGAGATCTGCCGTCACGTCAACTCCGGCCGCAAACACCCTGTTCGCGCAGTCCGCGCATGAAATCACCCTCCGCTTCCCTCCTTCACCTCAACATCGCCGGACTCCGCGTCGACGCCGGCCGCCAACGGACGCATCCCACCTCCGCCCTCCGCTAGACCCGGCGCAGCAGCCGCCCGCGCCATGTCCGACATCAATCAGGTCCGCACCGACATCACCGCTCTTCTCGCCCGCAAGGACGCCACGGCCCTCCGCCAGCTTGCCGCCCGCTGGCTCCCCGCCGACCTCGCCCCGCATCTCTCCGTCCTTCCCGAGCCCCAGCTCGCCGTCCTCGTCCGTATCGGCCCGCGCGACCTCTCCGCCGCCGTCTTCAGTTACCTCGAACCGGCCGCGCAAAAACGCCTCCTCCGCCTGATCACCCAGGAGCAGGCCGCCTCTCTCCTCAACGCCCTCCCGCCCGACGACCGCACCGCCTTCCTCCAGGAGCAGCCGCTCGATGTCGCCCTGCAGCTCCTCGCCATGCTGACGCCGGAAAACCGCGCCGAAGCCGAGGCGCTCATGGCCTACCCCGAGGGCAGCGTCGGCCGCATGATGACGCTCGACTACATCGCCGTGCGCCCCGAGTGGACCGTAGCCGAATCCCTCGATCACATCCGCGCCCTCGGCTGCGACCGGGAGACCCTCAATATCATCTACGTCGTCGACGCCGCCGGTCACCTCATCGACGATATCCGCGTCCGCCGTTTCCTCCTCGCGCAACCCGGCCAGCACGTCCGCGACCTGATGGATGGCAACGTTGTCCGTCTCTCTGCCGCCGATACCCGCGAACACGCTCTCGATCTCGTCCGCAAGCTCGACCGCGTCGCCCTGCCTGTGACCGACGACGCCGGCCGGCTCATCGGCATCGTCACCGTGGACGACATCCTCGACGTCGCCGAAGCCGAAGCCACCGAAGACATCCACAAACTCGGCGGCAGCGAGGCACTCGACGAACCGTATATCTCGATCGCCCTCGGCAAGATGATCCGCAAGCGCGCCGGCTGGCTCGTCGTCCTCTTCCTCGGCGAAATGCTCACCGCCACCGCCATGGGATTTTTCGAGGAGGAAATCGCCAAGGCCGTGGTCCTCGCGCTCTTCGTGCCCCTCGTCATTTCCTCCGGCGGCAACGCCGGTTCGCAGGCTGCCACCCTCGTCATCCGCGCGCTCGCGCTCGGCGAATTTCGCCTGCGCGACTGGTGGCGCGTCATGCACCGCGAACTCTTCGCGGGTCTCGCGCTCGGCGCCATCCTCGGCACGGTCGGCTTCCTGCGCATCGCCGTGTGGGCGCAATTTTCCAGCATCTACGGTCCGCACTGGCTCCTCATCGGCGGCGCGGTCGGAGCCTCCCTCGTCGGCATCGTCCTGTGGGGTTCGCTCGTCGGTTCGATGCTTCCGCTCCTGCTGAAGCGCCTCGGCTTCGATCCGGCGACCTCGAGCGCCCCGTTCGTCGCCACGCTCGTCGACGTCACCGGGCTGATCATCTACTTCAGCGTCGCCTGGCTGTTTCTCGACGGCACGCTGCTCTGATCCCGCAGGCAGCCGCGCCCGCCCGTCCATGCATTCGGCGCACACCCCGCCGGCCGGCTTGACATCGCCGCCCTGCCGGCCTTCCGTGCGTCTTCACCAATTTGTTTAGGCGAACCCGGGGCGCCGGGCTGAGACAGGGACACGATCCGTCCCCATAGCCTTCGAACCTGATGCGGTTAGCACCGCCGAAGGGAAAACGGACCCGATCACCGACCGCAGGGAAACGTATCGGGAATCGCATTACCGGAGGCAGTGTTGATCGCGAGCCAACGTCATACCGACCCACCTCCGCCACCATGCACACTGCCACCGACTCGACGGCCTCCGCCTCTTCCGACGCGCACACCACCACCGCGCTCTCTCCCTCTTCCGACGCTTCCCTCCCCCATACCCTCTTCCCGGCCTCCGCCCGCATCTACCTCCCCGGATCGCGGCCCGACATCCGCGTCCCCCTCCGCGAAATCACCCTCAGCCCCACCCGCGGCCCCGACGGCGTCGAAACGCCCAACGACCCTGTCCGCGTCTACGACACCTCCGGCGCCTGGGGCGACCCGTCCTTCCACGCCGACCCCACCCGCGGCCTCCCTCCGATCCGCGCCGCCTGGATCGCCGAACGGGGCGACACCGAACAGATCGACGGCCGCACCGTGCAACCGATCGACGACGGTTACCTTTCCGACAAACATCGCGCCCTCGCCGAAAAAACCGGCGCCCGCACCGCCCTCAAGACCTTCACCGCCACGCGTCCCGTCCTTCGCGCCCGCCCCGGCTGCCGTCCCACCCAGCTCGCCTACGCCCGCGCCGGCATCATCACGCCCGAGATGGAGTTCGTTGCCATCCGCGAAAACACCCGCCTGCAAACCACCCGCGAGGCCCTCGCCATGAACGCCACCGGCCCGCGCAACGCCCTCCACCGCCAGCACCCCGGCGCCCCGCTCGGCGCCGCCATCCCGCGCGAGATCACCCCCGAATTTGTTCGCAGCGAAGTCGCCCGCGGCCGCGCCATCATCCCCGCCAACATCAACCACCCCGAACTCGAGCCGATGGCCATCGGCCGCAACTTCCTCGTCAAGATCAACACCAACATCGGCAACTCCGCCGTCGCCTCGTCCATCGACGAGGAGGTGGAGAAAATGCGCTGGTCCGTCAAATGGGGCGGCGATACCCTGATGGACCTTTCCACCGGAAAAAACATCCACCAGACCCGCGAGTGGATCCTGCGCAACTGCCCCGTCCCTGTCGGCACCGTGCCGATCTACCAGGCCCTCGAGAAAGTCAACGGACGCCCCGAAGAACTCACCTGGGAAATCTACCGCGACACCCTCATCGAGCAGGCCGAGCAAGGCGTCGACTATTTCACCATCCACGCCGGCGTCCTCCTCCGCTACATCCCGCTCACCGCCCGCCGCATGACCGGCATCGTCTCGCGCGGCGGCTCCATCATGGCCAAGTGGTGCCTCGCCCATCACAAGGAAAACTTCCTCTACACCCGTTGGGATGACATCTGCGACATCTGCGCCGCCTATGACGTCTCCTTCTCCATCGGCGACGGACTCCGCCCCGGCTCCATCGCCGACGCCAACGACGAAGCCCAGTTCGGCGAACTCAGGACCCAGGGCGAACTCAACCGCCGCGCCTGGGCTCGCGGCGTGCAGGTCATGAACGAAGGTCCCGGCCACGTTCCCCTGCACATGATCCAGGAAAACATGGAGAAACAGCTCGAGTGGTGCGACGAAGCTCCCTTCTACACGCTCGGCCCGCTCACCACCGACATCGCTCCCGGCTACGACCACATCACCAGCGCCATCGGCGCCGCCAACATCGGCTGGTACGGCACCGCCATGCTCTGCTACGTGACGCCCAAGGAACACCTCGGCCTCCCGGACCGCGACGATGTCCGCGCCGGCGTCATCGCCTACAAGATCGCCGCCCACGCCGCCGACCTCGCCAAGGGCCATCCCGCCGCCCAATACCGCGACAACGCCCTCAGCAAGGCCCGCTTCGAATTCCGCTGGGAAGACCAGTTCAACCTCTCCCTCGATCCCGAACGCGCCCGCGAATATCACGACGCCACCCTCCCGCAGGAAAGTGCCAAGACCGCCCATTTCTGTTCCATGTGCGGCCCGCACTTTTGTTCGATGAAAATCACCGACGACATCCGCCGCTACGCCGAGGAAAAAGGCCTCGCCACCACGGAGGCCATCGAAGCCGGCCTCCGCGAAAAATCCGCCGAGTTTGTCCAGACCGGCGCCGAAATCTACACCGCCGCGCCCGCGGAAACCCTGAACGCCAAACCCTGAACGCCAAACCCTTCTGCCATGACCATCCTTCTCAACGACCAGCCGCATGCCGCCGCCGACGCCGCCACGCTGGCCGCCCTCCTCGCCGAGCGCGGCCAGGCCGACCGCAAAGGCATCGCGGTGGCGGTCAACGACACCGTCATCCCGCGCGCCGCCTGGCCGGCACACACCCTCCGCGACAACGACCGCGTCCTCATCATCCAGGCCACGCAAGGCGGCTGACGGAGCGGCCGGCGTCCCCGCCGCCGGACGCGGCTCCGCCGCGCCCTCCTGCATGCAATGACCCACCCATCTGCCACGCCCTTCCGCCTCGTCGCCCTTTCTCCCGAAGACGACCATCCGCACGAACTCGCCACGCTCCCCGCGCTCTTCGCCGCCGGCCTCACCCGCTACCACCTCCGCAAACCCGGCTGGACCCGCGCCCGCCTTGCCGCCCACCTCGACGCCATCCCCGCCGAGTACCACCCCCACCTCGTCCTCCATACTCACCACGACCTCGCCGCCGACTACGCCATCGGCGGCCTCCACGACCGCCAAAGTGGCGCGGGCGTCCCGCCCGCAATCCGGAGGCTAGAAGGCAGAAGCCAGAGGCCAGACAACCGGCAGGCGAAACCTGTCTTCTATCCTCTGGTCTCTGGCCTCTGTTCTGCGGGCGTCCCGCCCGCCTCCGGGTGGCATGGGCTTCCAGCCCATGACGTACCACGGGCTTCCAGCCCGTGTGACGACGCTCCGCGTCGCTCCCCTTCCCCCCCCGCCCGCCTTCTCCGTTCCCGCCCTCTCCATACCCTCGCCGAACTCCGCGCCACCCTCACCCCGTATCCACCCGCTTACGACACGCTCTTTCTCTCCCCTATTTTCCCCTCCCTCTCCAAACCCGGCCACACCCCCTCACCGACCACCCTCCCGTACGCCGGCCTCTCTGCCCTCCTCCAATCCCGCCCCCGTCCGCGCCACCCCGAAGTCCTCGCCCTCGGTGGCATCACCCCCGACCGCCTCGCCACGGTCGCCGCCCTCGGTTTCGATGGCGCCGCCATCCTCGGCGCCCTCTGGCAATCCCCCGATCCCCTCGCCACGTGGCACGCCTTCCGATCTGAAATTTCAAATCTGCAATCCCGGATTATTCCTCCTCCCTTCTCTCCATCCCCGCCCCTTCCCCCCCCTTTTCTCATCGCTATCACTCACGACCACCATCCGTTCGGCGACCACCCCGCCCAAGCCCGCGCCCTCTGCGCCGCCGGAGCCAGACACATCCAGCTCCGGACAAAAGACGCCCCTCCCGACCGCTGGCTCGCGCTCGCCCGCGAAGTCACCGCCATCTGCCACGCGCACGACGCCCTCTGCATCATCAACGACAACCCCGAAATCGCCCGCGACTCCGGAGCCGACGGCGTCCACCTCGGCACGCAGGACGCCCCCTGGTCCGACGCCCGCCGCCTCCTCGGCCCCCGCACCCTCATCGGCGGCACCGTCAACAACGCCGATCACGCCCGTGCCGCCGCCACCGCCCACGCCGCCGGCGACCTCGACTACATCGGCATCGGCCCCCTCCGCCACACCACCACCAAACAGAAACTCGCCCCCGTCCTCGGCCTCGAGGGCATCCGCGATCTCTTCGCCCTCCTCCCGCCCGCACTCCCGTCTTTCGTTATCGGCGGCGTCCTCCCCGCCGACCTCCCCGCCATCCGCGCCCTCGATGCCGCCGGCGCCGCCGTCTCCGGCGCCCTGCTCAACGCCCCCGACCTCCCCGCCCGCCACCACGAATTCCTCACCGCCTGGTCCTCCCGCCCATAAGTCCCATCCCTCCCGTTCCTCCCATATCTCCCATCCCTTCCGTCCTCCCATCATGATCCCTCCACTCACCATCGCCGGCACCACCCTCCGCTCCCGCCTCTTCCTCGGCACGGGCAAATACAGCTCGCCCGCCGTCATGGCCGCCAGCCTGGCCGCCGCCGATGCCGAACTCGTCACCGTCGCCCTGCGCCGCGTCCGCACCGACTCCGTTTCCTCCGACGACATCCTCTCCCACCTCGATCGCACCCGTCACCGCCTCCTCCCCAACACCTCCGGAGTCCGCGACGCCAAGGAAGCCATCCTCGCCGCCGAACTCGCCCGCGAGGCCCTCGAAACCAACTGGCTCAAGCTCGAAATCCACCCCGATCCCAAATACCTCATGCCCGATCCGGTCGAGACGCTCACCGCCACCCGCGAACTCGTGAAACGCGGCTTCATTGTCCTCCCCTACATCCACGCCGATCCCGTCGTCTGCAAACAACTCGAGGAAGCCGGAGCCGCCGCCGTCATGCCCCTGGCCGCGCCCATCGGCAGCAACCGCGGCCTCGAGGCGAAAATCTTTCTCGAAATCATCATCGCCCAGTCGCGCATCCCCGTCGTCATCGACGCCGGCCTCGGCGCCCCCTCGCACGCCGCCGCCGCCCTCGAACTCGGCGCCGACGCCGTCCTCGTCAACACGGCCATCGCTGCCGCTCCCGATCCCGTCGCCATGGGCCGCGCCTTCCGCCTCGCCGTCGAAGCCGGCGCCCTCGCCCGCCATACCGGCCTCGCCTCCACCGCCACCGCCCCTGAAGCCGCCGCCACCTCTCCCCTCACCTCCTTCCTCTCCACTCCATAAGCCCCATAAGCCTCATGTGCCCCATGGGGCACATAAAAACACCACGCCACTCCCCCCTCCCTCCCATGCCAGCCACCACCACGCCCCCCTTCACCGCCCTCTGGCGCCAGCACGACTTCGCCGACACCGCAGCCCGTATCCGTTCCGCCACCACCGCCGACGTCGAGCGGGCTCTCGCCCGCGCCGCCCGCTCCACGCCCTCCAGCGCCACCGCGCTCACGCCCGACGATCTCGCCGCCCTGCTTTCACCCGCCGCCGCCCCCTTTCTCGAACACATGGCCCGCCTCGCCAACCGCGCCACCCTCGCCCGGTTCGGACGCACCATGCAGATCTTTGCGCCCTTTTACCTCACCAATGCCTGCGTCAACATCTGCACCTACTGCGGTTTCAGCGCCCAGAACAAAATCCCGAGAAAAATTCTCAACGACGCCGAAATCCTCGCCGACACCGCCGTCCTCAAACGCCTCGGTATCGATCACGTCCTCTTCGTCACCGGCGAAACCACGCGCGTCGGCCGCGCGTATTTCAGCAACGCGATCCGCCTGCTCCGTCCGCACTTCTCCAGCATCTCGATGGAAGTGCAGCCCATGACGACCGACGACTACGCGTCCCTCGCCTCCGACGGCCTCAGCGCCGTGATCGTTTTTCAGGAAACCTACGACCCGTCCACCTATGCCCGCCACCACCTGCGCGGTCCCAAGGCCGACATGGTCAACCGTCTCGAAACGCCCGACCGCCTCGGCCAGGCCGGACTCAAAAAAATCGGCCTCGGCGCCCTCTACGGCCTTTCCGACTGGCGGGCCGAAGCCTGGTTTCTCGGACAACACCTCCGCCACCTCGAACGCACGTACTGGCGCACAAAATACAGCATCTCCTTTCCCCGCCTCCGTCCCCACGCCGGCCAGGAAATCGAGGTCACCCCCTTCGACGAACGTGACCTTGTCCAGACCATTTGCGCCTTCCGTCTCTGGAGCCACGAAGTCGAGCTTGTCCTTTCCACCCGCGAAAGCCCCCGTTTCCGCGACCACGCCATCCACCTCGGCATCACCAGCATGAGCGCCGGAGCCAAAACCAACCCCGGCGGCTACTCCGCCGAGCCCGAATCCCTCGAACAGTTCGCAATCAACGACGACCGCAGCCCCGCCGAAATCGAAGCCGCCCTCCGCGCCCGGAATTACGAACCCGTCTGGAAAGACTGGGACTCCACCTACGACGGCGCTCGCCCCGCAAAAACGTCCGAACGCGAACCGGTTCACTGATGTCGTAATCGGCACGACAAAACCGGACACCCAAGCCGGCCAGCGCCTCCGGCATCTCATTCATGACTTGTCTTCCATGCCGGCATTGTGTGCCCCGGCGCAGCATGTGAACCCGCCTGCGTAGTCGTCAGGCCGGGCGCGGTCCGCACGGTGGCCTGGGAGATTCCCGGCGCCTGCATCAGAAGCGTCTCCGGGGGCAGTTTTTCGACCGATGGCGGGGCGGAGCGAATCGCCTGCCGGAGCGCATCGCGAAGCTGAAGGTGGAGCGGGATGCCGCTTTCGTGATCGAGAACGATGGCACGCAGCCCGGATTCCCCCATCCGGTGGCGGCAGATGGCAGCGTCATATCCAACGGAGTGGAGACAACCTTACACATCTCAAGCAATGCGCCGGCCTGGCGCATGCATCACCGCAACCGGAAGGAGTGTATTCTCCAATACATATTGCCTTGAAGATCATGATCACGGCCCGGATGCGGATCACTCTGTCCTGCGCTGCTGGCAGGAGAACACCTGCCAGAGGGCGGGAGCTTTCTGCTCTCCGAGACCGTCAGAGAGCTTGACCCATTGCTTGCGACCTTGCCCGTCGTTGTCATTGACGACAAGGCCGAGCCGGATGCCTCCGGAGAAAGGACCGTTGGGGCTTCCCAATGCGCGCCAGGGGAGCTGGAGCCGGTAGGTGGTGGTGGCGTCGGCTTCGTTGCGAACGACTTCCCGCGGGATGGAGGAATCAAGACGGCCGAGGGGAAGCAGGCAGTCGGCCGTCCGCGCGAAGACCCAGCCCCCGACCTCCCCGCCGTTGTCGCGGGCGAGGCCGACCTCGATATAATCCGCATCCGTATCTTTCAACTGGATGCCAACCTGAAGGCTGTCCGCATCCCAAAGCCGGCCGCGGAGGTCGGTCTGGTGGTGGACGTCGTCGCGGGCGACGACCTCGATGAAGAGAGAATCGTCGTCGGTGGCGATGCGAACGACCGCGCTCAGGTCGTCGGGACCGTGCCAATGCATGGCGGGAAGGGGCTCGGCAGAGTAGAGATTATGGATGTTGTCGCGATGATCCAGCGTGGCGACGGACGGGAGACCGGCGAGGGTCTTCCAGGGAGTATCAGATCGGGGAAGCTGCGGAACGAGCCTGGCAAGAGTGACCGGAATGCGGGCCGGCAAGTCGAGCCCCGCTTCGGCTATCGAAAGGCGAAGGTCGATGCGCACCGCCGCTTCCGGGAGGGTTGATTCAGACGTATCGGGCAGCGAGCGGAGGAGCACAGTGAGCTGGACGCGACCGGAAGGCGGGAGAAGGAATTGCTCCGATTGAGGTTGGAGGGTAATCCGGGAGTCATTGGTGGAAAGGGCGAGCGCGGCGGTCGCCGGTCGGTCGAGAGGATTGTTGACGGCGAGGATGAGCGGCGTGTCTTCGCCTGGCACGAGCACTACGAGAGGAGGTGTTTCGAGAAGCGGCTTCAGGGCAAGCTGAGGCTCGTGGCCTGAGGAAGACTGAAGGCGGATATAAACCGGTTCCCCGGAAAGGGAAAAGACGGCGCCGTTGCGGGCAAGGGATGCCGGCACAGGATTCCCCATGATATCAACAATACCGCGAACGGATGTTTCCGACCCGACTCCGATCCATACGGGAGCCTGCCGGGCGGCGCCCTCCTGCCAAAGGACAAGGGTATGCTGAACGGATGCCTTTCTCTCGGGAAATTCATAGAGGTGAGCCCAGGTCCCGGGAGGCAGGCTTCCCCCGGACATCGAACGCAGATAGCGAGCGTCGCCAAGTTCCCGAACAAGGTTCTGGTAAGCGGACCAGGCGGGCTTGGGATCGCCGCCGTGGCGGGTTAATCCGAAATGGTGTTCCGAGTTCCTGGGATCGGTGCCATCGTCATGGAGATTGTACCAGAAATAGGCGGTGATACCGCGGGCGGGAGCAGTGGCGATTTTCTTGACGAGGGTGAGGGCTTGCTCGCGTTCGCCGCCGGCCAGAAGGGTGTGATAGCCACCTTCGTTGATCCAGAGGGGAACGCCTGGACGAAGGGCGGCGAGGAGGGGATCAACTCTCGCCCGGCGAGCGAGGAATTGGGAAAAGGTGTGATAATCGTGATAGGCAAGGACGTCCCAGTGGGCCTTGTCGGCGGTAGAGATGAATTCCTGGAGAAAGTCGGGGTTGGGTTGGCGGCTGCCCATAGCGAAGCCGCCGTTGAGGACGCGGGCATCGGGGGAAATTTCCCGGATGAGGGCGGAAGTCGTATCGAAAAGCCCGGTGTATTGGGCAGTCGGGGAACGCCAGAAGCTGATGTCGGGCTCATTCCAGATTTCCCAGTGGCGGGCGCGATCTCCGTAGCGCTCCACCACCGCACGGACATAGGTGTGCCAAGGCGCAAGGCGTGGCGCCACCTTGTTCCAGTCTTTCCAATCCCTGGATTCGGTATTCCCTGTGGATGCCCACCGGGGAGAATAGGCAAGGATGGGCTGGATCTCGATGCCAAGCGGCGCAAGCGCATCAATGACGCGATCTGCGGCCTGCCAGCGCCATTGACCCTCCTCAGGCTGGGTGCTTTCCCATAAGGCGAGCTCCGTGCGGAGGATGTCGACGCCCAGATGGCCGGCGAGGGCGGTCATCTTGTCGAAGAGAGGGGTATTGAGATGGCGGCGGAGATTCTGGCAGATTCCGTAGCGAAAATAGCGAGCGGCGCCACGAGTCACGGTTCCCACCGAGAAGGTGCGGACTTGGCGTTCAAGAAGAGCCCCCCCTGAATCGCGTAATTCGAAGGTCATCTCATGCCAGCCAAGAGCGGCAGGCATGTATTCGATGGCGACTACGACATTGTCGCCAGGTGGGACCGCAACAGACTGTTCTCCAGATGCCCCGGGAGAGGGAGCACCGTGTGTTTTCTCCCATGTCGAAACGGCCCAGGCCAGGCGGGCGTCAGCGAGGGGAAGAGTCGTGGATGGATTGACCACAGTCAGATGCCACTTGAGCAGCTCCCCCGGAGGATAAACCTCGGCCTGCTGACCGGTGCGAATTCTCCGGATGAAGGCGGGAGAGTCGGCTCCACGTGCATCCGGGATTTCGATACTCAGGAAAATCGAGGCGAGAGCGGCCAGCAGGGCGCAGCGATGAAGAAGGCGGACGTGGTTCACGGAGCAGAAGTGGCGGAGACTTCGATGTTATCAAGGTAGAGCACGGCGGCGCCCATGCGGTCCACCGGAGCATAGTCTGCAACCGTGGAGAAGCGGTCGATGGTCTTGGGTGATGTCTCGAGCCAGGAAATCGCATTGACGGCCTTTTTTCCGTCAATCCAGACGTCGAGGGTACGAGCACCGGGATCGAGGGTCACCTTAATGGAATGCCAAACGCCAACGGTGTAAGTACCGATGCGAATCCGGGAAGCGTCCCCCTTGTCTGCATGAAGAATGATCGCTCCGTCAGCGAGCAGAAGGGCCGCTGTCGAGTTTTTCCAATTACTGCCGAGAAAGTGGATCGCGAGGAAAGGTTTTTCCACCGGGACAAGAAAATCCCATGCAAGAGTGAGGATTCCCGACTGAGGAGCCTTGTCTTCCCAGCGGAATTGAAGGCTGGGCGCCTTGTTTTTATCGGAAGCGCTATCGTAAAAAGCGACAGCATTGAGGTGATCCTTCCCGGAGGCCGCCGATTCGGGATATTGGTCGGTGACTCCGATCCAGCCGAACTGACGCGACGGCCCTTGCCAGGGAACGATATGCGTATAACGTCCGGGAGCGATGCGTCCGGTGGGAATGCTTTCGAAGTTTTCCTTGATAAGGATTTCGCTGGCGGAAACCGCGAAAGGAAGCAGAAGGGCTGCGAGCGCGAGGAGCGTTTTGCTTGTCATTGCTTGATGGTGTGAGATGGGAACTGAATGCATGTTTCCTGGGTAAGAATGCCTTGAGTGAAGGGCTTCAACTTTCAACCAGGGCACCAATCTCATGTGAATGAGATCCGAGTGGTCTGCCGCCTTGAGGGGAACTGCACCGCGTCATTGGAGTATCAAAAGCAACAGATATGGTCTTGTTGGTTTCAAACCTTGGATTATCTGAAACGGCGAACGACGGGGATGATCAGAAGGGATCCAATCCCGACGAGGAAGGCCGTGATGGAGGGCTCGGGAACCACGGCAGTGGCGATTTGAAACCCGTTCAGGAAACCCTCTTTGTCTCCTGCTGAGTTGGTAATCTCGAAGGAAAAGATACCGTCCGGGTTTGTTTTAACAATGTTGCTTGTTCCTGCCACACCCAGACCGGTGTTTTCTGTGTATGCTGCAGCGGAACCCACCGTATAATCGATTGTAGACCAAGAAGTGGATACAGTGCCTGTCACAGTAGTGATTTCGACGCTACTGGTCTTGGCGGTGTCCAATGCATAGAAGAACACTTCGTAGGCGGTGTTGGCGTTCAACCCGGAGAAGGTAATCGTCAGGGTGGAGCTTGATGCGCCCGCTGCCTTGCTGGCGATGAAAACATCGCGATAAAGATTGATGTAGTGAAAATCGGATGAAAATCCTGTCGTATTCCGGTCTCGCACAACGATGGTACCGCTATCCGACGTTAAGGAGACAGTCACTTTCCCATTCTCTGTCACAAACGGATCAGATATTGGAAACTCTTTGGAAAATCCTGATGTGGACAGCCAATTCGTCCATCCCGACTGTCCGAACCGATTGTCGCCACTGAAATCCACGCTGATGAATGGATCTTCACTCGCATGGAGAACGCTTAGGAGAGAACCGAAAAGGGTAATCCCGACAAGATTTCTCAAGAACGAAGGGACGCGATGCGAAGCAAGATGCTGTGTTTGTGTGTTCATTGTATCTATCTGATTATATTTGGATTACAGTTAATGATAAAATAAATCATAGAGGTTTGAGGTGTTGGTCTTTGGTTTTCATGAGGTAGTAATTGAGGCCGTTGAGGGGCAGAGACTCGACGTGGCCGTCCAGAAACAAAACATTGTCCTTTTCTCCCTGATGCCATTGGCCGAGACGGTTTTTGTAAATATAATCGGAATTTATGATGTATGTCCCTGCGCCGGATTTCCCCCACTCGCCCGTTGCGGGATCACGAGTCGCACGATCCATGACCAGCATCGTGAGACCAGGCATTTGAAATTGTTCCATTCTCCGGGCGATCTTCTTGGCACTACTATCGGATGCGTTGAAGATATTCATTCCATAGGAAACCATGATGGGACCGTTGGTCTGACTAATGTCCCACTCAGGTTTTCCCGGACAGCGAAAGACGCCGTCGTAATTGATGGCTTTTTGTGAAAGCGTGTCAGTGCTTGTTGCCGTGCGTTTTTCCAGGTAAGGCTGAAGCTTGGACATCCAGTAATTATTATACCATGGAGCTAAATCCTCATCCGGGATCGGCAGTGTCTTATGTTCAGCCACATGGTTTTGCATGGCGATAGCTATCTGCCGAAGGTTGCTGACGCATGTGGCTCCGCGGGCCACCTTCCGCACTGTCGCCATAGTGGGTATCAATATGGCCCCGAGGATTCCAATAATTACGATAACGGTAAGCAGTTCGACAAGAGTAAACGCACCGGCATTATACGTACGCCTGCCCAACAGGATATTGGAAACGCCAGAATTCAGCAGAGGAGAGCCGGACGACCGCGACTTGACTGCTCTCCCATATATAACATCAAATAATCGAACAGGGAGCTTCTTCTCGAAATCGACACGGTAATTACGATCAGGGGATTCAGGGTATGATTGCATGGACTTTGATGATTAACGGGTTAGGGTAAGAAGGACGGCATGCGACATTTGACTCTCAAGTCATTGAATATTGACCGCGCCGACCGACTGCCTCTCCACGATGTTGCCGCGAACGAGGCGAACAGAGGTATCCTGACGGTGGGCGGGATTCTCGATGAGGTGAAACAGGTCGAAGGCGGCGGCCTTCGATTGGGCGGCGAAACTCACGTCATAGCTGGTGAGCATCGGATCGAGCACGGTGCAAAGCGGCTCCATATTATCAAAACCCACCACGCTCACGTCCTGCGGAACGCGCAACCCGTGCCGGGCGAGAGCACGATACAGGCCATGCGCCATCCAATCGTTGGCGGTCACGATGGCGGTGGGACGCTGCCTGGCCGGACGGCTGAACAATTGTGCCACCTCATTCTCAAGATTGGGCGGGGTTGCCTCTGGAGCCGCCAGCCCATTTTTAGAATCTCCATTCTCCGCCCGGCGCATGATGACGAGGGACGGATCGTAGGCTTCCTTTTGGCGCAAATAGCCCTCCACTCCCTGCTCCCGCGTGATGAACTGGGGATGCGTGGCGTTGGTGCAGACAAATCCGATGCGGCGATGTCCGCGCTGCCACAAATAATCGGCCACAAGCCAGCCCGAACCATGGCTGTCAGGGGCCACTTGGGGGAAAGCCACGCCGGGAGCGTTCATGCCAATGAACACGACAGGAAGGTCGGCCGGGAGTTTTTTGACAAAAGCCGGGACGGACTGCGTGGATTTGACGAGCAGTCCGTCGATTTTTTGCTCCGCCACGCAACGCGGCAATTCGTTGTCGTCGGCGGAAAGTTCGATCAGCGCGTGCAGTCCGTTCTGCTGGCAGGCCTGCTCCACCCCGACGGTGTAGGCGGCGAACAGCGGATGGTTCGTCCATGCCTGCCCTGCTCCTGCGAATACCATGCCGATGTTGCCCGTGCGGTCCCCGGCGCCGAGCTTGCGCGCCATGAGGGGCTTGGGGGCGGGGAGGTGTTTTTTGTAACCGAGCTTCGAGATCGCGCGCTGCACCGAGTCCAGGTTGTCGGGGCTGATGTTGGTCGCGCCGTTCAACACGCGGCTCACCGTGCCGACGGAGACTCCGGCGTGACGGGCGATATCTGTGACAGTGGCTGTGGCTGTTGAACGACTCATTGAATTTTTATTGAATATTTCAAAATCGTTCAACGGACGGTTTGTCAACCCCCGTTTGAGCAAATTTGTCCACAATGTGGCCTTCGGATGCCGCAGGGCCTCTGATGATGGCAGGGAGCATCGCCACGATCCCCTCCTCCCGATGGCCTGTTTAGCCAATCGCTATTCGAATCCGGATCGGCGGATTTCCCGCCATGGCGCAACATGGTTACCCCTCAGAATCGGAACCGCTGCGGGAAACTACCGAAGCGTAAACAAGCACGCGTATCACCGATTCCATGCCAAAACATAACGCGAACCTGGCCTGCCTCCGGTTTCCTTCAGCGCACCGGTGACAGGCTGGTCGTGAACGTCGCTTCGCGGACTCGCTCTTCCTTTTCAATGTAGAAACCTGCGCGGCTGGCAGGACGCGGCGTGTCCGGCGAATCGCTCTGGTAAACGGTGAACCGGCCGGCTGTCGCGAACCGCACCTGCATTCGCAGGCCGTCCGCAAATTCCATGACAAACTCGGCGCTCCCGTCAAAACGGGCCGCGCGGACGTTGCTCCAGTGGGCAAATGCCGCCGGGCGCTCTTTCGCAAACGCAGCAGACGAGACCGGCGCAAAGCTTTCCGGCAGCAGCACCTTGCCCTGCAGATGCAGCACAAGTCCCAGCGCAGCGCCGTTCGCATCCGTGTCTTTCAACGCGACCGTGACCTCGTCGATCAGTCGCTCTCCCTCAATCCGCAAGGTGCGGCGGG
This sequence comes from Opitutaceae bacterium TAV5, assembly GCA_000242935.3. Lineage (NCBI taxonomy): Bacteria > Pseudomonadati > Verrucomicrobiota > Opitutia > Opitutales > Opitutaceae > Opitutaceae bacterium TAV5. Next base: position 209,053 of record CP007053.1, read on the forward strand.
CGCGCGCGTCGGAACGGTAATCGGGCTGCTCCGCTGTCATTATGCCGCGATCGACATCGAACACTGTCAGTTCGCCCGGTCTCCACGGCTCCTGGCCGTTTCCGTTGATGAGAGGCACGTTGTGGTTGAGCCCCTTGGTGAAATACTCGCGGTGCAGCGGAGACGCATAACCCACCGTGCCCGGATCGTGAGTGACATCCACACCGTCGAACGACGCCGACCAGTTCAGCGCCTCCGCCTGCGCATGCGAACGCGCCAGTTGCCCATAGTGGAAAAACACCTGCCATGGACCCTTTTTCAGGAGAGCGAAACGGGAGCCGTCCATGCGCTGCGAGACGACCGGAGGAAAATCATCCTGCGGTTGTGGCGCAGGCGTCTCGCCCGCTTCCGACGTGGCACGGGCATCCTTGCCCGTGAGCGCTGCCTCTCCGTCTCCGCGTGGCGCGGGCTTTTTCTGCCAGACGCCCGCCTCTGCCCTGCCATCGGCAGAACTCTCCGCCCGATCCTCGGAAAGCGGGCGGGACGCCCGCGCCACACTGGCAACCGCCGCCGGCGGATCGACCAGTGTATCCCATGAGCGTACATCCGATGCCTGCGCCAGCCCGGCCGCGGTCGGCAGCACCCGGTAACCGTCGCGTATCCAGATCGAAGGTACGCGGGGTCGTCCGGTGGAGTCGGCCGGATTGGGCAGCGTATTGTCGGAAAAACGGATCGCGAGCGGAGCGAGCAACAGGTTTTGCACGATCGCCGCCTCGTCGCGCAACGCGTCGCGGTGGCCGAGCAGGCCGGCAAAGACGAGCAGCGGATGCACGGCATGCACGATGTAGTCGTTGTAACCCATCGACTGCTCGTACCAGAACCAGTCGCTGGTGACGCCGCGCTGCAACTGCGCACGCAGGCCGAACTCGCCGTCGATCTCGCGGCGCCACATTTCCTCGTCGCTGAAGAGCAACGCCACATGCGCCGCCGCCGAGCGGTGCCAGGTGGCGATGTTGTGAATCACCTGAAACGACCCGTCGAGCAACTCGACCTGCGGGCGGAAGAGGTTGTCCAGCCAGGATTGCCGGCGCGCCTCGTCGATCCGTCCGGCAAGCAGGCGCGCGGTGTCCACGAGGCGAATCAGCCAGATCGCTTCTTCCAGGCTCTGCCCACCCATGCGGGCGCCGTTTTTCAGCGACCAGCCGAGATAGTTGGCCGCGTAGAAATCGAGCTGCGCCGCCGCCCAGTCCGCATAACGCTCCTCGCCGGTGAGCCGCCAGAGCCGGGCCGCGGTGTTGGCCATGCCGATATGACGGCCGCGAAAGCCGTAAACCCAGCCACCCATGATGCCGGGCGTCACGCTCACGTCGTGGCCGGTGCGGCTTTTGATCGTCGGCGTCTGCTCTCCGGGAATCGCGTCGGTCCACTCGAGGAACGAACCGTCTTCCGGATCGACAAACGCGTGCCACCAGCCGGCGCGCCACTCCGCGCGGTCGCGATGGCGCGCGATCCACGCATCGGCTTTCGCCTTTTCGTCCGCCAGCCACGTCCGCCAGGCCGCGTCTTCGGTCACACGGCGTCGGGCTCCCTCCCAGTCCTCGCGTGGCACGCGATAGGGCGAGCCGTCGGGCTGCAATAGCTTGAATCCGGCAAACGCCTTTTCGGGCGACGGCTTCGGAAAGGCCGGCAGATCTTCGGCATTGGCCAGCCAGGTCGGCCTCGCCCGGTTCACCGCCGGCGCGATGTCGGCGGCGGACACCTCCCGCAGATCGAAATCGTCGAGCCAGGCGACGATTTGCGCCTGGTTGAATGAGTGGATGCGGATCGCCATCGATGCTGTTTTTTCCGGAGCGATGGCCGGCAGGACGCGCCGCGCCCAGCCTTCGCCCTGCGCCGGGATCAGCCGGTAAAATCGCTCCGGCGGCAACAGGCGTTTCCCGCCGTCGTCATAAAAAACCAGATACACTCCAAGTCCCTCGCCTTCCCGGGTGTTGCCCCAAAAACTCAATTCGTAACCGGCGCCCGGCCGCGCCGGGATTTTTTCCGAAAACAGGTCGCTGCCATCCGTCGTCGAGCGATCTTCCACGAGCAGGCCGAACCGACCGGTGCGGGCGGCGGCCGGCGATGCCTGGCTTCTGCCCTTGTCCGAAGCGTTCGCCTGCCAGCCCGTCAGCCCGTCCTCGAAACCCGGATTGGCCAGCAACGGGGACGCGGCGGTCCCGACGGGCTGCGCAAGAAGAACGGTAACCGGACAGAGAGACAGGATGAGGAGTGTGAGCAAAAACCGGAAGGCGCGGACGGGAGGCAGGGGAGATTTCATTTTTCGATAAACACGAGGACAACACGAAGAGGAAAGGCGAAGGAAACGAGCGGGGCCTGGCGTCAGGTCGCCGGGGACTTGCGCCGGCGGCGCGGAGCGGACTTGCCCGGAACGGCGGTGGAGCCGCGGACGAGCAGCCGGGGGCTGACGCGGATTTTTTGCTCGGCGCGTGCATGCTCCACCTGCGGCATCCGGATGCGGCGGATGGCCTGCTCCACGGCGAGCACACCCATCTGGTAAAAATCCTGCGCCGCCGTGGTCAGCGGCGGCGCGCTCGTAGCGCTGGCATCGATACCGTCGAATCCGGCAATCGAAAGTTCACCGGGCACGGAGATGCCTTGTGCCTGACAGAGCCGGAGCAGTTCGAGGGCGACAAAATCGTGACTGCAACAGATTGCCGTCGCACGGGGCGACTCCTCCCGAAACCGCGCGAACAGCGCGGCGAGCGCCTCATCGCTGTCACCGGCCGGCAATTCGTAAACGTGGTGCCGTGACTTCTGGCCGAACAGACGAAAGGCCGCGTAGTCGAAACCCTCGCGCCGCTGCACGAGGCTGTCGTGTGCAAGATGACGGGTGAAATAAGCGATGTCCCGGTGGCCAAGGTCGAAGAGATGCTGCACGAGCAGCCCCATGCCCTGCTGGTTGTCGATGCCCACGAAATCGAACGGGCCGAGATCGAGATCGTTGACCACCACCGGCACGCCCCGCGTCACGAATTGCCCGAGGATGTCGGCACAGTGGCTGTCGGCATGGGGCCAGATGACAATGCCCTGGTGACGCCCCTCGCTCCTCAGCAGCTCCAGAAGCTGTTCGCGTTGCTGGGTACCGTCGGTGGAAAGGAAGGGGATGAACCCCGCCTTCGCCGGTTCGCAGGTGTCGTGCGCGGCCTCGATGAGGTTGTGCGAGACGACCTTTTTCTGGCGCAGCGGGTGGGGGCAGAGCACCGCGATGGAAAGCGACGCCGTCTCGTCCGGCACCGGGATGGCCACATAGAGCTTGTAACCCTCGCGACGCAGCCGGCCTTCGGCGATCAGGCAGGCGAGGGCCTTGTTGACGGTAGGGCGACTGACGCCGATCGCCTCGGCGAAATCGCGCTCCGAGGGGAGACGGTCACCGGGCCGGAGCCCATGCGATTCGATATAGGCCAGCGCCTTGCTGGTCACCTGCTGGTATTTGAAAGGAGCGAGATCGGTCATGAGAGGGGGAAAGATCGAGGGAGAAGAGGCATTTCCGGTAAGCCAATTGGGCAAACCATTCTGCCCACGTCAAGGAACGGAAGGGGTTGCGGTGCTTTTTCTCAAGAAGAATAGCTTCATATTGGACAGCCGGATTTTTCAATTTTGAGGCATTTTCGTTTGAAAAAGCCGAAAATACCACGATTTATTTAATTTTGGTAAGTCAAATAACCGAATCCCCGCCCTCACATGCTTCGCCACACCGCACTCACCCTGACCCGTATCGGGCAACTGGCGCCCCGCCTGAAGGCGCTCGTTTATCCTGAGCGGGTGCCTCTCCGTCTGGAGGTCGCCGGACCGGTCGGGCGGATCACCCGCGAAGAAGCCGCCGGGCTGGTTTACCGGCCAGCCCGGATCGGCATGGTGCTGGAGCCTTACGGAAGCACTTTCTGGTTTCGCCTCGCCGGCGACGTCCCCGCCCGCTGGGAGGGGCGGCGGGTGGACCTGCTTTGGGCGAGCCATTCGGAAGCCACCCTCTGGCGGGACGGCCGCCCGGTGCAGGGCCTGAATTTCGAACCGGTGAGCACCACCTGCCTGCGCCCGGATGCGAAGCTCTGGGATCATGCGCCGGCCGGCGCTCCCCTCACGCTCGAGGTCGAGGTCGCCTGCAACCAGCTCAACGGCTACAACTGGCGGCAGACTCCCGGCTACAAGGACCGCTCCCCCTTCGTCGTCGAGCAGGCCGAGCTGGCCGTTTTCGATGCGGAGGCGTGGGAGTTTTACTTCGACTACCTCGTCCTTGCCGATCTCGTAAAACGCATCGACCCGAAGGCGGCGACCGCCTGGGGCGGCTATCTGCTCGCGGAACTCAACGCGGTGGTCAACGAGCTGCGTATCGATGATCGCACGACGTGGTCCGGTCCGCGCGCGCGACTCAAGGCGCTGCTCGCGCATCGCAACGGCACCTTCCAGCACGAGATCTCGGCGGTCGGGCACGGGCATATCGACACCGCGTGGTTGTGGACGCTGGCCGAGGCGCGGCGCAAGTGCGTGCGCACCTTCACCAGCGCGCTGGCCTACGCCGAGGATTATCCGGAATACCGGTTCGTCTGCTCGCAGGCGCAGCATTACGCCTGGATGAAGGAGCAGCATCCCGGTGTATACGAGCGGATCAGGGCCGCGGCGCGCGCGGGCACCTGGGTGGTGACCGGCGGCACCTGGGTGGAGCCGGACTGCAACCTGCCGTCGGGCGAATCGCTGGTGCGGCAGTTTTTGCACGGACAACGATTTTTCCAGAAAGAGTTCGGGCAGCGGTGCCGGGTATTCTGGAATCCGGACGTGTTCGGCTACAGCGGAGCGCTGCCGCAGATCATGCGCGGGGCGGGCATCGACTATTTCCTCACGCAGAAATTGTCGTGGAACCAGTTCAACAAGCCGCTCCACCACAATTTTTACTGGGAGGGCATCGACGGCAGCCGCGTGCTCACGCACTTCCCGCCAGGCGACAGCTACAACGCCATGTGGAACGGCAAGGGCTTTCCCCTGCTCGACGTGCTGCACAGCGCGGACAACTTCAAGGACCACGACCGCACCCGCGAGAGCCTGCTGGTTTACGGCTACGGCGACGGCGGCGGCGGCCCGACCCGCGAGATGCTGGAAGTGCTCCGGCGCGTGCGCGATCTCCAGGGCGTGCCGCGCGTGGAGCAACGGACACCGGAAACCTTTTTCCGGAGGCTGGAAAAAGACCTGCGTGACGCGCCCTCGGTCACCGGCGAACTGTATTTCGAGTATCACCGCGGCACCTACACGACGCAGGCGGCGATGAAGTGCAACAACCGCAAGGCGGAGTTCCTGCTGCGCGAGATCGAGATGCTCGCCGCCGTCGCACACCGCACGGCAAGCGCAGCGGACGCGGTGCCTGCAGTGAATGCCGACCGTGCGGCGGATGCGGCTCCGGCCTGGCGGTATCCGCAAACGGAGCTCGACCGCCTCTGGCGCGTGCTTCTGCTGAACCAGTTTCACGACATCATTCCCGGCTCGTCCATCCACGAGGTTTACGAGGAAGCAGCGGAGCAGTTCGCGGAATTCTTCGCTATGGCAGAACGCCTGAAAACGGAAGCGCTCTCCCGGATCGCAAGTAGCGCGGACACAAGTGGCGCGGGCGTCTCGCCCGCTTCCGTTTTGCACGGGCATCATGACCATGAAGTGGCACGAGCTTCCACCCCGTGTTCCGCGGACGTCCTGCCTCCTCCCGCCGCATGGCACGAGCTTCCAGCCCGTGAATTTGATGATGCGGGCATTCTTGCCCGTGATCGCAAAGAGGAATCATCTCCCCCCCTGAACGAAGCGGGCGGGACGCCCGCGCCACTCCGCCTCTTCAACCCCTGCGCCTGGGAACGCACCGCGCTTGTCGATCACCCTTCGCTTCGCTCCCCCGCCCTCGTCCGCCTGCCGGGGCTAGGTATTTTCCCCTGCAAACCGCAACGGTGGGAAGGCGTGCCGGTCACCATCAGCGCCGCGCCGGATGCCGGCGACAGTGAGGATCGCGCCGACTTCATCCTCGAAAACGGCCAGCTTCGCGCCGGTTTCACGCGCGGCGGCCAACTCGTCAGCCTCCGCGACAAGGTCAATCGCGATCGCCAGGTCATCACTCCCGACTCCCCGGCCAACCGCTTCGTCATCTACGAAGACCATCCGCACGACTACGACGCGTGGGAAGTGGACGCCTCGCATCTCGAAACCCGCGAGCCTCTCCCCGATGCAATCCGCGCGACGCCGTTCGCCGACGAAAGCGGCCTGCGCGCCGGCATCGAATTTGTCTTCGAGTTCGGAAAATCGACCCTGCGCGAACGCGTCACGCTCCAGGCCCACGACCGTCTCCTCCGCTGCGATTGTGTCGTCGACTGGCGCGAGCGTCACCGTTTTCTCAAGGTCGAGTTCCCCGTCCGTGTGCGGGCGCCCGAAGCGGCCTTCGAAATCCAGTTCGGCCATGTGAAGCGGCCCACCCACTTCAATACGTTGCACGACATCGCCCGCTTCGAGAGTTGCGCCCACAAGTGGTTCGATCTCAGCCAGCCCGATTACGGCGTCGCCGTCCTGAGCGAGTCCAAATATGGCTGCGCCGTCCACGGCTCGACCCTGCGCCTCTCCCTCCTGCGCGCCCCCACCTATCCCGACCCGGAAGCCGACCAGGGCGAACACCGGTTCGCCTTCGCGCTGTATCCGCATACCGGTGACCTCGTGGCCGGCGAGGTCGTCCGGCGCGCCTGGGAGTTCAACTGCCCGCCCACCGTCCTTTCCGCTGCTCCCGCCGCCGGCAATTTCGACGAAACTCTCGCCGGCCCTGCACCTGCCGCCGCCGCCTGGTTCGCGGTGGATTCGCCCCATCTCGTCATCGACACGATCAAGAAAGCCGAGGACAGCGAGGCCCTCATCGTGCGGCTTTACGAAGCGCACGGCACCGCCGGAGAGACCACACTGGCGAGTTCCCTTCCCTTTTCGCGCTGCACGCGGGTCAACCTGCTCGAAGACGAAACCGAACCCCCGTTCGCCTCGCCGGACGGCGCCGATCCGCATGCCGCCGGCGTCTCCTTTCCCTACCGCCCGTTCGAGATCATCTCGCTGAAGCTGGAATGATTTCAGACGCCCCCGGTCAAAACCTCCGATCGAAAAGCCAAAATCCCAATTTTGGTTTACCAAAATATAAAAAATATTTAGATTTTTAGCAAAAGTGCCCTTGACGAATCGATTTTTATCCAGAAACTTTGATTTATAGAAATTTTGGTAAATCAAATTACCTTTATTCAACATCCCCTGATTCGCCTGAGCCATTCCCCATTCTGCCATCCCCCTCCTCTGCCAGGGAGACGGCAGCCAATCTCAATCCCGCATAACCCATGAACTACCTCCCTTCATCCTGTTATCCGAGCCCCCGGCCCGCCAAAACCGGTCACGCCGGTCGAGCTTTCACGCTGATCGAGTTGCTGACGGTCATCGCGATCATCGGTATCCTCGCCGCGATCATCATCCCGACCGTCGGCAAGGTCAGGGAAACCGCGCGGGCCGCGCAGTGCCTGAGCAATATCCGGCAGATCGCCATGGCATTGAATCTGTATGCGGATGATAACAAGGATCTGTTCCCCACCACTGGAAACTCCGACTGGGTCAAACCTTCATCGGTCGCCAATCCACCCGGAATTTTCGATTACCTGAGACCCGGAACCACCTCTACCCAGTTCTGGAACTACTATTGGACGGCAAGTGTGCGCTTCAAAGGGACACCTCTTTGTTGCCCTGCCTTCGAATCACGTGATCCGGTACCCTACAGCTATGGACTGAATGAACTCCTCACGGAGCAGACTCCCGGCAAAAAAATCGGCAGCAGCAACTATGCATCCCGGGCCAAAATCTCAACCCCGTCCCAAGCCATGCTGGTCATCGAAGCCAACAAGCTGAACGTCAAGGTTCCCGGTAGTGGCAACGGAGAAGAGCCGGCCGTAACTCCACGCCACGGCAGTCAGCTCAACCTCGCCTACGTTGACGCCCACGTCGGCAAAATCAAATACGAGGACATCCCCACCTCTCCGACTAATATCTTCTGGTCCATCTACGGAAACTAGAGCGCTTCAAACAAGACCCTGATCTTCTCCGGGCCTGCGCCAGCGAAACGACGCACAAACGGCATTCGCAGGAGCTCCGCATACGGAGTTCCCGCTGACAGAGAATCGTCTCGCGATCCACGCCCCTTCTTTCCCCAAGCACCTGACACCATCCGCACTAACATCATGAAATCCCGACCAAACGTACCCATCATACTCGCCGCGAGCGGCATGCTCGCGTTCACCCTCGGTCTCACAGCCCAAACCACCACCTGGACTACGGTGCTCCACGACAGTTTCAGCCTCAACGGCACGACCCGCGTCGCCGGAGGAGACCCGCAAGGACTCGCTGTCGAAGAAGGTGCTGGCATGGTTTTTTGGCGCCGTAACGGTTCCACAGCATTTGGCCCTAACGGCGGCATTGTCGGTTATGACGGTGCCAATTACGGTGCAGGTGCTCCCCACCTGTCTATCGGTTATCCGACATCTCCCGGTGTCGGTCCTCATTTTGGACAATTCACCACGGGTCAACTCAAACTCACCGCATCAGTGACAATCGGGGACTTGGCCAGCCAAGGCTGGATCGGTATTTCCTTCCGGGGTAATCCTGATGCCGCGTGGTTCCCAAGTGATCCGGGTTTTTCCAACAACTCCAATCCTCTCTGGATTCGCATCGATGCCGACGGTTGGCTGACCGTCGATGGCACCTGGCTATCCTGGGAGGGCCGCCAGGCAGGCGACCCATTGCCCTCTGTCAAAGTCAGTGACATTGTCGACTCCGGCTTTACAACCCAAACCCCTGTGGAGATCGCAGTCTCCTACAATCTCGAAACATACGCTGTGGACGTTTATTTCAACGGCCAGAGTATCATGGCTAGCTACGGACTCTATACCAAGAACGCGAATGGAGATCCCGCTACCATGCTCATCATGAATGGTGCCGGTCTCTATATTCAGGGCAGCACCTCTGGAGGAGTCGTCCCCACCGTCAACACTCTCACCGTCGAGCATGGCGTCACAGCCGTCCCCGAACCGGGCACAGTTGCCCTGATCATCGGCCTGCTGGCCCTGCCCGGTGCGATGCTGCTGCGCATCCGCCGTCGGAAAAACCGCGCCTGACCTGATTCGCACACACCTCCCGGGCTCTGTCCGGTTTCCCCTCGTCCGCCCTCCTTGTGAGGATGCCTTGCAGGAGGGCGGATGTTTGTCACCCTCCCTCGCTACCGATCCCGCCCGCGCCTGCCATGCCCAGTAGTATTCATTTTTTAATTACAGCCTGCCTGCTGTTCGCCACCTCCGCGTTCGCGGCCGGCACACCGGACCAGCCTGTCGACAAGACACTCATCTCCGCCCACGCCAACCAGACGATCGGCCGCATCAATCACAACCTCGCCGGCGTCTCGCTCGGAGGCGGAGCGACCACTTACCTCAATCCCGTCTACACTCGCCCGCTCGCCGAAGCGGGCGTCCGTTACGTCCGCCTCGAAACCGTCACCGCCGATCACCGGAAACTCTACGATCCGGCCACGCGCACCTGGAACTGGTCTCAACTGGATGCCGAGATCGAAGCCATCCGGGCCGGCGGCGCCGACATCGTGGCCAACATCTTTTACACGCCCCGCTTCCTCGCGTTTCACGACGACGACCGGTATTTCTATTCTTACCCGAAAGATTACGCCGCCTGGGAGACCTGGGTGGAAGCCATTGTCCGCCACGTGAACATCGAAAAAAAGTATGGCATCCGGTACTGGGAGATCGGCAACGAGGCTTCCGGCGCGCACTTCTTCCGCGCCCCGATGCGCGATTTCTGGAAATATTACGAATCGTCGGCCCGGGCGGTGAAGCGGGCCGACCCCGCCGCGCTGGTTGGCGGCATTGCCGACAACCCGAATTACCCGGAGCTTTACGGCGATTTTTTCAACGCCGCCAAACGCTCCGGCACGCCGGTCGATTTTGTCAGCTTTCACTGGTACGCGAGTTGGGCGCGCAAAGGCGACACCTCGCCGGACCTGTATTTCCGGTTCGCCCGCTCCCTGAAGGAACTTTCCCGCCACCGGCTCGGTCGCGATGTGCCGCTCTTTCTCACCGAATGGAACTGCGTTGGCGAACGCCCCGCCGAACCCCGTGTGAAGGTCGGTGCCTACGTGGGTGCCGCCTTTTACTGGATGCAGGAGTCGCCGATCGACGCTGCCTTCCTCTTCCGCGTGCAACCCTACCGCGACACACTCGGCTCGCTCTACAACGCCAAAGGCGAAACGGGCATGGTCGGACGCATCTTCAGAATGTTTTCCGGATTGCCCGAAGAACGGATCAACCTTGTCACCGTCGCACCCGGCGTCACCGGACTGGCTGCCCGCTCCGGCAACGACCGGATCGCCATCCTGCTCGCCCGCTTCGATCCGGATCGGGGAAACGTGGTCGTGGACAACACCCTCGCCATCCCCGGCCACGGCCTCACCGGACGCTACCGCCTCACCCTGCACCTGGAAGACGCCGCCACCGCGGATACCTACGGGGAACGCCAACCGGTGGAGGACCGCGTTCTCACGCTCACCCCGGCCACACCGGTCCGCGTGAATCTGCAACTGTCCAACTACTCCGTCGCCTTTCTCCGGCTGGAAAAAGTCGACGGCAAATAGCCGCCTTCCTCCCCTCTCCGGTGGCTCGCTTCCCGTTCGCTCCGCTCACACCTCCCCGACGGGCGTGTGGTGATCGTGGTTACTCACGCCGCGTTTCCAGTGACCGGAAACCTCCATCCGCGACCGCTCGAAACCCCGTTCCCCGAGCAGATGCCGTGCGACCGCACGCGCCTCCGTCACCTCGCCGGCCACCCACGCGAAACCGCGCCCATCCGGAAACGGCAATCCCCGTACCGCCTCCGTCAGCGCCGCCGCCCGGCCCGCCGTGCCGGCTGCATCCGGCGGGCAAACGACCCACGTCACTCCGCTTGCCGCCGGTGCGCGCAACGCCTGCCGCTCGGCCTCGTCCGCCACCACGACTACCGCAAGGGCGCGCGTTGGCGGCGCAAATTCCTCCAGCCGTCGAGCGATGGCGGGCAAGGCCGTCTCGTCGCCGACAAGCAGATACCAGTCGAACACCTCCGCCATCACGTGCGAGCCGCGCGGTCCCCCGATTCCGACCACATCGCCCGGTTGGGCCCGCGCCGCCCATGCGGCCGCGATGCCACTTTCCCCGCCGCCCGCATCACCGGCGCCGCCGTGCAGAAAAAAATCGATGTCCAGCTCGCCCGCCGCTGCATCGTGACGCCGCAGCGTGTAATCACGCGCCACCGGCCGGCCTCCTTCCGCCGGCGGGGCGATCCGGCCCTCCGGCGTCACCACCGGCAACACCGGCAAGCGCGCTCCCGGAGCCGGAAAAAATACCTTCACATGGTCTTCCGGAGCCAGCGTCACCAGACCCTCGAGCTCCGGCCCCGCCAGCGTGATCCGTCGCACCCGCGGTGTCGGCGCCGCCACGCGCTTCACCCCAAGGCGCCGGATTTTCAGAGGATGCCTCACCAGCCGGACAATCGATTCGTCGGAATTCATGGGAGAGACAACGCCAGACATATTTTCCCCGCAGTGCAACGCCCGCCGCGCGCCCTTCGGGGAAAAACCATACGCAAGCCACCTCTACCCGCCGAAAAGTCACGACATCGTTGCGCCCGCCGCTCCGTTGCCGGATGATTGCGTAAGAATTTCGCCATGCCGACTGTCTCCGCCGCCTCCTCCGCTCCCGCCGCCTCGCCTGCCCACGCGCCTGTCCACACCATCGCTCCCGTGCTCACTCGCGGCGAACTCGCCCGTTACGCCCGCCAGCTTTCGCTCGCCGGATTCGGACCCGATGCCCAGGCCGCACTCAAGCGCGCCCGTGTCCTCGTCATCGGCGCGGGCGGGCTCGGCTGCCCCTCCCTGCTCTACCTCGCCGCCGCCGGCGTCGGCCATATCACGCTTCTCGATCCCGACCGCGTCGATACCTCCAACCTCCAGCGCCAGGTGCTCTTCACCACGGAAGATACCGGTCAGTCGAAAGCGACCGTCGCCGCCCGTCGGCTCCGCGCGCTCAATCCGCTCGTCTCCATCGACCCGCGCCCTGAACGCCTCACGCGCGACAACGCCCTCGCCCTCGTTGCCGCCCACGACCTCGTCATCGATGGCTCCGACAACTTCGCCACCCGCTATCTCGTCAACGACGCCTGTGTCATCGCGCAAAAACCCTTCGTCTATGGCGCGATTCAGGGATTTTCCGGTCAGGTCAGCGTATTCAATTTCAGGTCACAAGAAAGCGAGGCTTCCCCCGTCACCTACCGCTGCCTCTTTCCCGAACCACCCGCACCTGGCGAAGCGCCGTCCTGCGCTGAAGCCGGCGTGCTCGGCGTCCTGCCCGGCCTCGTCGGCACGCTCCAGGCCACCGAAGCCATAAAACTCATCACCGGCATCGGCCGGCCGCTCGCCGGCCGCCTGCTCCTCATCGATGCGCTCACGATGACCACCCAAACGCTCACCCTCACCGGCAATCCGCAAAATCAGTTGATCCGCGAGTTGCCGCCGGAAGATTTCGGACAAACGTGCGCCGTCATGCCCGACTCTACCGCTCTCAACGACGATCCCGACGAAATCACCGTCGACGCCCTTCGCCCGGCCGTTGCCGACGTCCAGCTCATCGACGTACGCGAAGACTGGGAACGCGCGCTCGCGGCCATCGAACCGGAGACCTCCGTGCACATCCCGCTCGGCCGGCTCGGCACGCCCGAGGCTGACGCCGCGCTGGCCGCGCTCGATCCCGAACAACCGACGGTGGTCTATTGTGCCGGCGGCGTCCGCAGCCTGAAGGCCTTGCCGGTTCTCCGCGGCCACCACGGCTTCACCGACATCCGGAGCCTGCGCGGCGGCATCAAGGTGTGGGGCCACGGCTAACCTTCAAAACAGAAGTCGCCCACGAAACACACGAAAGGACACGAAAAAAAACAGAAAAGTCAGGATTCTGATTTTCGTGTCCTTTCGTGGCCATCCCTCCCGGAAATCTATTCCAGATAAAGTCCTGCCGTCACCGCCGGCTTCGCGGAAAGCTTTTTCCACGAATCGGCGAACGAATCCTCGTCGTATCCGAAGAGCGGCGACACCTCGATGTCGAACGGCGGCAGCCCCGTCGCATCGGCCTCGACCGCCGCGCCGTTGGCCTTGAGCCAGCGGACAAACTGGCGGCGCTGATCCTCGGCGCACGTTTTTGGCGAATCGAGTCCTTCGGCATTTTTCACCGGCGAAAAGTCGTCCGCCCGGCGTGCCTCGATCACCACCGGGTTTTTCGCGAACGGCAGCGCGTCGAAGACAAACATCTCGAACTTCACACCGTTGGCTTTCTCCGGTTTCACAGGGGCGCCGGCGGCATCGACCGTCGGGATTTTTTTGTCGGCCCGGTGGAAGGGCAGCGCGTCGTCTCCGCGCGCCATCCGGCGGATGAAGCCGCGGTCGATCACGTGGATGGCGATGCTGCCTGCGATGTAGCGAAGCTGGCCGGTCGCCGGATCCGTTTCCTCCTGATAAGCCTTCGGCAAATCGGAGTATTCGATGACCACGAGCTTGCCGCCCTGCGTGCAGAAGTGGCCGACCTTTTCGCCCGCGTAGGCTTTCGGGATCATCTTGCTGCTCATCTCCGAGCCGCGCAGCAGGTGCCAGCCGATGAAGGCCGGATCGATGAAACGCACCAGCGGGTTGTCCACCTGGAAATAACTGAGGGCATCGATCCCCTCGCGTTCCATGAGATCGACCGCACCGCTGCGCTCCAGCGCACGCAGGGAACCGCCATGGCCGTCCGGCGACATGGCAATGGTGCTGGTGGTTTCGAGCAGGATTTTTCCGTCAAAATCCACCGCCGGCATCCGGCCCTGGCGGAAAAAATGCACGCGGGATTCGTCGAGCCCGAAGAAACGGTTTTCCCGGAAAAACCCCTCCGTGGCCGCGTGGTTGCTGTGGCTCGTCATGATGAACCAGTGCAGCGGACACCCGTAGCGGTTGCCCGCCGCGCGGAGTTTTTCGGCAAACACCTGGAAGAGGGATTTCTTGCGGACCGGCGTCACCGGGTACGTGCCCTTCGGCCCGTCGTAGCCGAGCCGCGTGCCTTGGCCGCCCGCCACGGTGAAGGCGGCTACCCGGCCCGCACGCAGGGCCTCCTCGCCGACGGTTTTGGCCTTCGCCCAGGCGGCGGCGTCACCGCCGTTTTCGGGCAACGGCTCGTAGGGAGCCGGTGCGATACCGTCGAGATTGACGCCCGCCGCGCCCGCGCCGGCCGCGACGAGCGTGCGGTTAAGGCGGTCGATTTCGGCGAGGTCGACCTCCTCCGCGTCGGCGATCAGCCGCTTTTGTTCGTCCGGGGAAAGACGGTCGTAGAACGCAAAAACGTGACCCTGACCTGTACGTTCGAAAGCCTCGATAACGGGATGTTTAGCCATGTCCTGTCGGTGGTTGTGATGATGGTGTGTCGGTAAAGCCGCAAAGGGAACCACCAGTGAAGCCGCCCGCCCCTCCGCCCGGCAACGCCTTTTTCCAGTCAATTACCAATCCCCGCTCCGAATCGGCCATAGGAATTTTAGGGACGGGTTAAAAATGACCTTGCAGAAAGAGGACAGGACCTGTTTCATCTGCGGATCATGCGAATGCGCCGGATCAAACTCGCCTCTGACTCCCACACCGCCATCTATCACTGCATCAGCCGCACCATCAACGGCGAGCACCTGCTCGACGCCGCTGCCAAGGAAGTTTTCCGCAAACAGATGTGGCAAATCGCCGATTACTGCGGTGTGGAAATCATCACCTACGCCATCCTCTCCAACCACTTCCATATTCTCATCCGCATTCCCCAAAAACAACCCGTCACCGACGCCGAACTCCTCCGCCGATACAAGGTTCTCTACCCCAAACCCACCCGCTACAAGGCCGCCTTCATCGAGGTCATCGCCAGCCACCTCGCCAACACCTCCGATCCCGCAATCATCAGGGAAGCCAATGCATGGCGCGTCCGGCAACTCGCCCTCATGGGCGACGTTTCCCCGTTCATGAAGCTCCTCAAGCAACGCTTCACCATCTGGTTCAACAAAACCCGCAACCGCTTCGGCCATCTCTGGTCCGACCGTTTCAAAAGCGTCCTCGTCGACTCCGGTGGTCGCGTCGCCGAAATCATGGCCGCCTACATCGACCTCAACCCCGTCCGGGCCGGCCTCGCGACCGATCCCGCCGAGTATCGTTTTTGCGGATACGCGGAAGCCGTCGCCGGCAACCCGCTCGCCCGCGCCGGCCTCCGCTCCGTCATCGAAGGCCGTGACTGGAAAGACACCCAGGCCGGCTACCGGCAAATGCTCTTCGGCAAAGGCGCCACCCCCCGGGAAGGACAGGGCGAAATCCCCGATGCAGACTTCCGGCGCGTCATGCACGAAAAGGGGCAGCTCCCCCTCCCTTCCCTCCTCCGTCACCGCATCCGCTATTTCACCGACGGTGCCGTCCTCGGCTCGCGCATCTTCGTCGCCGGCTACATCGCCGCGCACAAGCGCCGCGCCGGACTCCCTCGCCGCAAATCCCCGCATACCCTGCCACCCGTCACCGACTGGCACACCGACCTCTCCTCGCTGCATTCCCTCCGCCGCAATGCCTTCGGCTGATCCGCGCCGCTACGGCGGCCGACCCGATTTTCCGGCACGATACCCTCTCCCCTCTCCACTCCCGTTTCTACCCACACCTTTCCGCTCGCCCCGCGCTCCGGATTGGCGGAAGTTCTCCGTTCTTTTTCATGGTGCTGCCCGACATCCTTCCCGTCACGCCGTTCACCCGCCCCGCGCGGGGCGAGGTCACGCTGCCCGGCTCCAAAAGCCTCACCAACCGCGCCCTCCTCCTCGCCGCGCTTTGCGACGAGCCCGTCACGCTCACCGGCGCGCTCTTCAGCGAGGACACGCAACTCATGACCGAAGCCCTGCGCCGCCTCGGCTTCACCGTCGCCACCGACGAGGCGGCCGGCACTGCCCGGATCAGCGGGCAAGCCAACGCCTTCCGCGCCGCCGCGCCGATCGACCTCCATGTCGGCCTCGCCGGCACCGCCGCCCGCTTCCTCACCGCCCTGTGCGCCGCCGCGCCGCGCGGCATTTACCGGATCGACGGCATCCCGCAGATGCGCAAGCGCCCGATGCGCGGCCTCGTCGACGCCCTCCGCGCCCTCGGCGCCGACATCCGCTGCACCGGAGAAGAAGGGTTTTTCCCGCTGGAAATCCGCGCCCGCGGCCTGGGAGGCGGCGCCGTCACGATCGACGCCTCCGAAAGCAGCCAGATGCTCTCCGCCCTCCTCATGGTCGCGCCGCTCGCCGCCGCGCCGGTCGAGATCACCCTGGCCGGCGGAGTCCGCTGGCCCTTCGTGCAAATGACCGCCCGCCTCATGGAGCACTTCGGGCAACCCTCCCTGCAACGCTCCGGAGCAACCGAAAACCGCCTCACGCCCGCCAGTGGTCACCGTTACCGGCTCGATCCCGCCTCCGGTTCCACCTGGGCCATCGAACCCGACGCCACCGCCGCCAGCTACTTCATGGCGCTCCCGCTCGTCGTCGGCGGTGCGCTCACGCTCAACGCCCTGCGCGGCCCCGGCGGCGGCCTGCAAGGCGACACCCGGTTTGCCGAAATCATGGCACGCTGCGGCCTCCGCATCGCGGAAACCCCGCGCGGACTCGACGCGAGTTTTTCCCCCCTCCCCCCCCCCCGGCTCGGCGCAACGCCGCGGCATCACCGAAAACTTCCGCGAGTTCTCCGACACCTTTCTCACGCTCGCCGCCATCGCCCCGCTCCTCGACAGCCCCACGCGCATCAGCGGCATCGCCCACACGCGCAAGCAGGAAACCGACCGCGTCGCCGGCATGGCCCGCGAACTCGCCCGGCTCGGCCAGCATGTCACCGAAACGGAAGATGCCCTCGAAATCCGTCCCGACCTTGCCCGCCTTCGCCAGCTCACCGCCTCCGGTTCCGGCATCGAAATCGAAACTTACGGCGACCATCGTTTCGCCATGAGCTTCGGCATTCTTGGCTGTCACGATCTGCACGGCGACGGACGCCCCTGGCTCTCGATCAAAAACCCCGCCTGCTGCGCCAAAACGTTCCCGCACTTTTTTGAATTGCTGGAGACGCTGCGTCAAAAAACCTTCACCCAACTCTAACCGAATCCGATGGCCATTCCCGACACCACGAGCGCAACCGCCGCCTCCAGCACCCGCAACCGCTTCCTCATTGTCGCCATCGACGGCGGCGCCGCCTCCGGCAAATCCTCCACCTCGCGCGCGCTCGCCGAACGTTTCCATTTCATGCACGTCGACACCGGCTCGTTCTACCGCGCCGTCTCCGCCGCCCTCCTCCGGCAAGGCGTGAAGCCCGACGATCCCGCCGCCGTGCGCGACGCCCTGTCCTCGCTCACCTTCGGCACGCGCATCGACGGACGCTCCGCCCGCATCGAAATCGCCGGCGAAGTCCTCCCCGAGGGCGAAATCCGCGGCCCCGCCGTCAACGTCGCCGTCTCCCATTTCGCCGCCATTCCCGAACTCCGCTCCGCCCTCCTCGCCTACCAGCGCGGCCAGGCCGACGTCGCCCGCGCCCGCGGCTTCAACGGACTTGTCATGGAGGGCCGCGACATCGGATCGGTGATTTTTCCCGATGCCGACCTCCGGTTTTTCCTCCACGCCGATCCCGAGGAACGCGCCCGCCGCCGGGCCCGCGAAGGCGTGCAGGACGCCGTCGCCGAACGCGACCGCCTCGACACCACGCGCAAGACCGCACCCCTCGCCTGCCCCGCCGGCGCCGCCGACATCGACTCCACCCACCTCACCCTGGAGCAGGTCGTGGACATGATCGCTGATGCGATCACCAAAAAAGCCGAAACACTGAAAAACTGATACAAAACCGCCCGCGCGCACACGCAACCAGCCGCAAGCCCGACCTGTCATACCACCCGAATCCGCCTTTCAGCTTTTCAGTTTTTCAGTTTTTCCGTCTCTCCCTCCCATGCCCGCCTTTTCCCAGATCGAAATGCAGCCGCTGTACGGCATTTGCCACTACGCGCTCGCGGTCATCTACGACATCTGTTTCCGGGGCGAACTCGCCGGGTTGCACCATGTGCCGAAAGACGGGGCGTTTCTCGTCGCCGCCAACCACGCCAGCCATCTCGATCCACCGATGATCGGCTGCCACATCCCGCGCCAGATGGCGTTTTTCGCCCGGCGCACGCTCTGGAAAGGCGGCATCGCCTCGTGGTGGCTCGACAGCGTTGGCGCGATCCCCGTGGACCGCGACGGCGGCCAGGACGTGAGCGCCATCAAGAACGTCCTCCGCGTCATCCAGTCCGGCAAGGCCCTCACGCTTTTCCCCGAAGGCACCCGCTCGGCCGACGGGCAACTCCGGCCGCCCAAGGCGGGCGTCGGCATGATCGCCTGCAAGACGCGCGTCCCCGTGTTGCCGGTGCGGATTTTCAACTCGCACATCGCCTTCGGGCGCAGTGGCAAATTCCGTCCCGGCACGCCGGTCGACATCATCTACGGCCGTCCGCTCCTGCCCGCCGACTATGACCATCCCGCCGACGGCAAGGAGCGTTACCAGCGTGCCAGCGAGCGCATCATGGCCGCCATCGCCGCGCTGCAACCGCCTCCGGCCGTGATCGTGTAGCCCATTCCGGATACGAGTCCGCCCGGCGTTGCAGGGGCGCATGTGGTTCGCTTCATCTGCCCTCCGTCATTCTTTCTTCCATCCGCCCAGCCCGAGCAATCCCTCGACCTGCTCGCCGATTTTCTTTTTCACGCCCTCGTCCAGCTTCGCCAGCCAGCGCGCCGGGATCGCCTGCACGCCCCACAATGCTCCCGCGAGCTGGCCCGCCAGCGCGCCGTTCGTATCCGCATCGCCGCCACGGTTGACCACATCCACCACACACTCCTCAAAACTCCCCGCTCGCAAAAAACCGTCCAGCACCGTCTGCACCGTATCCGCCACATAGCCGCTCGTCCTTCCCGGCCACGGTTCGAAGGCAAACACCGGATTCCGCGCCACCAGCGTATCCGCCATGCGCCGGCAATCCGCTTGCGTCCCGCCCGCCAGCAACACGCGCGTCATCCGCCCCAGCGCCACCGTCGCCTCGTCCGAAAGCACATGCCCGTGTGTAATCCGCGCCTGTTCCACGCTCCTTTGCACGAACACCGCATCGTCTCCCTCCACCAGCGCCGCCCGCCTTTCCTCCGCCGTCATGCCTCCCGCTGCCCGCGCCGGCGGCGGCGTTCCCAGAGCCACCGGCAGATTGCGCATCAGCGCGCCGTTGCCCCCGTCTTCCTCCGCCGGCACGCCCCGCAGCGTTCCCGTTTGCAAATACCGCCGGATGCCGCGCCGGCATGTGTTGCCCACATCCACCGGACGACTCTGCAACCACGCCACGAATGCATCCGCCACCGCCCGCAGATTCCAGCCTCCGCTCGCCAGCATCGCCCCGCCCAGCGCGAGGCACATCTGCGTGTCGTCGGTCACCTGCCCGGGTTTCAGCCGCAGCCAGCCGCCTCCCTTGATCGTATCGAGCACGCCGCCATGCACCACCCGGATCTCGCGCGGCGTCATGAACTCGACGCTCGCCCCCATCGCATCCCCGACAGCAAACCCCAGGTACGCACCCAGCGCGCGCTCTTCCAGCGAAGGTTCCGACGAGGTCGTTGCAGAAAGCGAAAGCACATTCATCCCGCCCCGCGCACTGCTTTTTCCGTGCCAACCGGAGCGGCGGTTCCGGCCGCCCCTCCGCCGAACCCGCCGCCCTACATTTCCGTAGGAACCCCCTGCCAGCCCCGACCCGTCGGTAGCTTTCCCGCCCCTGTCTCCTCCCGTGCCAACCGGCTCCGCAAAAATTCCACATTTTTATCCCGGCAGTCTCCAACGACTAACGATCGTGCGCACCACCCGCCGCAACCCCGTGGCACCGCTCCCGCTATACGTCATCCGTTCCTGATACGACATAACCAACCATAACAACTCACTCCTTCCGCATATGAGAAAAGTAGCCATTTACGGCAAAGGTGGCATCGGCAAGTCCACCACCACCCAGAACACCGTCGCCGGTCTCGTCGAGATGGGCAAGAAGGTCATGGTCGTCGGCTGCGACCCCAAGGCCGATTCCACCCGCCTCCTCCTCGGCGGCCTCGCCCAGCGCTCCGTCCTCGACACCCTCCGCGAAGAAGGCGAGGACGTTGAACTCTCCGACATCCGCTCTCCCGGCTTCTGCAACAGCCTCTGCGTCGAGTCCGGCGGACCCGAGCCCGGAGTCGGCTGCGCCGGCCGCGGCATCATCACCTCGATCAACATGCTCGAACAACTCGGCGCCTACGACGAGAGCGAGCAGCTCGACTACGTTTTTTACGACGTCCTCGGTGACGTCGTCTGCGGCGGATTCGCCATGCCGATCCGCGAAGGCAAGGCCGAGGAAATCTACATCGTGTGCTCCGGCGAGATGATGGCCATGTACGCCGCCAACAACATCTCCAAGGGCATCCTCAAGTTCGCCAAGACCGGCACCGTCCGCCTCGGCGGCCTCATCTGCAACAGCCGCAAGGTCGACAACGAACGCGAGATGATCGAGAAGTTCGCCGAGAAACTCGGCACCAAGATGATCCACTTCGTCCCCCGCCACAACGACGTGCAGCGCGCCGAGATCAACCGCAAGACCGTGATCGAGTGGAACAAGGACTGCGAGCAGGCCACCGAGTACCGCACCCTGGCCAACGCCATCGCGAACAACACCAACTTCGTTGTTCCCAATCCCCTGAGCATCCAGGAACTCGAAGACCTCCTCATGCAATACGGCCTCCTGAACTGAGCCGCCGCCCATCGCAACGGAGCGGCGGCGTCCCCGCCGCCGGACGCGCGCCAGCACGCCATCAGCGCATAGTTGCGGGACACCCATCCCGGCCGGCGGCGAGGACGCCCTGCCGCTCCTCCAGACCGCCCGCTCCCGCACACCTACCATCGACCGACCACCCGCCATCCCACCATTCACGTCTGACCACTCACCACCACCAACGATGAGCACCATCTCCGATCCACTCTCCGACGGCGCCGCTTCCGCCTCCCCTCCCGAGCCCCCCTCCCCGCCCGGCTCCTCCGCCGCGTTCGCCGACACCATCGATCCCGTCGTCGCCCGCGACGAAATGCTGAAAATCTACCCCGACAAGACCAAGAAGAAGCGCGCGAAACAATTTCTCCTCAACGACCCGGAGAACCCGCCGCAGATCGCGGCCAACACCCGCACCATCCCCGGCATCATCACCCAGCGCGGCTGCACCTACGCCGGCTGCCGCGGCGTCGTCATCGGTCCGATGCACGACGTCCTCCACATCACGCACGGTCCCATCGGTTGCAGCTTCTACTCGTGGCAGACCCGCCGCAACCTCGCCCGCCCGACCCCCGGCCAGATCAACTACCTCCAGTATTCGATGACCACCGACATGATGGAGGACGAGATCATCTTCGGCGGGGAAAAGAAACTCGCCGCCGCCATCCGCGAAGCCTACGCCATCTTCAAGCCCAAGGCCATCGCCGTCTACGCCACCTGCCCCGTCGGTCTCATCGGCGACGACATCCACACCGTCTGCCGCCTCGCCAAGGAGGAACTCGGCATCAACATCTTCGGCTTCTCCTGCGAAGGCTACAAGGGCGTCTCCCAGTCCGCCGGCCACCACATCGCCAACAACGGCGTGTTCAAGCACATGGTCGGACTCGACGACACGCCCGACGACGCCGAGTTCCGCATCAACATGCTCGGCGAATACAACATCGGCGGCGACGCCTGGGAGATCGACACCCTCCTGCGCAAGTGCGGTATCCACATCACCGCTACGCTCTCCGGCGACATCTCCTACGAGCAGGTCACCCGCTGCCACACCGTCGATCTCAACGTCGTCCAGTGCCACCGCTCCATCAACTACATGGCCGAGATGATGGAGACCAAGTTCGGCATCCCCTGGTTCAAGGTCAACTTCATCGGCGCCGAATCCACCGCCAAGTCGCTGCGCAAGATCGCCAAGTATTTCGACTCGAAAAAGCTCACCGACCGCGTCGAGGAAGTCATCGCCCAGGAAATGGCCGTCCTCCGTCCGATCCGCGACGACGTCCGCTCGCGCTGCCAGGGCAAGACCGCCGCCCTCTTTGTCGGCGGCTCCCGCGCCCACCACTACCAGGATCTCTTCCGCGACATGGGCATGAAGGTCATCGCCGCCGGCTACGAATTCGCCCACCGCGACGACTACGAAGGCCGCGCCGTCCTCCCCACGATCAAGATCGATGCCGACTCCCGCAACATCGAGGAGATCAGCGTCGAGGCCGACGCCAAACGCTACCGCCCGCGCAAGACGCCGGAACAAGCCGCCGCCCTCGAGGCAAGCGGCTTCACCTACCGCGACTACGAAGGCATGATGAAGGAGATGTCCAAACACACCCTGGTCATCGACGACATCTCGCACCACGAAATCGAAAAACTCATCGAAATCTACAAACCCGACGTCATCGGCTCGGGCATCAAGGAAAAGTTCATCATCGAGAAACTCGGCGTCCCCTGCAAACAGCTCCACAGCTACGATTACGGAGGACCCTATGCCGCCTTCACCGGCGCGGCCAATTTCTACAAGGAAATCGACCGCATGGTGAACACCAAGGTCTGGAAGCTCGTCACCGCGCCCTGGAAGACCAACCCGGCCGTCCCCGCGCGCCCCGTGTATAAACCGAAAGACAAATCCGCCGCCATCGAAGACGAACCCAAGACATGGAAAGCCCCCGCCGCCGCCGGTGCCGGGGACGAAGGCTAAGCGCCAGAGCTCCTCACGGGAGGGGCCGCGCTGACGTCGTCCGGTGTGCGTTTTCCGCGCCCGGCGCGCAAACCTCGGGCCGCACAGGTTCATCGCTATCCGCTCGAAATTTTCCGCGCCCCGCCGGCACGCCTCCGCCGGACGACGTCAGCGCCGCCCCTCCTCCTTCCCAATCGAAAATCCAAAATCAAAATCGAAAACTCACCACTGCCATGCTCAACGGAACCACCACCGAGATCCTCGACCGCAAAGCCCTTCGCATCAACGCCGCCAAGACCTGCCAGCCCATCGGGGCCATGTATGCCTCGCTCGGCATCCACGGCTGCATGCCGCACAGCCACGGCTCGCAGGGCTGCTGCTCCTATCACCGCTCGCACCTCACCCGCCACTTCAAGGAACCCGTCGTCGCCACGACCAGTTCCTTCACCGAAGGCGCCTCCGTCTTCGGCGGGCTCGCCAACCTCACCCAGGCGCTCAAGAACATCTTCACGATCTACAATCCCGACATCGTCGCCGTCCACACCACGTGCCTCTCCGAGGTCATCGGCGACGACATCCCCACGATCGTGAAACGCGCCCGCGAGGAAGGCGCCGTCCCCGAGGGCAAGATCGTCATCCACACCAACACCCCCAGCTTCATCGGCTCCCATGTCACCGGCTTCGCCAACATGGTGTCATCGATTATCAAATACCTGGCCGAGCGCACCGGTGAGACGAAAAACCAGATCAACCTCATCCCCGGTTTTGTCGAACCCGCCGACATGCGCGAGTTCCGCCGCCTCACCACGCTCATGGGCGTGCCCACCGTCATCCTCCCCGACACCTCCGGCGTCCTCGACGGCGGACTCGACGGCGAATACCGGATGTTCCCCAAGGGCGGCACCACCCTGCCCGAGATTCGCAGCATGGGCGACAGCATCGCCACCCTCGCCCTCGGTCACTTCACGAGCAACCCGGCCGCCATCACGCTCGAAAACAAGCACAACGTCCCCAGCCAGCTGCTCGAACTCCCGATCGGCGTGGGCGGCACGGATGCCTTCATCCAGGCCCTCCGCGCCTTCTCGCCCGACGGCGCGGTCCACGACGACATCGCCACCGAGCGCGGCCGCCTCATCGACATGATGAGCGACATGCAGCAGTATTTTCACCAGAAGCGCGTGGCCATCGCCGGCGACCCCGACCACGTCATCGCCATGACCAAGTTCGCCCTCGAGCTCGGCATGCTCCCCGTCTACGTGATCACCGGCAGCATCGGCAACCACTTCGAAAAACGCCTCCACCAGCTTCTCGATCCGGTCGTGCCCGACGCGAAGATCAAGCAGCAGGCCGACTTCTTCGAGCTGCACCAGTGGATCAAGAACGCCCCCGTGGACCTGATCCTCTCCAACACCTACGGCAAGTACATCGCCCGGGTGGAGGACATCCCGCTCGTCCGCTTCGGCTTCCCGATCCTCGACCGCGTCGGTCACCGTTTCTTCACGACGATGGGCTACGCCGGCGCCATCCGCCTCATCGACCAGATCACGAGCGCCCTCTTCGACAAGAAGGACCGCATCTGCGAGGAAGAGTGGTTCGAGCTTGTCATGTAAAATTAATGACAGACGTCGCGCCCGCACCGCGATCGCAGGCAGCGCAGGCCGACCGCCTGCGCTGCAAAAAACAGCACCCGCACCGAACGAGAAAACCGATGGACAACGAATCATCCAACCACGCCGTTACCGCCGCCACCGTCGCTCCATCCCCTCTTCCCGCCTCTTCTCCCGAAGCCCCCGCCTGCGCCTGCGGCCACACGCCGGCGCCCGGCGCCCCCACCGCTTGTTCGCTTTCCTCCGCCGGCGGTTGCAATTGCTCTGCCGCCTCCCTCGCCGCCCGCCTCTCCGCCAACTCCGACCCCACGCGCCCCCCGCTTCAAATCCGCCCCGCCGCCCCGGCCGACGTCGCGCTCCTGCACCGGCTCGTCAGCGAACTGGCCTCCTACGAAAGCCTCTCGCACGAAGTCGAGTCCACTCCCTCCCTCTTCGCCGAGCACCTCTTCGGCGTGCAGCGACGAGCCAACGCCCTCCTCGCCCACTTTCACGGCATCCCCGCCGGTTTCGCCGTCTGGTATCCCACCTACTCGACCTTCGCCGGCCGTCCCGGCGCTTTTCTTGAAGACCTCTACGTCCGTCCCGCCCTGCGCCGGCAGGGCATCGGCCGCGCGCTTCTCACCGCCGCCGCCAACGCCGCCTCCGAGGACGGTTGCACCCGCCTCGAATGGCGCGCCCTCAAGTGGAACACCCCTGCACTCGACTTCTACAAGTCCATCGGCGCCACCCCGCTCTCCGAATGGACCACTCTCCGCCGCGAACTGGCCTGACCGACCCGATCCGCCGCCGCCCAGGTTGAAATCCTGTTCCTGAAAACAGGCACTTTTGCTAATTTTCGTAAGTAAAATCCCCGACGGGAGTTCTCCTTACCCGCCCCACCCCTCCCGTTCCCGCTTCAGCGCCTTTCGCGGCGGAATCCCCGCCACCCGGCGGAAGGCGTGGCTGAAATGCACCGCATTCGCGTAGCCACACTGCGCGGCGATTTCCTTGATGCTCCACTTTCCCTCGCTCAACAGGTGCCTGGCCCGCTCCATCCGGATGGCCTCCAGCGTGCGGTGAAATCCGTCGCTCTCCCGCGCCGCCAGCGCCGACAGATAATTCGGATGCACGCCAACCGCCGCCGCCACCTTTTCGCGTGTCAGAGCCGGATCTCCGTAATTATTTTGTAAATACGAGACAGCTTCCCACCATACCTGCGCGGGCCGCTGCGCGCGCGGATCGTCGCTATCCGCCTCCAGGTGCCGGATCGAGCAGGCCAGCAACGCCAGCACGATGTGACGCACCAGCACCGCCTCCCCGGGCGGAGCCAGCGCCACCGCTTCCAGCGCCTTGAGCAGGTCCGCGCCCGGCGATCCCATCGCCATTGTGGTATTCCAGGCCCACGGCGACGGCTGGACGAGCAACCGCGGCCCCGCCTGCCACGAGCAGTTGCTCATCGCAAAACGCAGAAACCCGTGCGGGAACACCAGCGCGATGGCCAGATGCGGCGTATCCCAATGCGGAATACTCCACGCCATCCGCGGCAGAAACAGGCAGTCCCCCGGCTCCATCACCAGCGTCCTGCGCTGTCCGTCGCTCATGATTTCGCGAGCCACCCGCCCCTCCAGGTTCACCATCAGCCGGTTGCAGGGATGCAACTGGGCCGGCGAGTCGCCGGGGCGCGCCTCTCCCGGAAATCGCTCCGCCAGCAGGGTGCGCGTCGGCCACTCCCTCCGCTGCATCTCATGCAGGATATCCAGAAAATAATTGCGGGAAACACGCCCCGGGGCAGGTGGCTGGGCAAATGGCATATGCCACCAAAACGCCGCGCCTCCTCCCGGCAGGCAACGTCAAACACGCGTTTTCCCCTTATCATCAATTCATTTACCTCACGTTACAAATCATACGGTTCTTACTTCTTCGCTCTTATGCAGGCTCGAACATGAGACTACAATTTAGCAAAGTATCCATCATCCGAGGCAGGGAGTCCGCACCTCTCACACCTGCCCCGATAATGTTTCCCATCCACCTCACAACGACGCCGAAACCACAACCATCAATACCCCATGAAACGCTTACCAGACATACGGATCGTTACGGTGCCCGCCCCCCTCCCGTCTCGCGCCTTCACCCTGGTCGAATTGCTCACGGTCATCGCCATCATTGGCATCCTTGCCGCGATCATCATTCCGGTGGCCGGCAACGTCCGGCAATCCGCCCGGACCACGACCTGTGCCGGCAACCTCCGCCAGATCGGCGTCGCCTTCGAACTCTTCGCGAGCGAACACGGCGACACGCTCCCCGACTGGAACGACTGGCCCAGGCGCTGGGCCTACCAAATCGAACCCTACCTCCGCATCGTCTCCACCACCGGCACCGACAACGACTACCGTCGCAACTACGACGGCCTCTTCCATTGCCCCGCCAACACCGTCTTCGACATCCCCGCCAAAACCTCCCTCACCTCCTACCGCTTCCAACACTTCGGCTCCAAGGAACGCGAGGCCGTCAAACGCTCCGCCATCCCGACCCCGCCCTCCCGCACCGTCCTCCTCCTTGATGGCACCGGCTGGGGCTATTTTCATTTCCGCACCACCGGCCTGCAAGCCGGCGCCCGCTGG
The DNA here is from genome assembly GCA_000242935.3 of Opitutaceae bacterium TAV5. NCBI lineage: Bacteria > Pseudomonadati > Verrucomicrobiota > Opitutia > Opitutales > Opitutaceae > Opitutaceae bacterium TAV5. The sequence continues at coordinate 236,153 of CP007053.1, forward strand.
GATGAGGAACAACGCACCCTCCGTCACAAAAACAAGGACAACGTCCTCTTCCTCGACGGCCACGTAAAACTCCTCGGCAAACAAGACATCATCTCCGACCCCGATTTCAAATTTGCCGTCCAAAAATAACACCCCTCCCCCCCGCCCTCCCTCACTCTCATGCGATCACTCCACCACCTCACTCTCTCCCTCGGCATCCTGCCCCTGGCCATTTCCCAATCAGGCATGGCTGGGCAGCCCCCGGCATTCGACGCCATCGAGATCGCCCGTCCGCTCCATCAGGACATGACCGCGCCGGCCCCGGAATTGTCGGACCGGGTCATCACGCTCGCCTCCGGCCGCCAATGGTTCGCTTCGGGCGCCGTCACGGTCGATCTCGGCCTCAGGAGCATCCCCGAGGTTGTCATATCGTTCTGGATACTTCCCCTTGGCACCCCCGTGACCGCCGTCCCGCAGCACACCCTTGCCCGCAGCGCGCGGGCGGGCAACAAGGCCCCCGGCGTCCGCCTGCAATTCCCCGAAACCGTAAACCTCGTCGAAGCGGGCGACTTCAGGAAAAACGCCCGCAGCCTGCGCATTTCCACCAGCCCCTCCGGCCAAGTCGAGGCCAACCACCTGAGCTGGCACAACAAAAACCAATGGCTTTCCGGTGTGCGCTCCGATGGCGGCCAGCTCGTCACCGGCCGCTGGACCCACATCGCCTATGGCATCGGGCAAGCCGGGCAACGCCTCTGGATCAACGGACAACTCATCGCCCACAATCAGGAAGGGAAACAATCCGTAAGCTGGCCGCTCACGCTCCGCTTCAACCCCTCCATGTCGGTCATCGGTCATGTCCGTATTGACGCCGACGATACCGAAGTTTCCTCTGCCGCCGCCACTCCGCCGGTCCTCGATATCCAGCCGGGGGGAGCCGCCCTCCATCCCCTCGCCTTTGAGCTCCTCGACTTCATCCGCTCCGCTCCCGTCCGCGAAGCCCGGCTGGCTGCGCTCCTCCGCCGGTTCCCCGGCCAGGCCGCCCCCTACGAGCAGGCCCGCCTGAACATTCTCAACAAACTCGCGCCCCTCTACTTCCTCCGCCTGCTCCAGGAAACGGTCGATCCCGCCCCGCAAGGCGTCGATCTCAATGCGTTTGTCCACGGCGAGACGCGCTGGATTCTGGATACAGCCGGAGAATGGGACGCCCGCGTCGCCCGGCTGGAATCCGGTCAGGCCGCTCCGCTCGCCGTCCCCCGGATCATTCCCGACACCTCGCTCGTTTCTGTCCGCGATGGCGCATTCTGGCAAAACGGCCGCCCCATCTATCTCGTCGGTTTGCAGACGCCACGCTACGAACTCACCCGCGACCTCGGCTTCAGCTTCACCGGACACACGGTCGGCCCCAGTTGGGAGTTCCCCGCCGCTGACAAACCCGCGCGCCACACCGGCCTCGGCCAGCGCAAACGCGCCGAGGAAGCCGCCTCATACGGCCAGTTCTGGGACATCCTTTACTCCGGACACATCTTTCCGGGCTGGGTGCTCGAACAACACCCCGAGCTCAAAGTCGGCCTCGGTTTCATGCGCCACGACATGATGGCCAAGCCAGCTTGGGAAATCCATAAAAACACCCTCGAAAGTGTCCTCGCCGACCTGAAGGACGTTCCCAACCTTTTCGGCTTCGACCTCGCCAACGAACCCGCATTCAACGGCGCCACCGTCGATTCTCCCGACCGGTGGCGCGCCTGGCTCCGCCGCCGCCACGGCACCCTCGCCGAACTCAACCGCGCATGGGATTCCAACTACGCCGCATGGGACGCCATCCCCGTGCCCGACTTCGTCAACCGCAAGCACGTCCAGCCCTGGGCGCAAAAACTCCCCTCCTCCTCCGGGCTCGAACTCCGCCAATACGCGGACTGGAGCCTCTTCAACATGGAGCGCGTCCAGGACTGGTTCACCCGCGTCAACCGGATCGTGAAAAACGCCCTCCCGCGCACCTTCACCTACACCAAGATGACCGCCGGCACCGCCGGGCACCCCCGCATGGGCATCGACACCATCGCCAACGTCCGCATGACCGACCTCATCGGCACCGACTCGTGGTGGGTCTTCAACGGCCTCGACCAGAACCGCGTCGGCAGCGCCGACCTCATGTCCGGCGTCCACAGCGAGAAGACCAGCATCTACTCCGTCAACTGGACCCCCGGCCTCATGCTCTACGACGTGCTCAGCAGCGCCCGTCCCGACGCCCCCGCCGTCAACGCCGAGTTCCACCTCTTCAACGATTCCTTCACCGGCATGTCCGCCGAAAACCCCGACCCTGCGCCCGGCCACTGGGACCGCCCCATCCCGCCCAACCACTTCCACGCCGGCATCTGGCAACAGGCCGTCCACGGCCAGGCCATGTCCAATCTCTGGACCCACTGGCCCCGCAACAACATCTCCGAGCGTCCCGGCGCGCTCGACGCCGCCAGTCGCGCCGCTATGGACCTCAACCGCCTCGCTCCCGAAGTCCACGCCCTGCACACCACCCCCCGCCCGATCGCCATCCTCTGGGGACGCTCCCCCGTGCTCGCCCACACCCACGGAGAATGGCGGCTCCCGATCTACCGCCAATGGCAAACCCTCTGGGAAGGCCTCACCCTCAACGGCCACCGCCCCGCCTACCTCTTCGAGCGCGACCTCGCCGCCGGGCAACGGCCCGACCCCGCCAAGACCAAGGCCATCCTTGTCGGCTACTTCACCCACATCGACGCCAAAGCCCTTGAGACCCTCAAGGCCGCCCGCGCCTCCGGCATCCCGATCTGGACCGTCGGCAAGGACAACCTCACCCGCGACCCCTATGATCGCCCCCAGCCCGCCGCCAGCCTGCTCGAGCCCGACCGCGTGCTCGATGCCGCCGCCTTCGCCGCCGATCCCTTTGCCGAAACCCGCCAGACCCTCGCCGCCGCCGGCCTCCTGCCCGATGTTCAAGTCGTGGAAACCGGGCCGATTTCCACGCCCACCCGCCTCGTCCATCTTCGCACCGCGATCCACAACGGCAGTCGTCTGGTCAATCTCTGCAACTACGCCCGCCAAGACCTCTCCGTCGCCGTCCGCATCACCGCCGCACCGGGCCGCAACGCGACGCACGCCATCGACCTGCTGACCGGCGAGCGCCTCTCGTTGGACAACATTCCTCTCGAAGTCGAACAAGTCCGTCTTCTGCAGGTAGAGGCATCAACAATGTAACCAGTTTTTGACTACTAACATTACCCGATAACATATGAAAACACACGACATACATTCACATCGTCCGGCGGTCAGCCTCATCGCTGCCGCCGCCCTGCTCGCTGTCACCGCGCCTGTCATTGCCCAGACGGTCGTCGCCGATTTCACGGGCGGCACCGGCACCGATAGCGCCTCGCACCAATTCGCAGGCAAGGCCGGTGACGGCTGGAGCGGCGCATGGGGCACTGCAATCTTTGGAACCGGCACCACCGTTGGCGCCGCCATCGGCGCCGGAGACTGGCTGGACATCACCGCCACTGCCGGTGGTGCCGCGACCCGGCGCACTTCCCTCTATCGAAAGTATGAGAGCGGAAGCACCGGCATCATCGATACCACCAAAGCCTATTCCATTTCCTTCAGCATCCGTTTCGACGACCTCACTGGCTTCACTGCCGCCACCGACTACATCGGCATCTTCGACAGTTCCGTCACGATCACCAACTCCGTCGCCAACGCCAACGAGTCCTGGAACATACAAATCACGGGAGACAACAAGGAGATCAGACTTGCCAACGGTAACAAAAATGGTTCCTCGACCTATATCTCCTCCGGCATCACCATCGAAACCGGCAAAACCTACTCCTTCACGATCAACCTCAATCCCGCCAACAGGGAGTGGACGGCATCCATCATCAGTTCGAGCGGTGCCACTTGGTCGTCCGATTCGGCTCTCGGCTTCCGCGCAAGCGCTACCGACCTCGGCACAGCCGGACGCACCCTCCATTTCAACACGCTGCAGGACGCCACTGGCGACCTTTGGAAATACTCCCTCAGCGGCATAACGATCTCGCAGACCCAGATCCCCGAGCCTCGAACCGCCGCCTTTCTCGGCGGACTTGGCGCGTTCATCATCGCCACTGCCATCACCCGCCTTCGCTCCGACGCCAAACGCTGACAGCGCGCCATCGCCATCCCTCCGAATGCGTCCCAACACCGACCTTCTCCCGTCCCTCGTCCACCTCGGCTGGAAGCCGTTCGTGCGCCTGCGACCCCGCACGGCCCGCGAAATCGGCTCCTCCCCTTGGAGCATCGGCCTCGAAACCATCGACCGCGCCTACGTTGACTTCGCCCCGCTCGTGCCGCATCTTGCCGCGCTCGGCGCAACCCAGGCTCGGGTGCAGGCCGGCTGGGCGCGCTGCGAACCGGTCAAAGGCGGCGCATATCAGTGGGACTGGCTCGACGAGATCGTCGAAGGCTGCCTCGCCCACGGCATCAAACCCTGGCTCCAAACCTCCTACGGCAACCTTGCATATCCCGGCGGCGGTGGCGTCGGACTCGGCGACGGCCTTCCCGTCTCGCCCGAAGCCCTCGAGGCCTGGGACCGTTGGGTGCGCGCCATGGCCGCGCGCTACAATGGGAAAGTGGATACATGGGAAATCTGGAACGAACCCATGCTTCCCATCGTATCCGTGGAGGACTACACCCGTTTTTTCATCCGCACCGCCACCCTCCTTCGGAAAGTCCGGCCAGCCAGCCGCATCCTCGGTCCCGGCCTCGCCGACCACGACGAATACGACTTCGCCGGAAAGTTCCTCGCCGCCCTCGCAAAGGAAAACCGGACTCACCTGCTCGACGAGCTCACCTATCATTTCTATCCGCACAATCCCGACGAACAGTTCGACTGCGTGGACGACCTCGCCCGCCTCTGCGCCCGCCATGCCCCGCACGTCACGCTCCGTCAGGGCGAGACCGGCGCGCCCTCCGAGTGCTCGCGCTTCCTCGCCCTCGGCGAACACGCCTGGTCCGAACGCAAGCAGGCCGCCTGGAACCTCCGCCGCCTCCTCGCCCATCACGCGCGCGGCATCCCCATGAATCTTTTCCACCTGGCGGACATGCACTACGTCAAGGACAACGGCGCGCGCTTCCACGGGCGCAACCCCAAGGGTCTCCTCTGCCTGTTCCCCGACAAGACGGTGGCGTATCCCAAACAATCTTACTTCGCCGGCCAGCACGTCTTCACCGTTTTCGACGACACCTTCCCGCTGGCGCGCTGCGAATCCCTCGCCGGTCGCTTCCTCCGCCGCACCTCCGCCTACGCCTGGCGACGCCGCGATGCCACCCGCCGCTCCCTCATTTGCTGGTGGCGCGCCGACGAGCCGCCCTCCCTCACCACTCCCGACCTCGGCCATACCGGCATGGACCCGCAAACCTGGGACGATCCCGTGCTGATCGACTTCATGAGCGGCCTCGTTTTCGCACCGCCGCCCGGCATCGCCACCGGCGACGAGACCGCCTGGCTCACTCTCCCCTGGGCGGAAACCCCGCTCGCGCTCGCCGAGAAAAACGAAATCCCCCTGCAACCGCTCGCCTGACCCGGCTGCCAATATTCAAAAAACCCTTACATCCTCCCCAGCCGCCAGGCCAGCGGAGTCTGGCCGAATCTCTTTTTGAAGGCCACGATGAACGTCCCCGCCGAGGCGAACTGCGCGCGTTGCGCGACCTCCGCCACCGACATCCGCGTATGCTGCAAATCAAGCGCGGCCTGCGCCAGCCGATTCCTCCGCACGATCTGGGCCGGAGTCCCATTGCTCCACTGCCCTCGTAACTTCCGACTCGTATGCTCGCGCGAGTAACCGATCTGCGCCGCATAGCCGCTGATCGTCTTGATGCGCCGGAAAAACGACCGTGACAGCAGCCTCCGCAAATCCGGCAACGCCTCCGCAATACCTGCCCCCCCTTCCCCTTCATCCATCCGCGCGCCTCCGTTCCCATCTATAACCGGTTTTTGGATACACAAAAAGCGCCACCACTCCGCCAGCCACTCGAACGCCGCCCGCGATCCCTCCACCGATGGCTCTCCGCGATGCGCACTCCAATAATCCACCCACTCCCGGGCCAGACGCACCACGCGTGACGACAACGGAACCCTCGCCACCCAGCCATGCGCCGCCCCGAGCGCCATCAACGCCTCCACGCCCCATTCCCCTCGCACCTTGATCCAGAGGCGCCGCCACGAGCCACCCTCCCGTGTCACCAGACGCCCGTTGAGCGGTTGCGGATACACCAGTACGATCCCCGGATGCAACGTCAGCGAATGCCCGCCGCACTCGAACACCGCCTCGCCCTCCAGCGTCAGCACCCAGTGCACCGCATTCGAAATCGTGTTGATCGCCAGATCGTAGGGATGCGGGTAGGTGACATCCGACACCCCGCCATCGAACTGAAAATACGGTCCGCTCCACACCGCCGCCGCCACCGTCGTCTCGCCGCCGCCGGACGTGGCAATCGGTTCCGCGTTCCTTTTCCCCCGCCCGGCCTCGCCCCCCGGCAAATCCATCGGCGAACCTGACGCCACCAGAAACCGCGGCACCGGCTTTCCGCGCGCCTGCGCCGGCGTGATCCCGCACGCTCGCCTGAACGCGGTCACAAACGACGAGGCCGAGCCGAATCCGCACCGCCAGCCCGCCTCCGCCACGGCCGACGAAGTCGTGTTCAGCAACGTCCAAGCGTGCCTGTAACGCAGCTCGTGCAACACCTCGCCGGCCGGCCGGCGCCACGCATGCCGCAATCGCCCGGCCAAGTAGGCGGGCGAACACCCCAGATGCGTCGCCAGCGCCTTGACCGAATAACCATGCGCCGCGCATTCCGGCAACAAATGGTCGATCCGCCCGCGCAGCAAATCCCGCAGATGCACCTGCCGCTCCTCCAGCGCCTCGTGCAACGCTGTCAACCATGCGAACACCTGCTTCGACATCATCTCGCGCGTTTCCCCGACCTCCGACGCCCGCTCCAAGGCCCGCGCAGCGCGCAGCGCCGTTCCGTCCGTTGGCAGCCGCACCACCCGACCGAAGTTTCGCGCCAGGAACCCGGCATACTCCGCCGCCAGCGGCGGCGCGAAAGCGAACTCCAGCACCACCGGCGAATCGCCTCCGTCCTTCATCCCCGCCCTCCAGCGCACCACCGGAGCGATCCCGTCCGCCGTTCCCCCTCCCGCCGGAGCCCACACCGTACCGGTTTCCAGCCGCATCACTCCGGCCGTCGTCTCCACCTCGGCGTTGCCCCGCAGGCAGATTACATGCCGGGTCGTCGCGTCGCCCAACTGCAGCCGCCCGCCCTCCTTCCCCCCCGCGGCAATCTCGTGCCGACGCCATCCGGCAAGCGAAAACAGCACGCGCCCCGCCGCCGATTCCAGTGCGGCCGGATCAATCCCCGTCCGCGATGCGACACGTTTCCGGCCTCCTTTCCGCAATGTTTTCCGCTTTGGGTTCATGCGTCTTGCATATCACAAAATACGAATTTTTCACGCAAACGTAAATTGGCGCAAAGCCCCCGGTGCGCTATTCTGGCCCCATGATGTTATCCGCCCCGGCCTCTTCACCACAGCCCCCGCCCCCGGCTGACTCCCGCTCCCGCCTCACCGTGAGGCGCGGTTTCACCCTGATCGAGCTTCTCACCGTGATCGCCATCATCGGCATCCTCGCCGGCATCCTCATCCCGACCGTCGGCCGCGTGCGCGAGACGGCGCGCTCCGCGCAATGCACCTCCAACCTCCGCCAGTTGCAGGCCGCCGCCCTCCTCTGGATCAACGACAACCGCGACCAGATGCCCAACGCCAAGGCATGGTGCCGCAACGAGGTTTCCACCGACCCCGCGTATCCGTATCAGATCAGCCCTTACCTCAATTTCAGGGTGCAGAAAAATATCGACTGGACCAGCGCTCCTTCACCGATGAAATGTGAAACAGGATACGTAAAAAACCCGCCCTCCTCCTCCGTTCATTTCGGCCGCACCTACGGCATCAACGCCTGGGCCACCGCCACCAACATGGACGGGACCGACATCAAAATCCGCAATCCCGCCCAAGGCTACGCGGTCCGGTTCTCCGCTATTCCGCATCCCTCCCGGATGGTCTTTTTTCTCGACGGAGCCGTTGACTCCGGCGGAGGCACCTACCTGACCAACCTCAACGCCAGCCAGGTTCCGGACAGCGCAACGCCTCCCCTCCAGTATGTCCACCGGGACTCCATCAACGTCGTCTTCATCGACGGCCACGTGCAGCGCATCACCAAGGCCGACATGCAGGCCAGCCACAACGACGACCTCACCGCCTTCTGGCGGTTCGACCAATAACGCGCTCCGCCTCCTCGCCCCGGTTCGTTCTCCACTCCCGCTGCCAGTCAAAAACAACCATGAAAACCAAAAACAGCCTCCTTCTCGCCACCGCCCTGCTCGCTCTCGGTTCCGCCGTCCCGCTCGCCGCGCAGGTCTCGTTCACGGGAACGCTCTACGAGCAAAACTTCGACACCCTTCCCGCGCAGGCCAGCGGCACCCTCACCTGGACCTTGGCCAACAACAGCACCCTCCCCGGCTGGTATTCCACCGAAGGCGCCGCCGACAGCGCCCGCGCCAGTTCCGGTTCACGCAGTGGCGGCACACTCTACAGCTTCGGCGCCAACAACAGCGCCGACCGCGCCCTCGGCCTCTTCGCCGGCAACGGATATGCCTCCGGCCATACCGCATACCTCGGCCTCCAGCTCATCAATAACACCGGAGACACCATCAATTCCGTGACGCTCTCCTTCGACGTCGAACAATGGCGCTACCACACGTATGCCACCACGTGGGATTTTTCCTGGCTTGTGGCATCCAGCAGCGGCGACCAGTTGACCGCCTCCGGCTACACAGCCGACGAACGCGGCAACGCGGTGTCACTTCATGTCTCTGGAGACGAAGGTTTCTCCTCCAGTGGCGGTCTCCCCAATGGCGGTGGCAATGGCATCGGAAACTACACCTCCGTCAGCATCACCCTCACCAACATCAACTGGCAGGCCGGCGAATACCTCTGGCTACGCTGGGGCAGCAACCAGGTCAACGACGCCGCCGGACTCGGCCTCGACAACGTCAGGCTGACGGCCACGCAAATTCCGGAACCGGGTTTGGTCGCACTTTTACTCGGAGCCACCGCTCTGGTTCCGGTTATCGTTTCCCGCCGCAAAAAATAACCGGCTCCATGCGCCTTCCTCCCGCCCTCCGCTCATGCGCGATTCCTTTCGCCATCGCCCTTGCCGCCACGCCTGCCGCCCTGTTCGCCAGCGCCGAACCCTGGCAGTCCGAACTCGTCCGTGTCGCCCCTGACGGCGCGCTCGCATACCCGGCGGACACCGAGGGCAACCGCATCCCCGATTTCAGCCATGCCGGTTATCGCGGCGGCGGCGTGCCCCTCCCCGAGGTGCCCGTCGTCCGCACCCTCGCACCCGTTTCAGGTGACAACACTGCACGCCTTCAGGCCGCGCTCGACGCCATCGGCGCGCTTCCTCTCGATCCCCGTACCCGGTTGCGCGGCGCGCTCCACCTCTCCCCCGGCATTTACGAGATCAGCGACACCCTTTTTATCCGCCACAGCGGCGTTGCCCTTCTCGGCTCCGGTCGGGGCGACGACCCGGCGCGCGATACTATTCTCCGCCGCACCGGCACCCGCACCGGCACCCGCACCACGCCGGTCATCCAGGCCGGAGGACGCGGCCCCAACGACCGTTTCGCCACCGCTGTTCCGGGCACCCGCACCGCCATCACCACGCCGCGCGTCACCGTTGGCTCGCGCACCTTCGAAGTCGCCGACGCCACCCCCTTCTCCCCCGGCGACACCGTTGTCGTCGAACACCCTGAAACTGAAAAATGGATACAGGCCCTCGATGGCGGCGGCACCGCCTCCGACCCCGCCTGGCGGGTGGACGACAAAGACAACCCCGCCGGCATGTCCATCCGCTACCTGCGCCGGATCGTGCGCATCGACGACAATCGCATCACCATCGACGCCCCCGTCTTCAACCACCTCGACCGCTCGCTCTCCCAATGCACGCTCTATCGCTACGACCCCGCCCCGCTCCTCACCGACATCGGCGTTTCCAGCCTCCGTATCGACATCCAGACCGCAGGCCCCGAAGCCGAGACACACGCCTGGGACGGCATCGTCTTTCGCCAGGCCGCCGACTGCTGGGTGCGCGACGTCACCGTGCTCCACTTTGTCGCCGCCGGCATTAAATTCGGCGAAGGCTTCGTGCGCGGCACCGCCCTCGATTGCAACGCCCTCGAACCGCACGGCCTGATCAAAGGCAAACGCCGCTACAATTTCGCCACCCACCGAGGCGCGCAACTCGTCCTTTTCGAACGCTGCCATGCCACCGACGCCCGGCACGCCTTCATCAGCAACGGTTCCACGCTCGACTCCGGCATCGTCGTTCTCGATTGCACCAACGACCGCTCCTACGGCCCCTCCGAAGCCCACCGCCGCTGGTCGCAAGGCCTCCTCTTCGACAACCTCACGACTACCAACCCCCGTCCCCAATCCGCCCAGACCGGAATCCTCGGACTCTATTGCCGCGGCGACTGGGGCGACGCCCATGGCTGGGCCGCCGCGCATTCCGTCGCCTGGCGCTGCGACACCGCCGACGCCCGCATCATCATCCAGAAGCCGCCCACCGCCCAGAATTACGCCATCGGTTGCTCCGGCAAAATGCAGGGCAAAGTTTTTTTCCAACATCCGCCCGGCCACATCGAAGGCACCGGCCGTCCCGGCCTCGTCCCCCGCTCCCTCTATCGCGCCCAACTCGCCCAACGCCTGAAAACGGAAACGCAGCCACCATCTCAACCATGACCACGACCATGTTCACCGCTTCATCTGGCCGCCCGGCCTCCGTCGCTGATGCCTCCGTTGACACACCTGCGGTTGTTTTCGACCCCGCCGACATCGCGGAGCGGGCGTTCCACCGCCACGTCGAGTTGCATTCACTTGCCCACTACACCGGCATCCTCTCCCTGCACGGCCTGGCCCGGCTCGCCTTCGCCGTATCGGAACCCGCCGAACGCGCCCGCCTGCTCGCTCTTGCCACCACGCACCTGACGCCGTTCCTCGAAGGCGCCCATGTCTTCGATTGCAATTTCCCCAACTACCTCTGCGGCGGCAACGCCTCCGCCTTCCTCTGGTGGCAGGGATGCCTGCCTCAGGCCGAGGCCTCCCTCTTCGAGTCCCACGTGGAGCAAATCATGCAAACGGCCCCGCGCGATCCGCACGGCCTGCTCTGCCATCCCATCGACCCGCACCTGGGCCGCATTTTTATCGACATCGCCTTTGCCATCACCCCGTTCCTCCTCTTCTGCGGACGCGCCCTCGATCGCGACGACCTCATCCGCGAAGCGTGGCGACAGACCCGTGGCTACGTGGAACGCCTGCGCAACCCCGCCAACGGCCTGCTCCACCAGGCGATCAACTTTCGCGGTCCCGGTCACTGCACGCAGGATCACTGGAGCCGCGGTAACGGCTGGGGTCTGCTGGCGCTGGCCGAACTCGTCGAACATCTGCCCGAAGGCCACGCCTCCCGTCCCGATGCGGAAGCGATGTTTGTGGCGCTGGCCGACGCCTGCGCCCGCGCGCAGGACAGCGACGGCATGTGGCATCAGGATCTCACCGACACGACTTCCTATGTGGAGACATCCGGCAGCGGCCTCATCCTCTTTGCCATCGGCGTGGGACTGGAGCGCGGCCTGCTCGGCGCGTTCCATCGCGCTGTATTCGAAAAAGGACTGCATGCATACCTGGCTTACATCGCCCTCGACGGCTCGGTGCACAACACCTGCCGCGGCTGCCTCTGCGCTGGGGATGGTTCGAAACAGGCCTACATGGAACGCTGGCACCAGCTCAACGACTGGCACGCCTTCGGCCCCGTCATCCTCGCCTTTGGCCAGGCCGCCCGGCTCGGGGTAGAGCTGCCCTGAAGCCGGTTCGGAAACCGGTCCTCCGGGTGCGACCCGGATACATACCGGCGAAAACCGGTCCCCCCCTCCCTTCCGGTTTGTGTTCACGCATCCTTCGTCTACCGTTGCGGCCTTTCGCAGGCCATGAACGTCCAACCGCTTTTTCAACCCTTCCGCACAAAATCCCTCCGGCTCAGGAACCGCATCGTCATGGCACCCATGACGCGTTCGTTCGCCCCCGGCGGCGTGCTCTCGCCGGAGGTCGCCGGCTACTACACCCGCCGCGCCGCCGCCGATGTCGGCCTGATCCTTTCGGAAGGCACCGTCGTCAACCGCACCGCCGCCTCGCTCAGCGACAACGTCCCCCATTTCCACGGCGAGAAAGCCCTCGCCGCCTGGAAAACCGTCATCGACAGCGTCCACGCCGCCGGCGGCACCATGGCGCCGCAACTCTGGCACATGGGCGCCGTTCGCGCTCCCGAGCCCGGCGGCAAAACACTCCCGCCCCAGGAAAGCCCCTCCGGCCTCGTCCCGCCGGATCACCGCGCCGGCGCCATCATGAGCGAGGCCGACATCGCCGACACCGTAGCGGCGTTCGCGCAAGCCGCCGCCGACGCGAAACGCCTCGGTTTCCAGGCCATCGAGATCCACGGCGCGCACGGCTACCTCATCGACCAGTTTTTCTGGTCCGTCACCAACCGGCGCACTGACCGCTACGGCGGCGCCACCCTGCGCGAACGCAGCCGGTTCGCCACCGAAATCGTCCGCGCCATCCGCGCCGCGGTCGGACCCGACTTCGCGATCATCCTGCGCCTTTCGCAATGGAAGCAGCAGGACTATTCGGCAAAACTCGCCGCCACCCCGCAGGAGATGGAAACCTGGCTCACTCCGCTCGTCGCCGCCGGCGTGGATATCCTGCACTGTTCGCAACGCCGTTTCCACGAACCCGAATTCCCCGATTCCGGCTCCGATCTCAATTTCGCCGGCTGGGCCAAAAAGCTCACCGGCGCGCCCACCATCACCGTCGGCTCGGTCGGACTTTCCGGCGAGTTCATTGCTTCGCTGCGGCAGGGAGAAGGCGCCAGCGCCAACCCGGGTTCGCTCGGCGAACTCCTGCGGCGCTTCGAACGCGGCGATTTCGACCTCGTGGCCGTCGGCCGCCCGCTCCTCGCCGATCCCGAGTGGGTCCGCAAAATCCACCAAGGCCGCACCGCCGAACTCCGCGCCTTCAGCAAGGACGACCTGCTCACCCTGAGCTGACGTAGTCACGATCTAAATATATAACTGATGTTACGCGACGGAGGGAAAGTGGCGCGGGCGTCTCGCCCGCAGACGGCGCGGAGCGCCGCCCCGAGACAAGGCGGAGAGGCGCCTCCAGCAGATGCGGGCGAGACGCCCGCGTCGGGTAAGCAATCAAGTTGTTGGTTTTAGCGGACTTGATTGATGGTTAATAAGTTAGACATGCAGAGAGAAGCAGGAAAATGCCGGGAAGTGAAGCTGAAAACATCATTTGAGGCAACTTTTCGGCAACCTTGCTGAGGGGGACCAAGGTTTGCCAGTCGCTTCTCTCTGTATCCATCAACTGAATACTTGGTATTATCTCCCTGAATTGGGGGAAATCGGTCTGTGTGGCAAGCCCTGTTTTTTATGGGTGAGATGTTTTCAAGAGTATTCATCGGGATGCGATGTCAGGCAGCGGAGTTCGCAAGTCATCGGGGCGAACGGCGGCGGGGTCGTTGTGCATCGGGGCGAGCGGGGGCCAAGGCGTTGCCGTTCGCGGGATGCGGGATCGTGGCTGCGACCGGGAGCGGTTGCCGGTGGCGGCGGGGGGCGGATTTGGGCCTGCGGTGCGGGCTGGCGCGGGTGCTTTACCCGTAACGATGCCGGGGGAGAGAAGGCGCGGGGGCAAGCGGGCTGCCGGATGGTGGAGAAGCGCGGGAGACCGGCGGCGGGGCGATGCCGGGTGTTTGCTTTCTTGGATTAGGAACCCCTAGGCGGGGTTCCAAGGGGCGCAAATGAGCGCCCTTGGTCGTGCCCTCTCAAGGGCGCGAAATCTTTTTCAGGTTGCGGCCCCTACCCCCAGCGAAGCGCAGGGGCCGCCGCTGATTCAAGAAACCGGGAACAGGGAATCCGCCATCTTCGTTTTTTGGCGGTTCGGTGCGGCTGGTCCGGGTGGCGCGTGGCATGGAATCTTTGTGAAAGCGGCTGCGTGAAAGGGAACGGAGTTGTTTCTCCCCGGTGGCCAATTTTTGGCCGGAAATGCACAAGCGCAAAAGTGCGTGTGACACTGCCGCATGGCGATGAATGCGGCGTTTTTTCGATGAACGTAATTGTAGCCGAAACAATACTACGGAAATAATCCGATTGGGCGTTATGATGACGCAAAAAACCCGGCGGATGCGCTTGTCGAGGGCAGGGCCGGACACAGTCCCGGAATCCTCCGCAACGGAGCGGAGACGGAGGCCGGAGTGGAGTCGCCCGACGAAGGAGGGAGGCTCGCGCAGGCCGGAGGCGGAGCGCAGTGAGGAGCGTGCCGGGTCTGTGTTCGCGTCTCTCAAAAATCCGCCCGAACACGATGGCACGCCGAATGCAGCGAAGCGCGGCGTGTCTTCGTGCGTGTCGGATTGTTGTCGTCTCTGTTTTGTCAGGCGTTTGGCGGTGGTGTGTGGGGGGGGGATTTGCCTGTCGAAAAACCGGTCAATCCGGGGTGTCGTGATTCCCCCATTACGGTCCCGGGACGCGCCGGAATTGAGGGCGGTCCGGTGTGACCGGTGTCTTATTTTCCGTGTATCGGGATTTTTTTGGCGCGGCTGCGCTTTCAAATTTTACGGTCAGAAACAATGAGGGCAAACTTGGTGTAGTTTTTCCCTCATTACGGTCCAGCAGATGCCGGGATGATGAGGCCGGAAGACCGGGAAAATCATTACGCCGTGGCGTAAGGGGAAGGGCGTCCTGCTGTTCATGGAACGTGGATACGTTCCGTTTTTGGGTGCGCAAGGTTGCGCTGTCGGTGGGTGATATTGGGGATGTGAGGTCACAGGTGAATCATGGAATGGTGAAGGGTTTTGTGGTAGGTGAGTGTTCGCAGGTGCGGGTGCTGGCGGCATGATGAGTCATGGGGGCGTGTCTTGGTGTGTGTGGATAGTGGGCAGGTGCGGGTTTCGGGTAGCCAGGTGGCAGTGGATTGGGTCGCAGGGGTGGACGACGGTTGCATCCGTAGACGGGATACAGAGTAATAGCGCTGCCAAGTTGGCCGTTCGTGGGAGGAAGGAAGCACAGGAAGCCGCCAGTCCGGTTTTCAAGACGGCTTCCTTCGGATTCGAAATGCTTCAGGTTACGGAGGGCTGGCCCTTGAATGGCCGAAAAATCATGAGCCATGCTACAGCCGGAACGGCGAGGCTGAGCTGGAATACCATCACGCGCTGAGCCCAATCGGCGATCTCCGCGCCCGAAGCGTCCAGGCTTGCCAGTGCGACATGCCGGGACTCGCTCCACAGGATGAAACCCAGCGTCAGGAAGCACCAGACATGAATGACCGTGGTCCCGAGCAGGAGCGCCAGGGTCCGCCGTCGCCACGTGGCCGGTGTGGCGAGCACGAGGGCCGCCAGCAAGGCCATCGGCCTCCAGAGCAGGCCAAACGGCGGCAGATCGACATTGCGCACCGGACCGGAACCGCCGGCTCCCATCAGACGCCAGTTGATGATGGTTGCCCGGACTTCTCCGGGGTTTCCCGGGTTCCGGTCCGCGAACTGGACCTCTCGTGGTCCGCCGGTTTGGCCGAAAACGATGCGTCCGAGGATGCAGAAGTACGCGGATGAAAACGCCTTCACCCCCGGCCAAGGCAAGGCGAGGAGCGCGAAAATCAGAACAAAGCGGAGGAAGTTTTTCCACATGGTCTTTTTTCGCTGGAGGGCAGCCGGTCGGCAGAAATCCACCGGACCCATGTCAGTGCCAGTGCGAATGTCGTGATGATGAAGACAACCGGCCAGATATCCTCGTGCAGGAGGTCGAAAAGACGCGGCTGCCATACACCCGCCAAAAACAGGGTAAGGATGCGTACAAGGTTGAGGAAGGCGATGGTCACCATGCACAGGGCAATCCCCGCCATCTTACGGACCGCCGGGGTGGGGAATGCGAGTATCCCGGCGACAAGAAAACTGAAAAGCCCGCTCGCCGTGCATTCGGCAAGGATGGTCAGGGTAAAACCGGGTGCGATGACCCTGTTGTCGATGACATCGCTTTCCTGCCCCAGGATTCGCAGGACCGAAGCCGCCCACTTGGCATTTGCCTCCAGGTAGGAAGAGAGCATTCCCTGAAAGAGGGAAGTGGTGACGATTCCGTAAAAAACAACCGACAGGACCAGAAAACGAAGAGCAAAGCCGGTTACTTCCTTGTGGACCGATCCGGATCGGTCAGGGGAAGGCCCTGCGACGGAAGCTCGCGGATGGTCTTTGGTCCGGCGATGATTCATGAGGTTTCGGTTATCTCGATGCCCTTGATGTTGTTACAAACGTTAATGGCGGGCCGTTGTTTTGTTGATTTTCAGAAGGAGAATCGGTCCGGAAATGCCACGTGAACTTCGCCTCGTCACATCCTCGCAGGAAACGTAATAGATTGATGATAAGATAATTGATATTTTCACCTGACAAATCAAACTACTCTAGAATCAACAAACAACGGCCTGACCCTCTGGATCGGCCTCCTCTGGATCGGCCTCAGGCCAACTTACCGCGCGAGATTATCATCAACAAACATCTCGGCAAACTGCTGCGGTGTGAGTGTTGCCGAGTGCTGCTTGGCGATTTCGAGATTCTCAGCCCAATTCGCCCGGATCAGCTCCGGCATGTTGGACGGCAAGCTCATCGCGCGTGCGATGATCTCACGCCAATCGCCTTCCTGATTCAGCACCTGCCGAAGCTTCGGCTCCATTTGCGCCAAGGTGTATTCCTCCTTGGACTCCAGTTTACCGATGGCCCAAAGCACATAGCATTCGAGCAAACGCAGCATCGGCTTTCCGTCATAGCGGTTGCTCGTGACCATGGCGGTTAAGCGTCGTTGATCGCGTAATCAATCACGCGCTGGCAGCGTTCAGTTGCTGAAGGCTTCTTCGGCAAATTACCCTGCCAGTCCTCTAAGAAGTCCTGCGCGATAAAAACCTCCAAGAAGTAGGACATGCCGCGCTTCTCAGCGTCCGCCGGCACACCACCGCTTTGCGGTTCGGGTTCAACCACGGCCGCCGATGATGGCGACCATGGCTCAACCGCGTAGATCGTATGTTCACGGTCAAACTCGCCCAGCTTATTGATGATTTCGAAAAGCGTCATTTTCCCCAAATCGAGTAACCGCCCTGACCACCTGGATGCAAGATGTCCCAGAACGCACTTCCTGGAGTATGCTGGACACGCGGGACAAGCTGCAACTCGCCCAAGCTTTCGGCATGGTGCCACGTCCAGTTTGCCGGAGATTGACGCGGCACCAGACCGGTCGGCGTGCGCTCAAGATTAATCCCGAGATCCCTTATCGATTTCGCGAAGCTCGCGTCTCCCTCCATCGCTCTTAGCAAATTGCCGTTGGCCTCTTGGAAGTGTGCAGCACGCGACGCACCAGGATACGATTCGGGGGCGAGGCGAGTTCGATATGCTACCGAGTAAGCCTTGGGCGCTGCCGTCTCTGCGGCTGCAACCACAGAAGCTGGTTTGGTTGCCAGCAGGCTTGGGGCCAACAGGAGTCCGCCGTCAAACATGGCGCCGGCCATCTGCGGATCCATGAACCCTGTTGTGTGGGCAACCTCTACGGTTAGGTCACGCCACTGGTTTATTCCCTCGAAGAATGTTCCGAGTGCCAGCGTCGCCCATTGCATGCTGTTGCGAAAATCCTGTTTGACATAATTCCACACCGCCGACCCCCAACCTGACGATGAGGCCTGCACAGCCGACCCATTCCCGAAGCCTGCCGGGTCCATGTTGTCGTATGAGTAGACCATGATCTCCCCGGCCAAGATGGAGCCGGAAAGACTGGTGTTGGCCAAGGCGAGCCTGAATTCGAGATCCCAGGCGCTGTAAAAGTCGCCTTCGGAGGGGATGACGGTTTCCCAGAAATACCCCGAGCCTCCCGATGTGCCGGAACCGGTTCCGCCCGGTGACTGTGTCCCTCCTCCGGAAGAGGGGGGGCGGCCAGTCGGCGGGACTTGCGGTATCAGTGGAGGTGGTAGCGAGGGTTGATAGGGCGGGGGTGGCGGAGGAGGTACAGGAAGGACAGGGATAGGAATCGGAGGGAGCGGAGGAACAGTTATGTTAATGGGCGGCAGGACAATCGGCGGAGCATCCAGCCCGAGGACATCGAAGCGGTTGACCGGATCGTTGCCGGCCATCGCATGGAGGTTCAGCCCGCCGGCTTCCTGGATCGGATCACGGTTGATGAACCGGCCCAGATCGGGCCGGTAAAACCGCCGGCCGAAATAAACCATGCCGGTTTCCCGGTCGGTGTATTTGGTATTCCATCCCAGGGGATTGGCTGCGGCGTAGTCTCCGTATTGCCGGAGGATTTCGCCGAAGGCATTGTATTCGTAGATGGCAGCCAGATTGCCGTCGCTGCCGCGAGCCAGGCCATGGATGTTCCCCATCCGGTCACAGACCGGAAAATAACTTTCCCCGCCCTCGCTGATCATGAGCAGTCCGCCGGTGCCGCCGGCTCCCTGCATCGTGCCGGACAGGTCCAACCCCCAAGTGTAGCTGCGGATGACCGTCCCTCCCTGAATTTCCGCGACCAGATTGTTCCCGCTGTAGAGGAATGCCGTTTCGGATACCGTTCGCCAGACGCCGGAGGCGGCCAGGGGAGGCGAAAATACCCGAGCCTGCGGGATGACCTGCCAGCCCTGGCCGGGCACATTCCATTCCAGACCGGCCGCGGCGGCACCGTCGTGCTGGTAATACTCGGCCTGCACAAAGACGTGGTCGCCTGCGGTCAGGGGGAGCGGCACGGTCACATAGCTGGCGGTGTCCTGGTCATGCCATGACTGTTGCACCAGCTGGCCATTGATCCAGAGCCGGAAGCGGTCATTGACTGTGAAGCGAAACTGGTAGTTGCCGGTGGCCGGAGGCACGATGTATCCGCTCCAGCAGACCGAAAAATCATCCGGAGCCTGGCCTGCCCCCGGAAAGCCGGCGTCCGGCCCGGTGAACCACAGTTGCGGATCGGTCCGGAGGTGATGGACGGACCGGAAACCGGGGCCGGCAAAATACTGCCCGAGGAAGCCGTTTGCCTCGTTGTGTTCGACCGTCTTTTTTACCCGGCGATCAAGGTAGTCGTAGCGGAACGTCAGTCTCTGGTTTCTGGCTCCGGCGGCCAAGGCTGCCGGCCGCGTGGTCATTTCTGCGAGCCGGTTTTCCGCATCGTAGCTGTAGTTCCAGCGGTCGTCGGAGACCAGGTTGCCGTCCGCATCGTACACGAAGGACTCGTTGGCGGCAGAAAGGTAATTGGGCCGGAGCGACGCGCGCGCCTGGTCGGGGTTATCTCCGGATGTAACGCGGACCGGAGTCAGGTTGGGACCGGCACTGTTGTCGATCATGACATCCTTGCGGAAATATCCGCCCTGCCGGCCGGAAGCCTCGACGGGCTCTCCGTTGACCTCGACGGGGTCTCCGGCATCGGCTGCACCGGAGACGGTAACGACACCGGGATTTGTACGGGCCGAATACTGGTTGAGGTTGTTCGGCATATAACCGGCGGTGTGGCCGTTCAGGGCAAGACTCGTGCGATTTCCCTGGTTGTCGTAGGCGACCGGGTTCAGGGCACGACCCGCGAGGGGATTGCCGGTATCGGCCGGGTTGGTGCCGAGGTAGCTCTGTTCCGAAGTCAGCTGCGACCGGCTGTCGTATCCGAAACGGGTGACAACACCCGTGCCGCTGCCATACAGACTGAAAATCGTTCCGGTATTCGCGACCGAAGTGGCCTGGAGCGCGGCGTTGTACTGGTAGTCGAACTGCGCCAGTATCGGGCCGCCCGCCTGGCTGGTGATTGTCTGCACCAGATCACGCGTCGGCTCCCAGGTCCTCCGGTAGCTGTAGGCGGCGGTGCTTTCCGAAACCTGCTGTACGCGGTCGCTGTAGGGAACATAGCCGATCGAAAAGTTCCGGACGGGATTGCCGGCGGAGGTGCCGCTGATCGAGGTAATCCGTGTATCCGTATAACCGAACGCGGTGCGGTAATCGGCAGCCGGACTGCCGGCGGTGCCGACCTGCAGCAGATTGGGCCGGCCGACGCTCGCTCCGGTTTCGTATCCTGCGGTGATCCTGCGTGCGTTGTAAAACGGGTCGAGTTGCTCGTAGTCGGGTCTGGCGTCAGCGCTGCGGTACCCGAACGTCCGGGTTCCGGTAAAATCCTGCACGCTGGCGAGTGCTCCGGAGCGTTTGTAGGTATAGGCAACCGCCGGTGTGCCGTCGTTGTAGTCGGTCCGGCGCAACTCCTGCGTCCGGAAACCGGGGCCGCCTGCGGCGGCCGAGCCGTCATAATAGGAATAAGTGGTCTGGATGCGGGTGGAGCTGCCTGGCAAGGTACGAGCCCCCTGGCGGGTGGCAGTCTGGCCAAGCGGAGCATAAGTGAAATCAACGCGGTTCGCATTAGCGAAAGTCTTCGTATTGACGAGGCCCGTTGCCGGATCGAGCGTCCAGGTGGTGGTGTCGCCGGAGCCGGGTGCTGCCGACCAGGTGGAGCCGGTGAAGTCACCGCCGCGCCAGGTGGTCAGGGACTGGCGGCGGCCGAGGGCGTCGTAGGTGATTTCGGAGGGGAAGGTGGCGCTGCCCCACGTGCGCCAGGGCAGGCCCATGGCATTGAGCATGGAGCGGGTGGTGCGGGAAAGTGCGTCGGTTGTCGTGATCGTGCGACTGCCATCGGTTCCCCAGGCATAGGCGAAGGTGGTGGTGCTTCCCTGATCGTTGACGGACTGCTGATACTGCGTGCTGCCGAAATACGCAAAGGTCTTGCCGACCCTGTAGGCGGTTCCGTCGAACCGCCACCGGTGGGTGCTCAGGCGGCCCAGGGAATCGTAACGATACTCCTCTCTCACACCGGAATTTGAAACCGTGCTGGACAAAAGTCCGTTCAGCCAGACCGTCCGGCCCACGGTCGCGACCCCGCCCGTCTGTAGTGTGCCAGTGCGAGTCCGGGCGGCCGGCTGCACGGATTCCTGTGTGCGCGTGCTGCGTCCGCTGGCATCATAGCTGGTGACGTCGGCGGTTCCCCACACACCGGCGTTGTAAGTGAATCCGGTCAGGCGGGTGACGGTTTTTGTAGCCGTCACGGTCAGCCCGGCAGAGGCCTCGGGAGCCGTGGTGGTGACCTCTTCCCGAGTCCATCCGCTGCCATCCTTGACAAACGTCTGGCGGTAGGCGTTGAGACGGTCGGTGGAAACGGCCTCAAGGGTTCCGCTGTTGTTCACGTCGAGGCCGTCCTGGACGAGGCGTCCGGCGACGTCGTGGGTGTAGAGGTGGTCGGGCAGCAATGGCGTGCCGTCGGCCCGGTAGATTGTGCGTGTTTTTGCCAGATTGCCCGCGGCGTCGTAGGTGGAGCTGACGTCGACAATGTTTGCATTGCTGCCGGTCCAGTTCCATGCGGGCCTGCTTTGCAGAACGGTGCGCCCCAGATAGTCTTTCTGCTCCTCGGTCCATCCCAGTGTCTGGCCGGAAATGCTCCCGGTCGGCGGACGATGCCCGGTACGTGTCAGCAATCCGGTTCCGTTGGCCGCATATTCGTAATACACCGGTGCCTGCGCGGTGCCGGTAACCGATTTCGGCCGGCCGTCGAGGTAGGTGGCGGTCGTCCTCGTAGCCAGGCCCGGCAGGGTGACCGTGGTCGTCCGCAGATCGGGGTAAGCGTAGCTGGTGACAAGGGTAACTCCCGGACCGGGTTCCTCGATCCTGCTGATGCGTCCGGATGAATCGTAGCTCCGGACCGTCCAGGCTGCGGGCGAGGTTCCTGTCCCCTCTCTGGCCAGCCGGTCTGCACCATCATAGCGATACTGCGTAACACGGGCCGGGTATGAACTGTCCCCGTCTGCCCCGACGGTTTTCGAGACCAGGCGCAGCAGCGGGTCATACGTCATTCTCGCGGGGATACCCTCCGGACCGGTCACGGTGGCAAGCAGCCCGGCCTGATAGCTGTAGCTCGTCCTGAATTCGTTCGCTCCGTTGGTACGGGCAATGTCCACCTCTTCGGTGACGCGGCCAAGGGCATCAAACCGTTTCAGGGTACCGGCGATCCGGTTGAGGGTATTGGCTGCGGTAAACACATTTTCCGCGGTAAAGACGACGCGTCCGGTGGTGTCGACGACCGTTTCGGTGAAGGTCGACAGGTTGGGGACCAGGTACAGGGAAATGATGTTGGCGGTGACACCGCCATAGCTCCATGAGGAAACAGAGGTGCCGGTGCTGCTGCCGCTTCCGGCCGCGGTCTGGCCGTGAAAGGTGACGATCAGCCGGTCAGCGCCGGCGGTTGCCGGATCCGCCGATGCAGCAAAGGTCCGGCTGGACGGATTCCATATGCCGATATAATAGGCAAACGAATCCTGGCGGCCACTCGGGTAGGCGACCGAAACAGTCTGGTTGCGCAGGTAGGAATCGGGGTCGTCTTTTTTGAAGAATTTCGAGACCGTGGTGAGCGAACTGGCGCTGTAAAAATCCTTGCGCGTCGTTGTCAGCAGGGTGTGTGCCGTACCGGTCGAATCGGTCAGGGTGCCTGATGAAAAGTTATAGCTCCATGTGGTCTTGCTCAGCTGAACGCCGCCGGGCGCACTGGTGATGTGGGACTCCAGATAGGTGGAGTCGGTCCCGTTATAGGTATAGTTTTCGGAAACACTGTTGGAAGCAGTCGCGGCGGATGGGTTGGCCGGGCCGTCCAGCCACGGCCTGAGCACGGTCTGGACAAGACCCGAGGCGTTGTACTTGTACAAGGCCCAGGAACCGTCCTCGTTGATTCGTGACTTGAGCTGCCCCTGAAAGCCGCCGTTGCTGTCGGTTGCTGTATAGTAGTCGTAACTCGTGAACAGGGAACCTGTCTGTCTTCTGACCAGTTCGTTGCCCCAGGGGAAGGTTGCAAACGTTTTGGCCCAGGAAAGCGGCGACTCCTGACCGGTTCCGATCGCATTCGGTCCGGTCTTCACGACCGTTGCACTGGTTGTTCCGTTATACGTTGTCGTGGTGTACCGGTTGGGAGTCGCACCCTGAACATGCCAGTCGGTATGGGTCCATACATTGCCGTTTTTTACAAGGCGCGTTTCCCAAGTGGTGCCATCGTGTTGCCAGGTAATGCTGACGCCGTTGCCGTCATTGATCTGCGAAATCGTGTAGGTGGCGACGGAGTTTCCGGTGACGGTATAGCGTCCGTAACGGGGCTGTCTTGGTATACCCCCATATCCGACGATCTCGCGGGGACCGGCTTGCGCAGACCGGTAGACATCAATCGTGTACTGGGTGGCAGACAGACTATTAATGTCCAGCAGAACTTCAGGGGACAAAACCTGATACAGAAAGCCTGGTTCCGGGGAACTCGCATCCACATACACACCGTTTTCAAGCCGTTTTATAATCGAAATCTCTAGCGGATTTACAGGATCATAGTACAGCGATTTTCCATAAAAAAATCCAGGACGACTGAAGTCAGCGGCCCGAAATCCCACTTCGCCTGCCGAAAGACCGTTTCTCAAATTTCCAAGGCCGATAGACCAGATAGGCCTGTCGATAGATATTGAAGATGCCTGTCCAGCGCGCAATGTCTTGTTGGTGTCGGATTTTAATAATATGGCCACTCTGGCATAGCCGACTATCGCGCCACCCTGTGGCTTGCCATCAACATACAGTGAAGTCCCGGGGGGAATCCCGGTGAAATCCAATTTATAAGTAGTATTGTTTGTGCCACTTGATTGCAGATAGTAGATTTTATTTGGCAAAAGATAAATATCGGTCGATTCACCATTGAGTCTGTTATCTCCGCCCTGCACATAATTTCCCATGGCGTTGCTACTTTTATTCTCTCCCATTTCATCCGGGACCTGCGAGCCGGAATGCGAGACCAGTCTGGCTGAAATTGACCCGAAGGGCCGGGTTGCAGGGGGTATGAGGGAACCCGTTTGCAGTCCAATGATTTCTCCCGATGTCCTGAAAGATAAACGGTAATAAGCTGGGTCGTCCATCTGCTGGGCGCCAGCCTCGGGGGCTGCCAAGCTGGAGATTCCGATGATTGAAGTGATGACAAAGACCGAATGGGTAATGGCACCGATGCCCTGACCGCGTAAAATCTGTTTCCGAATCGCCAGTGCCAACGTTCCGAAGAGCAAAACAGTGCCCAAGGCCAAAGCCCACGGAGGCAGGGCAGGAACGCCTGCGTTGACCGCAAGGATAAAGCTCTCCGTCGTTGTGTTGCCGAGGGCGTCTGTCACCACGACCCTGTAAATTCCCGCATGGGAGACTGTAACATTATTCAGTGTCAGTGTTTCGCCGGCAGCTCCGGGGATAACGGAATCATTCAAGAACCATTGATACAAAAGCGGTTCCGTGCCTGAGACAGAAACGCCAAACGTCGCTGACCCACCCTTGTTGACAGTCTGCTCCGCAGGGTGTGCCGCAGTGATCACCGGATTGATGGTCAGGCTGGCACTATATGGGTCAGTCGAGCTTACATTCAGATTGGTCCATCCGTTCAGCGCGTAGCTGTCCGCATTCCCGGCGGATGCCGCCCGGGCCGGGCCAAGCCCGAGAGCGGCTATACCGAGACCCAGAAGAAGACGATATCTCCATTGAATGGCAGGAAGCGGTACGCGTATATGCCACGTTCCCGTTGAGGGGATTGCTGTGTCTGTGACCCGGGAGGAAGGATTGAGCATGAGTTGTGTCCTTATAATATAAGACCCATTTTGTGGCCCTGATCTACCAGTCCACTATGTTACGTTTATGTTAAAATTGGTTGAAGTGTGACTGAGATGGGCCTGGCAGGCGGTCTTTCGCAGTCCAACTGGCTGGCTGGCCTGCGCGCCTTGTCACGAAATGGCGACTACGGTGACGTCGCTTGGCTGGAAACCGTTTCCTGTCCATTCATCGTGCATCGCTGGATACGCAAAGGATTTTGCAGGAAAAGCCTGGGCGGAAGTCCGCTTCCCGATAAAATTTCATCCCGGTTCTCCTGTGTTACATGGAATGCGCTGTTGTGGCAGATGCCACGTGCTATGGTGGAGTACGGGTCGCAAATTGCTTCGGCGAACCGCTATCCGGAGCGGCAAGCTCATAATGATATCTTCGGGACAGGGCCGTTTTTCATCCCGGTTCCATCCGGTGCATTCACATTCCGGTTGTTTGTCCTTTTCCGTAGTGAAAAAGAAACTGAAGAACGGTGTGATAAAAAACGACACGCCACGTGTCGTCTTTGCCGGGTGGCGGCACGTCCGGCGGTCGGCTGATTTGCCGGCAGGCCGGTTCGGCGGGCGCGTCAATATCATCACGGTGTGGCGAATATCGCCAGGTGGCGCGGTGGCCGGAGGGTGGCGTGAACCGGATGGCCGGTGGGGAAGACGCAGGTGCGCCCGGCGTGAAAAACAGGGAAACGGGAGCCGGGGTGGCGTCTCAGGAGCGGGCGGGAACCTTCAGTCTGGTGCGGATATGGGTCATGACTTCGTGCGGCTCGAACCAGACGAAGTGGCCGACCTTGTAATGAGGGATACGGCGAAGTTTTGTCCATTCGCGCAAGGTGCGGATGGAAGGCTCGCACCCTGCGGGAAAGATGCCGCAGGTGCGCAACCCATGGATGTCGGTCAGGGCGCTGCTGGCCGTCGCCGGTGTCGAGGCGTGGTGCTGCGTGATGCAGGAAACGGCAGGTGCCGCCGCCGTAATGCAGGGAGGTGTGTTCATGGGCATGTCATCACCTTCCGCGTGTCAACCTGTTGGCCGCGCTTGCCCGGCGGCGGACTGTCCGCCGTTCAGGCGGCGGCGGGCAAGGCGGTGTCATCGGGTCGCGGTGGCTGTGGAATGGCCTTCATGTTGGCCGGGGCGGGCGCGGCAATGGCGGCGACAGAGGCAGGCGTGACGACGGGAGGAGTGGCGGGGTTGTCGTTGCCTTTGCCGGCGGCGTCGGCCTGCGCGGGTTGTTCCTGCGGGACGGGGCAGTGTTTGGGCAGGATGCCGAAAAACGCCTCGGCTTCCTGCGGGCTTTTCACGTCCAGATAATGGCGGCGGATGATCCTTTCCGAGTTGCCCGCTTGCAGGGCCGCGTCGCCTATCGAACGGAATTTCCCGACGTGCATCGATATGAACGTGTGCCTCATCACGTCGTGCCCGATACCGAATTTTTTCGCGATCTTCGCCCGCTGGCCTTTCAGGGTCTCCGCGATGACCGGAAACTTTTCTAATGGGTAGGCTTTCAGCCATGCGGCCAGATTGGGCTGGATGGTGACCGGGCGGCGCATGTTCACCTTGGACACGTGGGGTTCAATGATGATCGTGCCGGTATCAAGCCGCACGTCGGAAGCAGGCAGGCGGGCAATCTCGCCGTCGGGCACGCTCGGGCGGATGCCGGCGAACAGGCACAGCGCGTAGTAGGGCACCAGCGCCCCGCCGTCGATCCCCTCGACATATGCCATCAGTTCAGCCGCCTTCTGCGCGGTGATCGTTGGCGCTGACCCACGGCAATGTTCGATGCGGTGCGGCTGGATTTTTTCCATCGGGTTGTCTTCGGCTTTCATCCATTCCCCACGGTGGCAGGCGTATTCGAAGAGGGTATGCACGAGGGCGCGGCGGTTGTTGAATGTCTTGAGCGCCGCGTTTCCACGGTTCAGGTAGGTTTCCAGTTCCGGGCGGGTCAGTTCCTGAAGCTGTTTTGCCGGGAAATGTTCCAGCAGGGTTTTCATTTCGCCTTCGATGGCGTCGAGTTGCCGCTGGCAGATGAGGTTCTTTTTCTGCTCGGCGCGGCGGGCCTCAAGGTAGATCTTGACGGCATCGGAAAGCAGGATGTGTGCGCGAGGCTCCTTGTAGTGGGTCAGCCCGTAGTCGGCATAAAACGCCAGCGAGTGGGGCTTGTCCTCAAAACGATGGAAGAGCACTTCGGCTTGGCGGACTTGTTCCTCGGTCAGGCCGGTGATGACCGGATGCAGGCTGGCCTGCGTCTGCATCAGTTTCAGGTCGAGCGCGCCGCGCTCGACGAAGGCAGCTTGCTTGTCCCTGAAGTTTTTGCGGATGCGCAAGCCGTGCAGCCAGCCGCTGACGCGCCATGAAAGGGCTCCATTACGATTCCTGAACGGTTTGACCGTGAAGGCGGATTTGCGATTGCTCATTTATTCGGGTTGCCGCGTCAACCGGCAACCTGATCGCTTCCCTCTTCTCCCTCCTCGGGAGGGCGCGGGCGAGACGCCCGCGCCACGACGCTCCACGTAACATCCGTATATAACCCTGAATCAGGGCTGGAGAAGTCGCCGCAAAAGAACGCAAAAATCGTTCTGTCCATGGAACCCTCCATGGCGCTTGTAAGCGCCACGCAACACTTCATGCGCGTGAGGATTTTTGCGCTCTTTCGCGGCCATTCATCCGACCGCCGCAGCCATTTCATTTCTGCATTTCACCCGGCAAAATCACCCGGAGATCGAAACGTTAAAGGTTGAACGTCCGGCCCCGGGGCCGGAATCATCGCATTTTGCCACCCGCCCGCATGCGTCTCCCGTCCTCGCCTTCCGCCCGATGAATCCTCCCTTTCTTCTGCCGATCATCACCCTGCTGCTCGGAGCCTTCGCCGGCGCGGGCGCCATGTACCTGTTTCTTCGCGGCCGCCACCTCGCCCTTCACGAGCGTCTCGCCGCCCGCGAAGCCGACGCCGCCCGTCTCGCCGCCGAGCTCGACACCCGCAGCCAGGAACTCCGCCAGATCGCCGCCGAACGCCACACGCTCGCCTCCGATCTCGCCGGCGAGCGCGCCGCCTCCGAAGCGCGTCTCAAAAGCCTCACCGAGGCCCATGAGCGCCTCGCCGCCGAATTCAAGGCCCTCTCCGGCGACGCCCTCAAAAGCAACAACACCGCCTTCCTCGAACTCGCCCGCGAGACCTTCGGGCGTCTCCAGCAGCAATCCTCCGGCGATCTCGAAAAACGCCAGCAGGCCATCGACGCCCTCGTCAAGCCGCTCCAGGAATCGCTCAAGCAGGTCGATGCCAAGATCGGCGAAATCGAAAAAAACCGCGCCGCCTCCCACGGCGCGCTCGCCGAACAACTGAAATCCCTCGGCACTGCCCAGCAGCAACTCCAGTCCGAGACCTCCCGCCTCTCCACCGCGCTCCGCTCCACCACCGCCGCCGGCACCTGGGGCGAGATGCAACTGCGCCGCGTCGTCGAACTCGCGGGCATGACCTCGTATTGCGATTTCACTACACAGGAGAGCGTTACGACCGGCGACGCCGCGCGCCTGCGTCCCGACATGGTGGTGCGCCTTCCCGGCGGCCAGCAGATCGTCGTCGATGCCAAGGCCCCCAACGAAGCTTACCGCGACGCCGCCTCTTCCACCGACGAGACCCTCCGCGCTGCCAAACTCGCCGAACACGCCGCCAGAGTCCGCGGCCACATCGACGCGCTCGGGGCCAGGGCCTACTGGGAACAGTTCCAGCCCTCGCCCGAATTTGTCGTGCTTTTCCTTCCCGGCGACCAGTTCCTCTCCGGCGCCCTCCAGGCCGACCCCGGCCTCATCGAGCGGGCCATCAACAAAAAAGTCCTCCTCGCCACCCCCGCCACGCTCATCGCCCTGCTCAAGGCGGCGGCCTACGGCTGGCGGCAGGAAGCCGTGTCGCGCAATGCCGACGAGATCAGCGCCCTCGGCCGCCAGCTTCACGACCGGCTCTGCACCTTCGCCGACCACCTCGAACGGATCGGCAAGGGTCTGGAATCCGCCACCAAAGCCTACAATTCCGCCGTCGGCTCGCTGGAATCGAGCGTCCTCCCCGGCGCCCGTCGCTTCCCCGAACTCGGCGCCAAGGGCGCGAAGGAGTTGCGCGAACTCGCCCCGGTCGACACCGCCCCCCGCGAAATCGCCCGGAAACAGGAATGATCCGTCATCGCGTCAGCCAACAGATGATGCCCCGACCGCATCCCCTCCCGCTCAGGCCTTTTTGCATCATGGCACCCGACACAGGCTTGCCCCGCCGGTTCTCTCCCGCCAAGGTGTGCCGCACACTCGCATCTCCGGAATCTGCCACCGGCAATCATGCCGATTCGACCCCGTGAGCCTGCCCCTCCAACCACCATTTACCTCCCGACGCCACCGCCCCGCTCCGGGGACGTGACGGGGCGAAGCTCGCACACGTTCCTGCCATCACCCGTTCCGGCGATGAGTGGCCTGCCCGATCATCCACTGCATTCCGAAGTGCGTATCAACGACTCTCGCAACGACACCGGCAGCATCGCACGGTGATCCATTCACCCCTTCCCGTCGCTCACCATCAACAACCCCGGTCCACCCGCTCCCCTCCGAACATGCCGTCGGACCTATTCTGCAATGCTCTCCCTATAAAAACCCGGCCTCAGTACTCCGACGTTGGAAGCCTCCCACTTCACCGCGAGCAGAAATCACGTCCCCGACTCCTCGTACCTTGAAATAAAATCTAAAAATCTCATAATTAATTCAGCAAAACCCATCAAAACAAAAAATCCACTTTTTTCCGGATTTGCCGGCCTAAGCCCCGCAAAAACCAACTTTTTTACAGCTAAACAACGTTAGGCAAATCAAACAAATGAAACACACTAAACCGGCTCTTCTGGTAGCACTGATTCTTATTACACTAAACTCTCTTTTCCCGCCACGGATAGCCTTCGAAACTGGTAGCAATTGCGGTCGAGGATTTCTTCTCTTCCATCTCGACAGATATGATATAAAAGTAAGCCCAGATAGAAGTTCGCGAAGCTGGAAGACATGCAGCATAAATCATGGCGTGCTCTGGACAGAAAATTTCATTATCCTGTCAATCACGGCTTCGATTTTACTAATTCGCTCGATAAGAAAAAAAGAAGAAAACCGCCTAACAAGGCGCTAGAGCCAATGCGATTGGAGCTACGCAAGTATTCGCAAAGTATCTTTGGTGTTTGTTACTCTCCATCTCGCATAGCTCATCTTCGACGTTCGGCAAAAAAGACATGGCGATGATCAAAGCCACAGGAATATCTCTCATCATCCTTACCGTCATTCTAGGCGCTATCCTACAGAGGAAAGGTCTACTCTATGCCCAAAGAGAGCCCCCGCAGATCATCTCGCATACCGAAGTCCGAGATGATGATGATACGGTTGTGCATATCACTACAGCATCAGCCCATACGCTTGAGTTTCGCTGGCCGACAGCCGTCTTGGTGATCTTATTGATTTCTGGTGTCGCTTGCGTGATACACAGCTGGTATCATAGCCACAACTCGGATCAAAAATGAAGAAGGAGCCGAACAAGGCGATGCAGCCAACTCCGGTAGCTGTCACGCCTCGTGCTGTCGCACGAGTCGCGCCATCTACCTCCGTGGCTGATCTTGGACGTTAGGCAAAAATACAGAGCATGATCATCATAAACATCCTATTCGCGCTTTTGACCTATTGGTTCGCCCAAAGAAAACATCGCGAGGCCGTTTACTGGGCCGTAGCCGGTGGAATCACACCTTTATTCACAATTCTCGGCCTAGCTTTCTTCTGCGATCTCGCAGTCACTGAAAGTGAAGAAGCGAGAGCGAGGTCCCTTAAGAGGGAGAAAATATTTCTACTCATTATGCTAGCGGTCGGATTACTAAACATAGTCGGCATGTATATCTACCGTGAATAGAAATGAAGAAAGGACCTAACAAGGCGCTAGAGCCAATGCGATTGGGGCTACGCAAGTATTCGAAAAGCATCTTTGGTATTCGTCACGTCCCATCTCGCATGGCTCATCTTGGGCGTTAGGCAAAAATCATGGAACCCCTCGCAGTTCTCCTAGTAGTCATCGTAATCGTTATAATTCTGCGCTTAATCGCAGGTTCCTTCGATGGAGATCGAGTTGAAAAATATATCCGCGAGATGGGATGCGAACTCGTAGATAAAAGTTGGGATCCATTTGGTCCCGGTTGGTTTGGCGAAGAAGATTCACGTATTTATGCGATCATTTATAGAGATCAGCATGGTAATTTGCATCGTGCGCATGTAAAAACCTCGATGTTTAGTGGAGTGTATCTCACTAATGATCGTATAATTGAAGGATCGCCGCCAATGTCAGTTGAAGAGGAGAAAGCTCGATTGCGGAAAAGGCTTCGTGAGCTAGATGGAGAATCAGAATGAAAAAAGAGCCTAACCAAGCGCTGGAGCCAATGCGATTGTTGCTACGCAGGTAGTCGTAAAACATCTTTGATTTTTGTTACTCTCCCTCTCGCATGGCTCATCTCTAACGTTGATCTAGCTGCGATTCTGCAAGAGGGAAAAAGCAGTGGCAGCCCAATGATTTATCAGGTATCTGTTTATATAAACTATTTTGCCGATGGAGGCACAGGACAGGGACCGGTCGATTATAGGATAAACGCGTGCGTGGGTTGGTTGGCGTGATCCTGGCTGTAAACCGTGATCGTGCTGATCTACGCGGGTTGGTTACCGACAGTTCATTGGTGCGTCTTGCCCGCATGCCCTAGGCTCGTGCGTGGCGGACGGATAGGCTCCGATACCGCTGCCCCTAACGTCAACATGCATGGGCCGGCCGCCCGGTCCCTGACTTGTGCCGCCATTCGGCCTTTGAAAGAACATCCTCCCCCTCTTCGCAGACGTGGTTGGCTTATGCGCAGCGAGTCATATGATCCCAGTCGACGGTTTTGAGCATGGCCCAGACAAAGCCGGCCATTTCGCGAGCGAGGGCCACGGTGATTTTGGGCTTCATCACGCCGCGCCGGCTCAGGTGCCATGCGCGGCTGTGCAGCCGCAACTGGACCTTCCAAGCCAATTCTTTTCTGTGCACGGGCTGGCCTTCCTGCCGTTTGGACAAGTGCGCGGAGACCTTGGGCGGTAACCAGGCGTGCTGGACCATTTCGACCAGTATCCAGCGCGCATGGGCGTTGCCGGCCTTGGTGATCGAACCGAGTTTGCGGGTTTGCCCCGAGCTTTCCTCCTTGGGCACTAGCCCAAGAAACGCCATCAGGTCACGCGGATGAGTAAACCTGCGTATATCGCCCAACTCTGCGACCAGCACGGCTGCGGCGACCAATTGAACGCCACGCAGCGTCATCAGAGCCTCGACCGCCGGATACAAGCGCCACAAGGGCGCCTGCAATTCCAGCAATTGCTCCAGCCGGTTCACCCGGTCCTCGCACTGACTGATGGCCAAAAGGTATTCCTCGAGCACCGCCTTGAGCCCCGGCAACGGCAACACCAGCTCTCGCAGATACCGACGGTGCGCCTCACTCCAGTTCGCCTTGCCCGAGTAACGATAACCATGACGCAACAAAAACGACTTGAGGCGCTGCCGGGCCCGCGTCAGGTCGTGCACCGCGTCCGCCCTGGCCCGGGTCAAATCGCGCATGGCTTCGTCCGCCGCGTCCGGCACGTGCACGGCGGTCAACTCCCCGGCCCGGTGCAACCGCGCCAGCATCTGTGCATCCCGGCGGTCCGTCTTGCGCCGTGCCGCCTTGTCCACCGGCGTCTTCGATGCAGCCACCACCACGCACTCAATCTGTAATTGCATCAACCGGCGATAAATCACGTAGCCGGTCGGCCCCGCCTCGTAGGCCACGTGCAATGCCCCGCCGTCCGATCCGATCTTCCTTAACGCCTTCTCTATGGCGTGCAAATCATTGCTGATCTGCCCGTAAAGGCGAACCTCGCCCTCGCGGCCGCCATCGGCCACCGCCACCATCACTGTATCTTTGTGGACATCCAGTCCAACATAGTGCTCTGTCTTTCTCATGCGCTTGTCCTCGTTTTCAGGTTGTTTGGGTTATACTCTCAGCCTTGTGGATAGGCCCCGCTTCCCGGGGCAACCCACGCTTAGGGGACAAGCGCTCCCTTTTACAGATCGCTCTTGCCCTCAGCTATAATGTCTAGGCAAAAATCATGAAAACACTAATCATCGTCGCACTACTAGTCCTTTCATCATGCGCGCTAGCCGGTGAAGGCGTTATACGATTGCCCGGATTGTTTATGTCTGAGGGTAAGACAACCTCACTTTCCATTTCCGACGGCCAATCACCGAAGGCTGAGTTTTCCTACAAGCATGCAGATGGAAGAACTACCTCATTCGAAGTGGATTTAGCCAAGCATTCCACATGGGCCTTCCTTATCGAAAATGAAATGACCCTGTGGGTATATCGCGGCGGGGATTCGGTATTGGCCGTCACTATCGAAGCGGCCCCACCTGAACCAAGTCAGTTTATCACATCCAAGCGAATCTTCGACCTGAAGACCGAAAGGAATGATATCCCCAAAGCACTACTCGAAAGCATAGAAAAGAAGCCTAACAAGGCGATGCAGCCAACTCCGGTAGGTGGCTGATCTTGGACGTCAGGCAAAAAATAACATCATGAACATAACCATAAATACCAAAGCGGTCTTGGCTGCATCTATATGTGCAGGAGCTATTTTGTTTGCACTTGGTGCAAGCAATGCAGGAGATTCGGATAGTTCGAGATGGACGATATCTGCGACATCAGGCACTGATTCCGGTGCTTACATATTGGATCAGAAAACTGGCGACATTTACTTCCTGGAGAAAAACCAGAATCTCGGAACGAAGAAGATGAGAATCAAGTTACTTGGAAATATTCAAGAGGCAAAATGAGCCTGACAAAGCGCTAGAGCCTATGGCCCGAAGCATCACCGTTATTGCACACTCCATCTCATCGATTCACGAATTCCACAACTTCGGAGAAGACCTCTTCCGTGCCATACGAAGTGTATGTGAAGTGGATTTGGCGGAGATTGATAGGTCGATAGACCGGTTTTCGATTCATGGCGTAGCACCGAAGGACAAAGGAAACGTGGTCCAAGCCATCAAGAAACTGGCATGCAAGTATTCGCTAGATATAGAAATCAAGAATGAAGAACGGGCCTAACAAGGCGCTGGAGACAACGTCCGCATCTGTCACGCATCCTGCTTACGCAGGCTGCGCGCCAGCTACGGCCGCGGCTCACCTTTGGCGTTCGGCAAAATACTATGAAGCCAATCACGGGATCTTGTTTATGCGGCAAGGTAGCCTTCGAGGTTACCGGAACTCCGTTCAAGTTTCTCTATTGCCACTGCCGTTCATGTCAAAAATCGAGTGGGTCCGTTCATGCCGCGAACATGGCGTTTCCCGGAGATTCTGTCAGATGGACACAGGGCGAAGACCTCATCGAACTCTTTGTGGATACGAAAGAGAACCCCGGATTCCCGCGTTGCTTTTGCAGGAATTGCGGTTCACCTCTGCCTAAGTTGAGCCGCAATCGGCAGTTCTGGGTTGTGCCGAGCGGGTTATTGGATTCGGATCCAGGTATGAGGCCTCAGGCGAATATTTATTGGGCGGAGCATGCTCCCTGGTTTGTGTCGGCAGATCAAATTGCCAAGAATGAGGGGCCATTGGTCGAACAAGGCAGTGAAGGCAACGGCTAATGCAGGATGCACCCGCCAGGAAGTGGTTTAGATTTTTATTCAGATGGCGGTTTACGCAGGCTTTCCCGCAGCTCTGAATGCCACATTTGCCGCGAAAGAAGTGTTTCAGGAAAGAGAAAAAAAGAATCAAAGACAAAGCATAAAGAGCCGAACAAGGCGCTGCACCCCACGGCTACCCGTGGGTGAGCCTGGACATCAGGCAGAGATGAAGCTATTAAAGCGGTTCAAATAAAGCCGTAGCCGTTTTTAACCACGGATTTCACGGATGATTTTGGATTTCACGGATGATTAATAAATAATCAAGATGCCATATATCAATGTATTATCTGTGTAATCCGATTTTTTATCCGTGATATCCGTGGTTCTGTTTTCAGGATCCTGTACGCTTACAATTTTTAAAAAAATGCTCTAGCTCCGGATTCGTTGCCGGCCACGAAACGTGGCTGACAAAATGGTTCGGGCCAACTGGCCGGCAGCAGCCAGGCCGTACGATCTCCGGAACGGCATCCGGTGCCCGCTGCGAGACCCCCCCGGCTTGCCTTGGAAAGATTCGACAACCCCCGGCTTGCACCGCGGTGGCATAACCGTTCACCATTGTCGCTCATACCTACTGCCACACGTCCCCTCCTTCCGCAAATGCCTCTCATCGCCAAACTCACCGAAAAGCTCCAGCGCCACCCCAAACGCATCGTTTTTACCGAAGGCGCCGATCCCCGCATCCTCCAGGCCGCGCGCCAGTGGGTCACCCGCCGCATGGGCGTGCCCATTCTCCTCGGCGACCGCACCGCCATCAAGGATGCCGCCGCCAAGCTCGACATCAATCTCCAGGGCATGCGCATCATCGAACCCGAGCGCAGCGAGGATTTTGACACATTTGCCAACCAGCTCGAGCAACTCCGCCGCATCAAGGGCGTCAAACTCACCGAAGCCCGCCAGGCGCTCAAGAATACCGGTTACTTCGGCACCATGATGGTCGTCACCGGCCAGGGAGACGCCCTCGTCTCCGGCGGCACCGCCTCCGCCTCCAGCGCCCTGCGCCCCATCTTCCAGATCATCCCTCGCCTGCCCAATGTCGAACACGCCTCCTCGCTCATGGTGCTCGACTTCGACGAGAAAAAAGTCGGCAGCGACGGTTCGCTCTTTCTCGCCGATTGCGGCGTCATCCCCGATCCCACCGCCGGGCAACTTGCCGACATCGCCGTTTCCACCGCCATCATCGCCGCCCACCTCACCAACGAGACCCCGCGCGTGGCCATGCTCAGCTACTCCTCGAAAAGCAGCTCCAGCCAACCCTCGCTGATCAAGGTGCGCCAGGCCACGGAACTCGCCCGCCTCAAGGCCCGCAACTCCATGATGCCGCTCGAAATCGACGGCGAACTCCAGGTCGACGCCGCGCTCGACGCCACCGTCGCCGCCGCCAAGAACGTCCAGAGCTCCGTCGCCGGCCATGCCAACGTCCTCGTGTTCCCGGACCTCAACTCCGGCAACATCGCCTTCAAGCTCGTGCAGCTCCTTGCCGGCGCCAACACCTTCGGGCAGATCCTCACCGGCCTCACCAAACCCGCCGCCGAGATCAGCCGCGGTTCCAGCTCGCACGATATCTTCGGCACCGCCGCCATCGTCGGCTGCCAGGCCATTGACCGCCGGCTGCTCTACGGAGGAAATGCGTGACCCCCGCCTGCCGGTGAATGCTGGCCGACTGCGGCGTCCTCCCTCCGCCAGCCCGGATCGATCCGGACCGGCACTTAAGGGGGGGAATCTAAAAATTGAACAGAAGGCAACGAAGAGAACGAAGAACAACCAAGGATGCTCACCGCCCATTATTTTTTAATTTTATTAAAATCAACGAGTTCTTGTTAAGAGTCTTCTTTGTTTTACCTTCGTTACCATTGTTTCCTTCTGTTCAAAAATGAATTTTCAGAACTTCCCTTAACATTCAACACCTGACCCTCAACACATGAACCCGATGCCGGTCCGCCTTCCTCACAGGCCGCCGAAGCCGGCCGCCGTTATTAAATGTCCAGTGTCAGGTGTTGAGTGTTAATGTTCGCCCGCTCACCATCACATTCTCCAGCCACTCAGCCAACCGCCCATGCCAGACTCCGACGCCAGTCCCGCCAGCCCAGATGACACGCTGACCATCTCGCCCGACGTCCACGCTCACGACATTCCCGCGCCGGACACCGATCCCACCTCGCTCCCTTCCAACGGCATCACGCAAAACCCCTTCGAGCTGCCCGCGCTGCCGCTCCTCTCGAAACCGACCAACGACACGACCAAGCGCATCTTCATCGCGGCCACCCGCATGAACGACGGCAAGACCACCGTCTGCCTCGGCCTCTACGCGGCGCTCCAGGCGATCTACCCGCGGGTCGGCTTCATCAAGCCGGTCGGTCAGCGCTTCGTCGACGTGCAGGGCCAGAAAATCGACGAGGACTCCGTGCTCCTCGACACCATTTACCAGGTCCACGTCCCCATCGAGAGCATGAGTCCCGTCGCCATCGACGGCACCTTCACGCGCCGCTTCATCACCGAGCCCGAAACGCTGCTCCCCGCGCTCGAGGACAAGATCTGCCGCGCCTTCGACCGCGTGTCCTGGGAAAAGGATTTCACGATCATCGAGGGCTCCGGCCACGCCGGCGTCGGCAGCGTGTTCGATCTTTCCAACGCCCGCGTGGCCCAGCTTCTCGGCGCCAAGGTCGTGCTGGTCGTCCCCGGCGGCATCGGCCGCCCGGTGGACGAAGCCGCGCTCAACAAGGCGCTGTTCGACAAAAGCGGTGTCGAGGTCGTCGGCGCCATCATCAACAAGGTGGAGCCGGACAAGATCGACATCATCCGCGACTATGCCGGCCGCGGCCTCGAACGCCTCGGCATCCCGCTGCTCGGCATCATCCCGATCCAGAAGGTGCTCTCCGCGCCCAATCTTTCGCAGATCTCCGAGGAGATCGAGGGACGCTGGCTCAACGGCCGGCGCGGCGGCGCGCGGCAGCGCGTGCTGCGCGTGGTCATCGGCGCGATGGCGGCCAAGGGCATCGTCGATCACCTGCAACCCGGCACGCTCATCATCACGCCCGGCGACCGTGACGACATCATCCTCGCCGCCCTTTCCTGCGCCAGCCTCGCCGGCGGCAGCACGATCGCCGGCCTCGTCGTCACCAACGACATCAAGCCTCACCCCAAAATGGCCGAGCTTCTCGCGCAGACCGACATCCCGGTCATTGCCGCCAAGGACGACGCCTACCGCGTGACCGCGCGCATCAACAACATGCACGTGAAAACGCAGCCGCAGGACACGGACAAGATCCCGATCATCAAGAGCCTCATCACCGACCACGTGGATCTGCAACGGCTCCTGGCGAGCGTGTAGGCAAGGAGCGCATAAAGGAACAGGGTATGGCGCAGGCTGTTTCAGCCTGTACCGATACCCCGGAGCTTTCCGAACTTTTACACAAAGATCGCAAAGGGCGCAAAGAATCGCTTTCCAGGAACTTCACGGCCTTCGCGATCTTTGTGTAAAATCAAAAAACATTCGGGATACGGGAATAAAACCGGAATCGGCAGGAACGCCGGCCTACATCCGCTCCAGCGTGCGCAGGCCGAGGAGGTGTAATCCGGTTTCCAGGACGAGCAGCGTGCGCGCACAGAGCAGCAGGCGGCGGGCGCGGACGGGCGCATCCTCCACCGCCACTTTCTCCGCGGCGTAAAACGCGCTGAACTCGCCCGCCAGCTCGTAAAGATACAGGCAGAGGAAATGCGGCCGCAACTGCCCCGTCGCCAGCGCGAGCGCATCGGGCAGCTTCACCAGCTTGCGGGCGAGCGCGACCTCGGCCGGCGTTTCGAGCGGCGAAGCGCCCTGCCCCGTTGCGGCATCCCCGGGCTTGAGGTCGAGCCTGCGGAAAATCGAACGGATGCGCGCCACCGCATAGAGCAGGTAGGGCGCGGTGTTGCCGTCGAGCGCGAGCATCTTGTCCCACGAAAACACGTAGTTGCTGCTGCGGTTTTGCGAGAGGTCCGCGTATTGCACGGAACCGATGCCGACGGCGCGCGCGATCTCGCGGCGCTCGGCCTCGGGAAGCTCGGGATTTTTTTCGGTGACGAGCGCGAAGGCGCGCTCTTCCGCCTCGTCGAGCAGCGCCTTCAGCTTGATCGTCTCGCCGTCGCGTGTCTTGAGCGCCTTGCCGTCCTCGCCGGTCACGGCGCCAAAGCTCACGTGCTCGAGCCGGGGCACGCGGCGACCGGTTTTTTCGAACCATTTTTTGACGGTGAGGAAAAGCTGCTCGAAGTGGTCGCTCTGCCGGAAATCGGTGACGATGGCGATGCCGTCGGCGTGGAAATGCTCGGCGCGATAGAGCGCGGTGGCGAGGTCGGTGGTCGCGTAGTTGCTGGCGCCGTCGGTCTTGCGGATGATGAACGGCTGCGTTTTGAAGCGCGGGTGTTCGGGATGGAAAACGACCACCGCGCCCTCGCTTTCCTGCGAGAGGCCGGCGGCGGCCAGCTCCTCGTAAACACGGCCGACCTTGTCGTTGTAAAAACTCTCGCCGAGCGTATGATCGAAACGGATACCGAGGCGGTCGTAGATCTGCTGGAAGGCGGCGAGGCTGATGTCGCTGAACTGTTGCCAGAGGGCGACGCTGCCGGGGTCGCCGTTCTGGAGCCTGACGAGTTCCTGGCGCGCCTCCTCGAGTTCGGGCGAGCCGTCGGGCGTGGCGCTGTTGCCGAGCTTGTAGAGGCGTTCGAGTTCCTCGATCGGTTCGGAGGCGAGTTTTTCCGGGTTCACCCAGCGTTTGTAGCCGTAGATGAGTTTGCCGAACTGGGTGCCCCAGTCGCCGAGGTGGTTGTCGCGGATGACCTTTGCGCCGCTGAAGGCGAGCAGGCGGCAGATGGCCTCGCCGATGACGGCGGAGCGCAGGTGGCCGACGTGCATCTGCTTGGCGGTGTTGGGTGAACTGTAATCGACAACCCACGTCTGCCCGGCGCGGTCGGCGGCGGCGCCGGCGGCGAGGCCGGCGGGTGTGGTCCAGGCGTCGAGCCAGGCCTGGGCGGCGGCGGGGCGGAGCGTGAAATTGATGAACCCCGGGCCGGCGATGGTGATTTCGAAACCGGCGCGGGTGGCCTCGTCGAGCGCGGCGACGAGCTTTTCGGCGAGGGCGCGGGGGTTCTGCTTTTCGCGTTTGGCGTAGCCGAGGACGCCGTTGGCCTGGTAATCGCCGTGTTTGGGGTCGGCGGTGCGTACGTCCGGCGCAAAGCTGGCCGCGTCGAGCCCGGCGCGGGCGGCGGCGGACGTGAGGGCGACTTCGAGGGCGGAGGCGACGTGGAATGGAACGGACATCCCGTCAATCAACCGTCCGGAGGCCGCAGCGGGCAAGCGCGGATTTGGGCGAGGAGGATCCTCCTGCGCAACAGTATCGGTCCAGAAAGCATGAATAACGGAGCGGCGATCCGGGGATCGCCGCTCCGGGGAAAACATCGGATCAACGAATAAAGCTCCAGATGTCGGAATTCCCCTGACGAACGAATCCTTCACCCGCATAGGCACTCTCATCAACCGGCAGATTCTCATAACCGGACTCGTAGAGGGGCCGCCATCCGATGTCGTAGGTGACGGAATCCACACGAGGCTGGCCGATGACGGAGGGATCGCGGCTGAGAAGACCGCCCACCAGACGCTGGTTGAGCCAGATGGCGGAAGCAGTATCGCGGCCGGCAATCAGATCCTCAACCATGCCCTTGGTAACACCAGGGGCGGTGTTGACCTTGAGGAAGGCTCCGGCAATGGCGGCGAGGCCGGCAGGGT
Source organism: Opitutaceae bacterium TAV5 (assembly GCA_000242935.3). Classification (NCBI taxonomy): domain Bacteria; kingdom Pseudomonadati; phylum Verrucomicrobiota; class Opitutia; order Opitutales; family Opitutaceae; species Opitutaceae bacterium TAV5. Next base: position 276,471 of record CP007053.1, read on the forward strand.
TGTTGTTGACGATCACCGGGGCCTGCACCGTGACGGTGCCGCCGACGGGTTGCGTCGAGGCGATCAGGCGGCCGAGTTCGATCCGGTTGCCCGCCGTATAGGTGATGTGGTCGAGGTCGGCGGTCGTGGTGGTGCCGGCTCCCATGATGATGTCGATCCCGGCGGTGGCTTCGACTGCCCCCTTGTTCTCGACGCGGATGGCGGCGTTCTGGATCAGGGTGTCGTCGGCATCGAGGTAAACGCTGCCGTTGCCACCGGTCGCCTGGATGAGGGCGTTGATGATGATGTAGTCGGTATCTGCACCGGTGTCTGTGGTGGTGAGGGAGATGTCTCCCCCGCCCGAATTGATGAGAGGATCGTTGATTTCCAGGAGGCCGGGCGTGCGGAGGAAGATATCACCGAGGATGGTATCCAGACCCGCAAGAACGAGACCTTCGCGGAGGTTATTGATATAAACACCACCGGTGCCGCCATGCGCCGTGATAAGCGCGGTGGCGACATCAAGGAGATTGTCCCTCGATCCAACACCGTTCGACCCGTTGAGGCTGAGGTTATCAGCGGTAATGTTGACGAGATCGTCGTTGCGGACGTCACGGATGGCACCGTCGTGAGCCAGAAGATTGACAGTGTTGCCAAGGCCGGCGGCCGTGACGAGGTCCACGTCGATGTCACCTCTGGTGGCAATGATGTTGATGTCACCGTCCGCCGTGGAGGCATTGTGGATCAGGAGCCCGTCGGACGACTGGGCGATGTTGATGCCTCCGGTTCCCGTGACCGAGGCGCTGAGGGTGCGGGCTTCGGTGTCGAGGGCGCGGGTGGCGGCGGGGCCTTGCTCTCCGATACCGGTGCCAGCTTCGAGAACAAGATCCTTCGCCTTGATCCAGGTGGTGTCGTCGTTGTCGTCGGCGATGTGACCGCCGGCAGTGATTTTGACAAAACCATTGAGGGCGTGGAGTTCGTTGATGATGACGTCACCGGTATCGGCAAGGGTGATGTTGCCGTCGCGCGAGTAGGCGTTCAGGCGGTTGCTGTTGATTTCGAGAGCCCCCGCATCGCCAAGACCGATATCGCCTCCGGCATGGAGATTGACGGTGTTGCCGACGATGTCGGCTTCGGCATCCTCGGGTGTGCTTTCGCGGATCACGCCATCGGCCCGGAGCGTAACGTCGCCGCCCTGGCCCGTGCCGGCCGCAACGAGATCGACAATGATATCGCCCGAGGTGGCGGTAATGTTGACATGGTTGGCAGCGGAATCGGTGGCGGAAACAACGTGGGTCGCGGTAACGGTGCCACCGGCGGTGATGTCGATCGGACCATTGGCGGCGGTGACGTCGGCCAGGGTGATGGCGTCGGTTTCGTTGATAACAACGGAACCGGCGCCCGTAGTGACAAGGCGGGCGGCGTTGACCGTAGTTTCCAGATTGATACCGGAAACGGCGGTGACATCGAGTTCGTCGGCGACGACCGGATTGCCTCCGGGCCGGGCGGTGCTCACGGCGCCAGTATCAGCGATGAGGACAACATCGGCGTTCTGCCCCTGGCCGGCAACGACGTTGTGAATGGTGATGTCACCGGCAAGGGCATGGAGGGTGATGTCGTTGCGATCGATGTCGGTTTGGGAAATGACATTGGTCGCCGTGATGTCACCGACGCCCTGGCCATTGAGACCGGTCCTGACGTCAATGTATCCGTTTGCGGTGACGACATTGCGGAGGTCGAGGCCGCTTTGCTCGCGGATGATAATGTCACCCGTGCCGGTGACGGTGAAATCAACCCAGTCAACGTCGGTATCCACATCGATGCCGGAGCCCGAGTCGATGACAAGCCCCTCGCCGGTGAGTTCACCTCCGGGATTGGTGATGATGGACCCATTGTCGGAGGAGAGCGTCACGGTGCCGTTGGCGTCCACGAAATCGATCGTGATGTCGCCTCCGGCCTTGATGGTAACGGGACCGTCGGCGGTGGTGACATGCTCAAGGTTGATGTCGTCATTCTCCTCCAGGTTGATGAGACCGGTGCCGGTGACGGCGGCGATGAGGTTGTCGATGTTGGTGCGCAACGGTGTATCGGCGGTACCGATACCGGTGGCGGCGGTCGCATCAAGGGTTCTGGCCTCGACGTGGTACTGCGGAGGAATGGGACCGGTACCCGTAATGGAGCCGGCGGTCGCCTCGAGCGTGACGTCGCCATCGGGGGCGGCCACGGTCTCGTTGATGATCATGCTGCCCGGGGTGGTGAGGACAATGTTGCCCTGGTCGGCCCTGACGCCGTCGAGGGCGGCGAGGCCGAGGCCCGGCGTGACATCTCCGATGGTGAGATCACCGGTGAGGTTGGTGATGTGGATATCACCGGCGCCGGTGGCCGCCTCGAGGTTTTTGATCCGGACTTCGAGGGAGTTGGCGGATGTGCCGATGCCGGTGCCGGCGATGAGCGCCAGATTGTCCGTACTGACTTTGCTGCTGGTGTCGGCGGTGGCGTCGGTGATGGCCGTCGCGGCTTTCAGTGTCACCGTGTTGCCGGCGCCGGACGCTGCGATTTGCGTGAGGGCCAGGCTGCCGGTGGCGCTGACGATGGTGATGTCGCCGTCGGGGGTGGCGACCTGCTTCACGGCAAGATCGTCGGCCTCGGCAATGTTGATATCACCCGCATCCGTGACGTTGGCAACCAGGCTGGCCACGTTGGTGTCCAGCGAGCGGTTCGCATCGGCGCCAGTCATGCCGATACCATTGGCTGCGGTGATCGTGAGGTCATGGCCGGTGATTTTCGTGCCAGTGTTCTGGTCGTTGTTCACCTGGCCGGCGACAGCGGTGAGGGCAATGTCACCGTATGTGTGGCCGGCGCCGATGATTCCTGCGGTAATGTTGCCCGCGGTGGCGGTGAGCGCGATGTCATTGCCTGCCGCGTCGGTGGTGGAAACGACCTTGACGGCATCGATGTCACCACCGGCATTGATCGTGATCGGGCCGTTCTCCGTGGTCACGCTCGTCAGCTTGATCGCGTCCTTCTCGTCGATGTTGACGAGGCCGGCGCCAGTCACCTCTGCGATGAGTTCGGTAACGTCTGTGCGCAGCGGCGTGCCGGCTGCCCCGATCCCGGTCGCCGCCGTCGCCGTCAGCGTATCCGCAATGACGTGACGCGTGAGGCTGTCCGCGCCTGTAATGGAGCCGGTGGTCGCATCGAGCGTCGCGTCGCCGTCGAGGGCGGCCACGATCTCGTTGATCACCATATTGCCTGCCGTCGTCAGCACCACGTCGCCTTCGTCTGCCTTGACTCCTTCAAGGGCAGGCAGTCCCAGACCGGGTGTTACATCCCCGATCGTCAGATCACCCGTGAGATCATTGATGTAGATGCCTCCCGTCGCGGTGTAGGCCTCAAGGTTATCAACCTGCACTTCAAGGTGGTTGTCCGCGGCTCCGATGCCGGTCCCGGCAATCGCCGCAAGGTTCGTCGCCGTTATCTTGTTGCTCGTGTCGGCGGCATCCGTCGCGTCCGTGATCGCACCGGCGGCTTTCAGCGTCACCGTGTTGCCGGCGCCGGACGCTGCGATTTGCGTGAGGGCCAGGCTGCCGGTGGCGCTGACGATGGTGATGTCGCCGTCGGGGGTGGCGACCTGCTTCACAGCAAGATCATCCGTCTCGGCAATGTTGATATCTCCAGCGCCCGTGACGTTGGCAACCAGGCTGGCCACGTCGGTGTCCAGCGAGCGGTTCGCATCGGTTCCCGCCATGCCGATGCCGGTCGCGGCCGTGATCGTGAGGTCGTGACCGGTGATCTTCGTGCCGGTATTCTGATCGTTGTTCACCTGGCCGGCCGTGGCTGTCAGCGTGATGTCGCCGTGAGTGGCTCCGGCGGTGATCGTGCCAGCGGTGATGTCTCCGCTGGTCGCGGTGAGGTCGATCGTGTTGCCCGCTGCGTCAGTCGTCGATACCACGCTGACCGCGTCGATATCTCCTCCGGCTTTCACCGTGATCGGGCCGTTCTCCGTGGTCACGCTCGTCAGCTTGATCGCATCTTTCTCGTCGATGTTGATCAGCCCGTCACCGGTAACGGTGGCGATGATTTCGGCAACGTCCGTGCGCAACGGCGTGCCGGCTGTCCCGATGCCGCTCGCCGCCGTCGTATTGAGCGTGCCTCCGGTAACGTGACGGACAATGTCCGCGCCCGTGATCGAACCACCGGTCGCCTCAAGCGTGACGGTATGCGTGCCGGAAGTGTCCTTGACTTCCTTGTTCAGAATGAGGTCACCGGTGGTCTCGATGAGGATGTCGTCAGCACCGCTGACACCGGTGACGGTCCGCGTCACATTGCTGGTGGCGACGCTGATTCCGTCGATGGTGAGGGGCTCGATGCCGTTGTCGTTGACAAACCTGGCTCCTCCGGTGCCTCCGGAGGCCGCAATTCGGTCAACCTGGGTGTTGAGCGGGGTGCCCCTGCCAACACCGTTGGCAGCGATGGCGACAAGATCGCCGGTGACGAGCTTGCCACTTGTCGAGCCGTTGATGGCTCCGTTTTCGGAGTAGAGGATGATATCCTTCGTGCTGGTGGATTGACCGAGGATATTGAGGTCGCCTTGGGCCGTGGTTTCGATGGTGGTATCGATCCCTTGAGCGGAGAGGTTGCCGATGCCGAGGCTGCCCGGCGATTCGATGTAGATGTTGCTCTGGCCGAAAGCCGTGGCATCGACCCGCTCGGCCTGAATGCCGAGCGCCTGGGTAGCAGTGCCGATGACGTTGTTGTCGTCATAGGCCTTTTGGGCGAGTTGATTGAGCAGCTTGCTCGCAGCAAGGGCGTATTCGGCCTTGGCCTGCTTGTCGGTCAGGTCATTCAGGATCGAGGTATGGGTGTTCAGCAGACCTGTATTGTCATCCAGATGTTGCTTGTTTGAAAATAATGCAGCCTCCGCTGTGATCAACGCGTGTTCCGCATCGGAAAGGTTGTTTCCCATTGCTTCCACCGCATGCTCGGCTGCACCGGCCGCCACCTGCAAACCGGCCAAAACGGCCTTTGCAATGCCCAGGGCAAGTGCGGCGCCTCCATCGCCAACAAGCGGAATCGCCTGGGCTGCCCCTGCGGGTATCTCAAGGATGGATGCGACAAGATTAGCCGTATCAAAAGCGATACCAGCGGCATAGAACGTCCAATACGCAGCATCATATGAGGACTGCGCAGAAGAAACCGCAGATTCCTTGGCACTCACATCATTGACGGAGTTGTTGTAGAGTGTCTGGTAAAGGGAAACGAAAGACGCATACATGGCGACAAGCTGCTCCTCGTAGGTTTTCTGCTGGGTCTGCAAGTTGAGGTTGAGATTCTTGTCTCCGGCATCGGCGATGGCCTTGCTCAAATCCTGCCACGCCTGGGCGTCGGAGAGCGATTTGCCGCTAAGGGTGACGTTCCTGGCAATGATGTTCACGGCGCTGCCATTGCCGTCGATGATGAGACCGTTGCCGGACTGAACGGTGACGTTGCCGGTCCCTGCATCGAGAAGGTTGATGCTGATGTGCGAGGAGGCTTTCAGGGTGATATTACCTCCGGCCGTCTTCAGGTTGCCGGCAATGATGACGCCAACGAGTCCTGTCTCCCCGCCGGGAAGCACCGTGCCGAGGGCCTCCAGGGTAATGGTGCCGGTGCCTGTAACGGCGACCGTATCCGTCGGGTTGAGGAAGACGATGTTGCCGTTTTTGGCGATGAGTTCGAGCGAACCATTATTGTCGAGGGTTGTGGTGCCACCGTTGTTGTCGAAGACGGTGATACTGGAAGCCTTGATTGAAACAGCCTGGCCTACGCCCTTCCCGGTGAGAGAACCGGCGGTGACATGAAGCGATCCGAGGTTTTCCACAAAGGTGTCGCCTTCGGTGGCGGTGGCGTTGAGGACGTTGATATCTAACTCGAGAGGGTCCGCCTGCGTGCCGAGGTGTTTTGCCGTGATATCGAGAGCGTAGGCTCTGACGTTGGGCCGTGTTTCCCCGGTCATGCGGTCGTCGATGATGTCGCCGTTGGCGGCCTTGATGATGACATTTTTGCCGGTGGCTTCGACGACACCGAGGTAGATATCCCGGGATGCCTCGATCGAGGTGTCACTGGCGGACCTGGCGTAGGCGAGGTAGAGGTCGCTGCTGCCAATCTGCTTGAGGTAGAGACCGCCGTTGGTCGTATCCACGGTCAGCTTTTCTACAGCGATTTCGAGGGAATCCGACGATGTGCCGACGCTGCCGGCTTTCAGGGCGAGATTTTTTGCCGTAAGGTTGGCAGCATCGCCGTTGCCGTCGGTGATCTGCCCGGTGGCAGTCAGGTTGATGTCGTGGCCGGCACCGGCCGTCACGGCGCCGAGCTTGATGCCACCGGAGTTGGTGAAGGTGATGTCGCCGGCATCGTGGGTGGTGGCGGCAAGATTGATGTCTCCCGTGTTTTCAACGACGATGGCACCGTTTGCCGTGGCGGTGAAATCAGCGTACTGGCCGCCGGTTCCGGAGATTTTGGTGGAGAGGGGGGCGGCATCCGAGCCGATGCTGCTGGCGGCCGTGAGGGTCGCGGAGTTGCCGGTGATGTTGGTGACTCCGGGGCCAGCGGCGTTGAGGATCGAGCCCGATGACTGGAGGGTAACGCCGCCTTGCGCAGAGGAAACCGTCTTGAGGTCGAGGTCACCGGCGCCGGTTTGCGTGATCCTGACGTCCGAATTTGCGCCTTTTGCGGCGGCGGTCAGCGTCAGGCCGCCTTGCTGGGAAATGTAGATGCCGCCCTGGCCGGCTTTGAGATCAAGCGAGGAAACCTGCGTCGAAAGATCCGTGGTGCTTGTCCCGATATTTTTGGTGGCGACGAGCGTGGCATCGCCGGCGACGAGGGGATGGCCACCGCTCTGGGTGATGGAACCGGCGGCATTCAGATTCAGGGAATTGGAGCCAAGATTGATCCCGGTGAGCACAAGGTCGCCCGCAGTGTTGGCAAAGGCAAGGGAAGTGCCGGTACCGGTGGTTACGGAGAGGTTTTTGTTTGTTGAATCAAAGGCGAGGTCGGCAGTGGCGGAGTTGATGGTGACCCGGCCGCCGGCAGTGGTGGCGGCAATGGAGGTCAGTGCAGTGGAATTGTCGACGTGGGTGATTCCATTCTGTTCGGCAACGGTCGTTGTGATGGAATCCACCGCCGTCTTGAGCGCCTTGCCGGCGGTCCCGATCTGCTTTGCGGAGAGAACGGCCTCGGCGGCGGTGATGACGTTGGAGGTATGGGTGCCAACGGTGGAGATATTGCCGGTGGCGACGGCGATGGTTACAGTGCCTCCGGCGGCGGTGATCGCGGAGTCGTCGAAACCGAACCAGGCATTGCCGCCCATTGCGGCAAGACCGACGTCGTTATCTGTGCCCGATGCGGTGATGGTGCCGATAGTGAGACGGTTGGCTTCCTGCAGATAGACCCCTCCATCCGAGGCCGTGGCATTGATGCGTCCGCCGGTGATGGTGGTAAGGGCATTCCCGTTCTGACCGATGCCCTTACCAGCGCTCAGCTTGAGCGTGTTTGAGGTGATGCCGGTGGCTGAGCCTGTCGGCACGTTAAGAATAGAGCCAGCGGTCGATTCGATATCGACTTCCCGGGTGGCAGAAATGTTGCCATAGATCCCGATGTTTCCCGATGAAGTAATCCGGATGTCTTTGGTGCCATCGTGGGTGGTCGTGGCCGGAGTACTTCCTCCCCCCGTGATCTCATAAGCCTTGATATCGCCCGCCTCGGTCAGGAGGGCGGCATTGCCATACTCGCGGACAGTGACATCGCGGATGTAAAGCGTATCCGATGTGTTGTTGAGGGTGATGCTGCCGCTGGTCTGCGTGGATGCGGTGAGGAAGGTAAGGCGGGTGTTGAGAGAGCCGATATCGTTTTTGGCGTCAAGCGTGGCGGACCAGGCATCGACATGAGTACCGCCTCCGCTGCCTTTCAGTGCACCGTTTCGGGTTGTGATGACGACGCTGGCGATGTCGGTGTCACTTCTGTCGCCGTTTGTCGTGATCGCACCGAGGGTGAGATCACCTGCCCCGGTGTTCGTGATGATAATGTTGCCGGTCGAGGTGGTGTCGCCGTTGGTTCCCGATTTTGTGGACGCATTCAGGGTGCCGGCCGAGATTTTCAGGGGGTCAAGGGTGATGGTCTCGTTGCCGCCCCCATCCGTGCCGTAGGTCACTTTCCCGATCGAGGCGTTTTGCGCTCCCCGGGTCTCCAGATTGAGGGTGTCGGCGGTGAGGAGACCAGGGCCGGCGATGTGGCCGGTGGTCGCAGTCAGGGAGGCGGTGCCGGTGGTGGTGAGATCATGTGCGACGTTGATGCCGCCGGCTGTAGTGATGGAGATGTTACCGGCGCCGGTGTCGATGGCGTTTGCGAAGCTAAAGCCGCCTGCATTCGCGACGGTAAAGTTACCGGTGGTCGCAAGGGAGCCGTTGAGGGCGACGGCTCCCGTGTTGTTGAACGTGATGGCTCCCGCACCGGTGCTGAGGACACCACTGCTCTGTGTGAAATCCTTGCCGGTGGTGGTCAGGCTGCCGCCGTTGGTAGTGATATCGGCGGCGATGGTGACGGAGCCGTTGGCATTACCGGTGCCACCGCCGGCGTTGCTGCCGGCGTTGAGCGCGAGGTTCAGTTTGTTGGTGCCCGAAGAGATGGCCTGATTGATGAAGATGCTGTTGTGGGCATTAAGGGTAAGGGTGCGATCATTGGTGCCGGTGTAGGCCAAGGCTGTCGAGAGCGTGATACTGCCATCCTGGGTGCCGACATTGCCAGTGGTGATGGTGACATTGCCGGTGCCGAGGGCGGTGAGGAGGTTATCGATCCCGAGCTCGGCCGTATCGGCACTGGACGAGAAGGGGTTGCCGGTGCCGGTGATGTTTGTATTCGTGTTGCCTGACACGATTTCGATATTGGCGGGGTCGATGAGCCAGGTGCCGGCGAGGCCGTTGGGCGCGGAGACGTCGGGGGCGGCGCCGATTTCGAAGCTCCGGTAACCGCTGGTCTCGATGAAACCGCCATCGCCGAACAGGGCACCGCCGCGGGCCTGGAGGGCGGCTCCGGTGCCGATGCGGGCGGAGTGTTCACCGACGACGAGGATGGTGCCGCCGTCTCCTTGCTGGCCGGCGTTGGCGGTGGTGGTACTGGCGGAACCGACGGCCACGGTATGGGTGGCGCGGAGGTCAATGGAGCCGGCATCGCCTTGGCCGGCGGCATCGGCGGCGAGGGTGCCGAACTGGCCGACGTTTTCACCGGCGAGGGTGATGGCGCCGGCAGTGGAACCGGTGGCGGCAGAGGATACGGTGATCGTGCCGCTGTTGAGGACGTCGCCTTCGTTGCGTGCGAGGAGCTGGACGGAGCCGGTGAGGTCGGCGAGGGAGTTGGCCTCGATGACGCCGGTGTTGTTGACGACGGAGGAAACGATGTCGCGGGCGGTGTCGCCGGAGAGGAGAACCTGGCCGCCGTGCGCCTGGAGGGCGCCGGTGTTGGAGACGGAGCTGCTCATGGGCTCGCCATCGGGGCCGATGACTTTTTCGGTGATCTTGCCCGAAACCCGGAACTTGACGAGGCCATCGCCGGAGAAATCGACATAAGCCTGTTTGCCGGAGGCGAGGGCGACGTGGCCGCCCTTGGCGACGATGATGCCGGCGTTTTCGACGCCGGGAGCGACGAGCCAGGCAAAGCCGTTGTCGGCAACGGTGATGCGACCGTGGTTGACGACATAAGCGAGCTGGGCGGCGGGGTCCTGGGTGAAGGTGTAGTTGCCGGCCATGAAGTCTTCGTTGCGGATGCCGAGGGTGCTGGCCATGAGGCCGGCGACATCAACCCGGGAGCCGGGGCCGAAGAGGATGCCATTGGGGTTGAGGAGGAAGACGCGGCCGTTCGCACTGAGGGCGCCAAGGATTTTCGAGGCGTCGGCGCCGGTGACGCGGTTGAGGATGACAGAGGCTGCGCCGGGCTGGAGGAAACGGACGGCTTCGTTGGCGTTGATGCCGAATTGTTGCCAGTCGATGATGGCCTTGTTGGTGAGCTGGTTGATGGTCGTGGTGTTGCCGCCGCTGGAGATGCTGGCTTCACCGGCCACAACCTTGCCGCCGGTGGGACGGGCATAGGCCATGGAGGGCAGGACGGCCATGAGTCCGCTCAGGACGGAGGCAAGAAGGCCGCGTGTGAACGACTGCTTTTCGGTTTTCATAAACAGGCTGATGGTCGTGCGTTTCGTTGTCATGATAGTGTTCTGTTCAGTGTCCGTGGAGGGGCGGGGGGGTCAGAAACTGAATCGGACCTGACCGTAGAAGTAGCAGTCGTCACCGCGTTGGGCGCCGACGGGGAAACCGACGTCAAAACGGGCGTCGAGGTTTTTGAAGAGCTCGGCGCGGAAGCCGAGGCCGGCACCGGAGAGGCTGCGCCATTTTTGCTGGCCGATGATGGGCCGCTGGAGGTGGGTCTCGCCGTGATCGAAGAACCCGGCGAGTTGCCAGCGGGCGTTGTCGGGGAGGATGGAGAAGCGGACTTCAGCGTTGATGACAAAGCCGTCGTCACCGGAGTAGTGCGACTGGGGCTGGCCGCGGACAGTGTTGGCGCCGCCGATGTAGATCTGTTCGCCGGAGACGAGGGGGTCGAGGGAGTACTGGCCGGTGAAGTTGAGGAGGGCGTAAAGGCGGGGGTGGAAGCTCTGGACACGCATGAGGCTGAGGACAAACTTGGTGAAGCTGTTGTCGGCCCCGGCGTAGGCGCGGCTGGAGAGGGTATAGTTGTCTTTCATGCCGCCGAGGATGTGGCCGAGGCCTTGATGGATGTGAAGGGAGAGGAAGGTGCGGCCGGAGTTGTCCTTGCGGTCGTAGTCGGCGCCGAAGCGGAGTTTGCGGATGCTGTCGTCGCTGGTGATGCCGCCGAGCATGCGCTGCTCCATGTCCTGCCACTCAAACCAGCCCTGGAGGTTGAGAGAGGAGCGGGCGGACCAGATGATGTGATGGGAGAGACCGGCGCCCCAGGAGATGTTGTCGCCTTTGATGTCGAGGATTTCGTATTCGTTGCCGGCCTCGTTGTTGCCCTGGCCGAAGTAAAGGTGGCCGGAGGTGCCGTTGGTGCCGAGGGGGCGGGTGTAATCGACCTGATAGAACCAGACGTCGGTCTGGTCGGGAGAGAAGACACCGAAGGCGCTGAAGACATCGCCCGCGCCGGTGAAGTTGGGGAGAGAGAAGGCAGGGATGATGCGGTATTCGCCGGAATCGTCGCTGCCGAAGTTGTTGGCTTCGATGGAACCGGAGATGCGGCGATCTTCCTTGATCTCGATTTCGATGTCGGTGGAGCCGGTTTCTGCGCCAGGCTTGAGGGTGGAGCTGGCCGTGAGGCCGGAGCGTTCGTTGAGGAAAACGAGGGGGCGCTCTACCTCCGGTATGGTGAAGGGCTGGCCGATGGCGGTGGTGTGGGCAAGGGTATCGAGGACGCGTCGGGTGGAGTAACGGCGGTTGCCGGTGACATGGATCTGGCCGAGCCAGCCTTCAAGGACACGGAATTCGATGGGACCGCCGTCACGGACGTCCTGCCTGGGGATGACCACGCGTACAAGCTGGTAGCCTTTCTGATGGTAATAATTTTCAACACGGGTGGCGGTGGCGAGAAGCTGCTGGAAAGTGAGCTCGCGGTTGAGGTCGGAGGCAACGAGAGCAGCAAGCGTTTGCTGATCGTAGAGTGTGTTGCCGACAAAACGAATCTCGCTGACGTGAATGCGCGGGCCAGCGTCGGCAGGGGTCATGGGAGCCACGGGTTTCGGCGTGGTGACCAGGGGGGTATCCTTGGAGGGGACGGGGGGAAGAGCAGTACCAAGAGCTTCCGAATAAGCGCCTCGGGCACCGGACATCTGGACCGGGGTAGCGGCAGGCACGGAATCAGGGACCGGGGAGACGGCAGCTGCAGAGGCAGCGGAAGCGGGCCTGGCGGCAGAAGCTGTGGCCTCAACGGCCGGGCCTGCCGGTTTGGCAGGAGTAGCGGTTTTGTTGGAGGTGGCCGTTTCGGTGGTAGCGGAGGGCGGGACAGCGAATCGGGTGGATTGCGAGGGAGGAGCGACAGGGGTACGGGAAGCGGACCGGACGCGAGGAGCGGCTTTTTCAGAGGTGGCGGATTGGCCCGGGGCTGCCTTGGCTGGAGCGGTGGCAGGTTTGGCGGAGGACGTCGGCGTGACAGATCTGGCAGAACCGGATTCTTTCTGCGGGGCCTTCGTTGTGGATGGTCCGGAGCTTGCAGAAACCGCAACGGCAGGAGGAGACGCAGGGGTATCGTCAATCACAGGTTTGGCTTCCCCGGTGGAAACAGGCGGGAAGGGTGCGAAGTAGACCTTGCCGTCATCCGACTGTGTGGATTTTCCCTGCGTGCGAGCCGATGGAGTGATTAACAAGCCGCCGAGCACCAGCACCGCCAGGAGGGAGGAGAAACGGATCGCATACACATGGGTGGGGCCACCGGAACCACTGCGGGAGGGACCGAGCGAGGAGGGATTCTTTTCTTTTGTCATGTTGCTTGTGAAGAGGAACTGGAGTTGAGGAGGTGAAGGACCGGCATTTCCGGAGTCCGCATCGATTGCGGTCAGCGGGGCAGAAGCCCGAACGTGATGAGGGATGCGTCAGGCAAGCAGGGAAAGGGAACGGCAGGTTCTGGCACAGGCACGGCAGGCCAAGGGCGATATGAACGCCAGAGGCATTGGCGCCCGGGTGTGACGGGGACCAAAGGTGCCGGAATTGTGAGTGAATCGTCTGGTTGATTTGCCTGCATGGTGCATGGCGCAGCTTGAGAGCTTCGGTGGAGACGGAACTCAGGCGACTGCGACCACACCAACGGCGATTCATGGTAGTCCCCCCTGAATCTCAATCCGGGGGAACCGCACGAGGGTGCGAAGTTATCTGTCCAAGGGAGAGGGAATGTATGAAGAAGAACACGTTGATTTCCCTCCTGGCAGTCCATCCAGGTGACCTGAAAACAGGCCTCCGGACGAGATGTGGAGGGGAAACAATGGCAAGCGATTTGCTACAACATTTCCCCAATGACAAGCAGGAATCGGTCATTCGGGTAGCAAAATCCGGATTCATCATGCCACCGGGGGGGGGCGCCCTGCCGGCCAATGGAAAATGACGAATGCAGAATGACCCGGAGCTTTCGTACCCCAAGGGTGACCTGTTTTGGTCCCGGAGAAAGGCAGAGCGGGTTCCCTTGCCGATAAAGACTGCGTGGATACCGGAGGGAAGGATCTTGATCAGTTCGCGCAGGAAATCGACGGCGGTGGCCCGGCTGGTCCGCTTGACGGGCCGGGCAAAGACGAACCTGGAGGTGCGATCAACTGTGATGAAAAGATGGAGTTGCCCTCCTCGGTTCGCGCCTCGTTCAGGTCGATATGAACCTGGCCAGCGGATCCAGCCCGTGAGGCTTCATCGGCAATTCTGCCCATGATCGCCGGGATGGCGGTGTTTTCAACCGCCCAGGGGCGGGGAGGAAGCCTGTGCCACTTTGCTGCGTCTGGCGTAACGTCAGTCAGCAAAGAACCCCGGGGCATGGCGGCGGCTTTTTCTGCCAATCCGCCGGCCACCCGGGGTCATCAACGGCTTACTGCGCGGCGGCGGCGGGGCCGGACGGGAGCAGGGAACTGCCGAGCGTCTTGAAATCGGCCACGAGCTTGTCGAGCGAGGCCTTGAGCGGCACGGAATCGGCAGTCGCCTTGCTCACGTAAGGCTTGACGGTATCGAGCCCTTTGGTGGTGAGGTCAGCGCCGAGCACCTGCCTGATATCGCTCAGGCTCTGCTGGAAGGGCTTGTAGGTCTCGGAAACGCCGGCGTATTCGGCGACGAGTTTTTGCAGCTTCCCGGACACCTCGGCGCGGCGATCGAGGCTGGCGGCGCGGAGTTCGGGATTCTGGATGGCGGCGACCTGCGTGCCCCAGGTGGCGATGTAGTTGTCGGCCTTGGCGCGCATGCTGGCGGCGGAGTCGTTCACGGCCTTGGCCGCGCTCTCCATCGAGGAAAACTGTTTGACGAACGCCTGGTACTGCTTCGTGAGGTCGGCGGCGGGGGTGTTCACGAGGTTGTTGAGCGACGCGAGGGTGCTGTCGATCTGCGCGCGCGCCTTGACGAGCGCGTCGCCGGAGGACTGGAGCGAGGCGGCGGCGTTTTCACTTTTTTTGTACGTGCTGGAGCCCGAACTGGAGCAACCGGCGAACGTCAGCGCGGCGGCGCCGACCGCGAGGGTCGTAATACTGACTAGGATACGGGTGGTTTTCATTGGTCTGGTATGGTTGTGTGTAGTCTTCTGCCTCCCGGAAAGCGGGAGGCAAAATTAAAAATGCTTCGCCTGCGGCGATATAACAAGCACGACCATCCTTGCCATAAGCCCGGTCGATTCGCAAGTTGAACAGGATTCTTCTTCGCAAGGCGGGAACGGACGCCGCCGAAGGGCGAAGCCTTGCGCGAGGCCGGAGGCGACGGACGAGAGGACGGAGGGGTCGGGACTGGCCGCCGGAAGCGTGACCGCGAGGAGACCGGCAGGAAAGCCGATGAAATCGGTGCAGCGCATGGTTGACGGCCTGCGACCAGGGGGAGGGGTTACGGCGCGGCGGCTTCGGGTTGCCAGCCGCCGCCGAGAGAGCGATAGAGGCGGACGAGGGCGAGGTACTGGTCGCGGCGGGCGCGGACGGCGTCGTTCTCGGCCGGATACAACTGCTGCTGCGCCTCGAGCACTTCGTAGTAGCTGGCGCGGCCGGCATCGTAGCGGTCGAAGGCGACGCCGACGGCTTTTTCGAGAGCGGCTACCCGGCGGTCCTGCTCGGCGCGGGAGAGGGCGATCTTGTCACGCGAGACGAGGGCCTCGCTGACCTCGTTGAGGGCGTTGAGCACGGCTTGTTCGTGCGTGAGGCGGGCCTCTTCCCAGCGGGCGCGGGCGGCGGCGACGCCGGCCTTGATCCGCCCGCCCTGGAAAAGGGGGCCGGTGAGGCCGCCGAGGATCGACCAGAGGTTGCCGCTGCCGTGGGTAAAATCGGAGAGGTCGGGGCTGACGCGGCCGAGGGCGCCGGTGAGGTTGAGGCGGGGGTAATACTCGGCAATCGCCACGCCGATGTCGGCATTGGCGGCGCGAAGGTTTTGTTCGGTGCCGCGCAGGTCGGGGCGGCGCGCGAGGAGATCGGCGGGAAGGCCGGCAGGCAGAGCGGGCGGCGCGGCGAGGGCATCGAGCCTGGCCTGGCGTTCGACGGGGCCGGGAGGACGGCCGAGGAGGAGATTGATCTGGTTTTCCTTGAGGATGATTTCGCGTTCGAGGACGGGGATGGCGGCGGCGGTTTGCGCGACGGCGGCGGCGGCGCGGGCGGTCTCGATGGTGGAGGCGACGCCGCCCCGGAGGCGTTCGTCGAAGAGCTTGTAACTGCGCTCGAAGGATTCGCGGGTTTTTCGGGCGATGCCGAGCTCGGCGTCGAGCTCGAGAAGCTCGTACCAGGCCTGGGCGACGTCGGCGACCAGCGTAGTGACGACGGCATTACGCGCTTCCTCCGTGGCGAGGTAGCGGGCGCGGGCGGCTTCGTCGAGGCGGCGGACGCGGCCCCAGAGGTCGAGCTCCCACGATGCGCCGAGGACAGCGGTGGCATCGTCGCGCGTGGCGCCCAGCGGGGAGGGGCTGGGGTTGCCGGCGAACTGATTGCGGCCGCGGCTGGCGGCTCCGGAGTAATCGAGCGTGGGGTAATAGCCGGAGCGGGCCTGCGCGACGGCCTGGCGGGCCTGCTCGACGCGGGTGGCGGCGAGGGCGATGTCGTAATTGGCGGCGAGGGCGTCGCGGAGGAGGGCGGCGAGCGCGGGGTCGGTGTAGATCTGCCACCAGGGGAGGTCGGCCGCGGTGGCGGCGGGTGAGCCGGCCGGATCGGCGACCGCACCGGTGCGGTAGCCGGAGGGGGTGGTGACGGGTCGGGGTTTGTAGTCGGGACCGACGGCGCAACCGGCAAGGAGGGCGGCAACCACCGTCAAAAGGCCGAAGACTGAAGGGCTGAAGGCTGAAGGTTTCGCAGACATGGTGTGCAGTAAGCGGGTTGTTGTTTTTCTTCAGCCTTCAGCCTTCGGGCCTGGCAGGCTGTCGCCGGCGCCCGGTACAGGCGTTTCCCTTTTGCCGGTGAAGCGCTCCATCAGGTAGAAGGTGACCGGGATCAGGAAGATCGCGATGACGGTGGCGGCGAGCATGCCGCCGATGACGGTAAAGCCCATCACCTGGCGCGAGAGCGCGCCGGCGCCGGCGGCCTTGGCGAGAGGCACGCAGCCGAGGATGAAGGCGAAGCTCGTCATCAGGATGGGCCGCAGGCGCAGGCGCGCGCCTTCGAGCGTGGCCTCGATGAGCGGCTTGCCCTGCTCGACGCCCATCTTCGCGAACTCGACGATGAGAATGGCGTTTTTCGCCGCCAGGCCGATCAGCATGACGAGACCGATCTGGGCGTAGATGTTGTTTTCGTAGTGGCCGACCATGAGGCCGAGGAAGGCGCCGAAGATGGCGACGGGCGTGCCGAGGAGAACGCTGAAGGGCAGCGTCCAGCTTTCGTACTGGGCGGCGAGGATGAGGAACACACAGAAGAGCGAGAACGCGAAGATGGCGGCGGCGCCGATGCCTTCCTGCGCCTGTTTTTCCTGGAAGCTCATGCCGAGGTAGTCGTAGCCCATTTCCCTGGGCATGGTGGCGGCGAACGTTTCCTCGAGCGCTTTCATCGCCTGCGCGCTGCTGTAACCCGGGGCGGCGGAGACGTTGAACTGGGCGCTGCGGAAGAGGTTGTAGCGCATGGTGAATTCGGGACCCTGGGTATTCCTGACGGTCGTGAGGGTGGAGAGGGGCACCATGTCACCACCGGCGTTGCGCACGTAGAACTGGCCGAGGCGGGTGGTATCGGTGCGGTACTCGCCTTCGGACTGGACGTAGATCTGCCACTGGCGGCCGAAGCGGTTGAAGTAGTTGACGAAGGCGCCGCCCATGAAGGCCTGGAGGGTCTGGTAAACGGAGCCGATCTGGACTCCCTGTTTGAGGACCTTGTCGCGGTCAACGTCGATGAAGACCTGGGGGACGGTGGGCAGGAAGGTCGTGGTGGCGGAGGCGATTTCGGGGCGTTTCTTTACCGCGTCGAGGAAGGTCTGGACGTTGGAGGCGAGAAACTCGAGTTCGCGTCCGGAGCGGTCCTGGAGGATGAAGGTCACGCCGCCGGCATTGCCGATGCCGGGAATGGCCGGGGGAGAAAAGGCGAAGCCGATGCCTTCGGAGAATCGGGAGAACTCCCGGTTCACGCGCCGGAGGATGGCTTCGTATTTCTCTTCGGGACTTTTGCGCTCGTCCCATTTTTTGAGAGAGACGAAGAAGAAGCCGCTGTAGGTGTTTTGCACGCTGCTGAGCATGCTGTAGCCGCTGACGCCGGTGACGTGTGCGACGCCGGGAGTTTTCCGGAGGATTTCGGTGGCCCTGGCCATGAGCTCGTTGGTGCGGCCGAGCGAGGCTGCATCCGGAAGCTGGATACCGGCGAAGAAATATCCCTGGTCTTCTTCCGGAAGGAAGCTGGAGGGGATGCGTTTGCCGAGGAGACCGGTCAGAACGCAGACGCCGGCGAGCAGGATGATGGCGACGAGGCTTTTCCGGATGAAGAAACGGCAGATGCCGACGTAGCCGTCGGTGGCGCGTCCGAAAACGCGGTTGAATCCGTTGTAGAAGGGCTGGAGGAGGCCGCCTTTTTTCTTCGGGCGGAGGAGCAGGGCCGAAAGCGCGGGCGAGAGGGTCAGGGCGTTGAAGGCCGAGAGGAGGACGGAGACCGCGATGGTGACGGCGAATTGCTGGTAGAGGCGACCGGTGATGCCGGGGATGAAGGCCGTGGGCACGAACACGGCGGCCAGGATGATGGCGATGGCGATGACGGGACCGGAGACCTCCTGCATGGCCTTGAGCGTGGCGTCCTTCGGGCTGAGGCCTTTTTCGATGTGATGCTCGACGGCTTCGACCACGACGATGGCATCGTCGACGACGAGACCGATCGCGAGCACGAGGCCGAAGAGCGAGAGGGTATTGAGCGAAAAGCCGAGAAGGGGGAAAAGGGCGAAAGTACCAATGAGGGAGACGGGAACAGCGAGGAGGGGGATGAGGGTGGCGCGCCAGCCCTGGAGGAAGACGAAGACAACGATGATCACGAGGACGAGGGCTTCGACGAGGGTATGGACGATCTCCTTCATGCCTTCGGTGACGGCGAGGGTGGTATCCATCGCGAGGACACAGGTCATGTCTTCGGGAAAGCTTTTGGAGAGTTCCGCCATGAGAGCCTTGGCGCCGTTGGCGGCGGCGAGGGCGTTGGAGCCGGGGAGCTGGTAAAGGGCGAGAATGGCGGAGGGTTTGCCGTCGAGGGTGCCGTTGAGGCCGTAGGTCTGGGAGCCGAGTTCGATGCGGGCGACATCGCCGAGGCGGACAAAAGAGCCGTCGGGGGCGGCGCGGAGGACGATCTGTGCGAACTGGTCTTCGGTCTCGAGGCGGCCCTGCGCGCGGACGGCCCAGGTGAATTCCTGGCCCGGGGGCACGGGCTCGCCGCCGATCTGGCCCGAGGGGTTGACGTTGTTTTGTGACTGGATGGCGGAGACGATTTCGGGAACGGTGATATTGAGCTTGGCGAGCTGGTCGGGGCGTATCCAGACGCGTATGGCATACTGGCCCGCGCCAAAAACGGTGACGCTCGCGATGCCCCCGACGCGGGTCAGGGCGTCGTTGAGATTGATGTAGGCGTAGTTGGCCAGGAAGGTGCCGTCATAGGTGCCCCCGGGCGAGGTGAGGGCAAAGACGAGGAGGGGCGAGGCGAGGGATTTCTGGACGGTGACTCCCTGGTCGCGCACGCTTTGGGGAAGCTGCGAATCGGCCTGGCTGGCGCGCATCTGGGCAAGCACCTGATCGGTGTTGGGATCGGTGCCGAGGGCGAAATTCACGGTGAGCGTCATCTGCCCGTTGTTGGCGTTCACCGAGTACATGTAGTTCATGTGGTCGACGCCGGACATTTGTTGCTCGATGGGGGTGGCGACGGCCTGTTCGAGCGTGAGGGCGTCGGCGCCGGGATAGGTGGCCTTGATCTGGATTTCGGGAGGAACGATGTCGGGGAACTGCGCGACGGGGAGCGAGGTGATCGAAACGGCTCCGATAACGACCATCAGGATGGCGATGACCATCGCGACGATGGGGCGGTTGATGAAGAATCTGGCCATGACTGGAAAAGGTGGGAAGCGTGGAACGGATGTTTTTTCCGGAAGGATTTACCGGCTGCAGGGAGACCCGGCAGGCTCGGGAAGAACGCCGGCCGCAGGATCGTTTTCCCGCGACGTTTGCTCCTGTATTCGGCTGTTCATGACGGGGCGGCGGGGCGGACCGGATCAGGCTTTGGGCGGGGCGGGGGCCTTCTTTTCCTCGTAAGGCGTGGCGTGGAGCGGGCCGCCGGCGCGGGCTCGCTGGACGCCTTCGACGATGACGGTCTCGCCGGGCTTGAGGCCGTCCCGGATGATCCATCCGCCGGCGACGCGTTCGCCGGTCTTCACCGGCCGGACAACCGCCTTGTTGTCGTCCCCGAGGACGAGCACCTGGTAGCTGCCCTGAAGTTCGAGGATGGCGCGCTGCGGGACGACGACAACGCCCTTCTCCACGTGGGTGCGGGCGCGAACACGGCAGAACATGCCGGGGCGCAGGATGTGGCCGGGGTTCGGAAATTCGCCGGCGATGCGGATGGCGCCGGTGCCGACGCTGACTTCGCGATCGGCAAACCGGAAGACGCCTTTCTGCGGATAGGTGGCGCCGTCGCCGAGGATGAGTTCGAGTTCGATGTGGAGTTTCCTGACGAGGTCGTCGGTATCGGCGCCGGACAGGGAGCCGGCAGCGGCGTCGGCGGAAGCACGGGTCTGGACGAGGGCGATGGCGTTGAGGTACTCCTGCTCGCTGGCGGAAAAATACACGCGGATGGGATCGACGGCGGAGAGCGTGGCGAGTTCGCCGCTGGCCTGGCTGACGAGGTCGCCGATCTGGCCTTTGGCGATGCCGGCAATGCCATCGATGGGCGCGGTGATCCGGGTGAAGCCGAGATCGAGCCGGGCCTTTTCAAGGGTTGCCTTGGCTCCGTCGACTCCGCCCCGGGCGGCGGCGTTGGACTGGATGGCATCGTCGAGCTCCTGCTGGCTGACGGCCTGCGTGGCGGCAAGCGGACGGAGGCGGTTGACGTCGATTTCGGTCTTCTTGAAGCGGGCCTCGGCTTCGACCAGCGCGGCCTTGGCCTGGTCCACGGCGGCGACGAAGGGACGGTCGTCGATCTCGAAGAGGAGCTGGCCTTTTTTCACGAAGGAGCCTTCGTCGTAGACGACTTTTTGCAGGTAGCCGGTCACCTGGGGGCGGATGACGGCGTTGGTGGTGCCATCGAGCGTGCCGACCCATTCGCGGTAGATGGGGACGTCGGCGGGTTGCACCTTGATGACCTGCACCTCGGCCGGCGGGGGCGGCGGAGGCGGCCCGGCCTTGCGGCAGGCGGCGGGGAAAAACGCGGCCCCCAGGATACAGGCAAACGGAATGCCGGACCCGGGACGAATGAAGCAGGATATATTCATCGGAGTAGTGGTAGGTGCGTTACGGAAAAAGCAGAACCCGAAAGCCGACACCCGAAGCCGAATCGGAAAAAACCCCGGAGGTCAATGCCGGTCTGGCGGGTCGCCGGAAGGAGAAAGGTCGGGGTAGATGCGAGCCCAGTCGGCGGATACGCTGACGGTCGTCCATCTGTTGTCGGCAGCGGCTGTGAGCGAAGCGGTGTCGTCCTGCCCGTAACGGGGATCGCGGAAGCCGTCGTCGTGGCTGACGAGGAGCTGGAGCGAAGGGCGGCCGGCAGCCGCGGAATCTTTTTGCGAGGCGCGCAGCATGGCGACATCGGTGCCGGTGCCGATGTTGCCGCAGGCGAGAATCGGCGGGCGGCCAATGCGCTCGCGGATGGCGGCGACGCGGGTCTCGCCTTCGTTGAAGGCTTCGATCCCGGGCAGCAGCCAGGCGACTTCGCGGTCCCCGACGCGGCGGCGCTCGCTTCTGAATGTGCTGCCGATGACGCGTCCGGGCGGGATGCCGTAGAGCGGCTCCGCTATGACCCGCAAAAACACCTCGGTGTTGCCCGAGCAGAGCCAGACCGCGAATCCGCGAGCCTGCAGCAACGCGATCAGCTCGACCATCGGCTGATAGACCATGCCCGCCGCGGTGCGGCGGGTGTCGGGGTACTGAAACCTCCCCAGCCAGGAACCGGCATGCGCGGCGACCTCGGCTTCGTCGCGGTTGCCGTACGCCAGCGTGACGATTTGCCGCAGGGCCGTCGTGCTGTTGGCGGCCATCCATGCGGTGTCGTTGGTGGCGAGTGCGCGCACGACGGGCTGTTCGGCCAGCGTCGGCTCGGCGGCGACGCGCTCCCGGAGCAGCGAGGTCACGAACAGCAGCTCCGCACTCGCCGGCTGCTCGGGAAACAGCGTGCCGTCGTGATCGAACACCGCAATGCGGTCCGCCGGTGGCACGAACGAGGGCGAGTCCGCGGTCGAAACCGCCGCGACAAACGCCAGGATCGCAGCCTTGGACGGCGTCTCGCGCCACGAAGGCAACGGGTCGGCCCAGGCGGTGGTCACCGCGGCGGCGATCATCGCCACAGCGGCAATGACGGACGCCAGGGACGCCGGCACGAAAACGGCCGGGCCGCTCATGCGCGGCGTTTTCACGGGATGAGCTTCTGTTCGCGGAGCACCGCGCCGAGCGCATCCACCGTCTCCTTGACGAGATTGCTGACGCTGGACGGGTTGACCGTCTCGGTGGTGCCGGACCAGAGCAGCTTGTCGGTGGCGGCGGCGTAGATGTTGGTCTCGATCATGATCGTGCGGTTGGTGTATTCGAGACCGTTCTCCGCATAGAGCGGCATGAGCGCATAGCCAGGCCCCCAGTAATCGCGCAGCGAGGCGTAGGCGTCCGGATAGACGCTGCCGGGTGTGTAACCGAGTTCGGTGCGGTCGGCGACCGGACGCATGATGACGATGCCGTCCACTCCGGCCTTGCGTGCGACCTCGTCGAGATCGGCGACGTCTTTCAGGTCGTTGACATCGGCCAGCACGGAATAACCCGTCACCACCTCGACGCTGCGGACGGCGTTGCGCACGGTATCCTCGGCCTGACGGCGGCGGGAAGGATCGGCAATGGTGCAGACAACGAGGATCTTTTTGAACCGGAGCTGGCTCACTTCGGGGTCTTTCCAGCTCTTCTCGACCTTGGTCGACGAACAGCCGGAGAGCAGCAGCGCGGACGCGGAAACAGCCGCCGCCACGAGGGCGAACAGCGGGCGGGACAGGAAGCGGGATGGTTTTTTCATGGGAAAGAAGCCTTGCAGTGTGCCTGCTCCCTCGCCGGCGTCCACCGGTTTGTGCAAAAACCTGGTCGCCCGCCCGCTCCCGCGACACGTCCGGTTCCGGTATTTCCGCCATTTGTACCCCGTCCGGCGCGCTTTTGGCTTCCCATGCCCGCCGCACGATCTTCCCTTGCCGGTTAACTCGACACAACACCGACAACCGCAAACCACCCGCTTCCCGACCGTGGCTTCCTCTCCCGCCTCTCCGTCCTCCCCGTCAACCGCGCCGCTGCCTCGCACCGTGCTCATCGTCGGCTCCGGCGGCCGCGAACACGCGCTCGTCAAGGCCGTCCTCGCTTCGCCTGCCGCCCCGCGCGTCCTCTGCGCACCGGGCAACGCCGGCATCGCCGACGAGGCCGCCTGCTTCCCCGTCGCCGCCGACGACATCCCCGGCCTCGTCGCCCTCGCGCAGCGCGAACAGGCCGGGTTCGTCATCGTCGGCCCCGAAGTGCCGCTCTCGCTCGGCCTCGTCGATGCGCTCGCCGCCGCCGGCATCCCCGCCTACGGCCCCAAAGCCGACGGCGCCCGCCTCGAAGCCTCGAAAATTTTCACCAAGCAGATCCTGCAAAAATACAAAATCCCGACCGCGCCCGCCGGGATCTTCAATGGCGCCGAGCTCGACGCCGCCCTCGACTACATCCGCCGCCGCGGCGCGCCCATCGTGATCAAGGCCGACGGCCTCGCCGCCGGCAAGGGCGTGATCGTCGCACAGACCCTCGCCGAAGCCGAAGCCGCCGCCCGCGACATGCTCTCCGGCGGCAAGTTCGGCGCCGCCGGCAGCCAGATCCTCGTCGAGGACTGCCTCACCGGCGAAGAGACCTCCATTCTCGTCGTCGTTTCCGGCCGCGATTATTTCGTGCTGCCCACGTCGCAGGATCACAAGCGTATCGGAGAAGGCGATACCGGCCCCAACACCGGCGGCATGGGCACGTATTCGCCCGCCGACGTCGTCACCCCCGCCCTCCTCGACCGCATCGACCGCGAGATCGTCAAACCCTCGGTCAACGCCATCGCCGACGAAGGCATCGATTTTCGCGGCACGCTCTTCATCGGCATCATGCTCACGCCCGATCCCGCCGCGCCTGCCGACCCCGCCGCGGCCATCCCCCAGGTGCTCGAGTACAACACCCGCTTCGGCGACCCCGAGACGCAGGTCGTGCTCCCGCGCGTCGAGGGCGACGTCCTCGCGCTGCTCTGGGCCGCCGCCCGCGGCACGCTCGGCAGCGTGAAAACCGGCGTGAAAGCCGACCACGCCCTTTGCGTCGTCATCGCCGCGAAAGGTTATCCCGACGCCTACCCGAAAGGTGACGTCATCACGATCCCCGCCGCCTCCGCGCTCCCGGCAGGTGTTCACATCATCCATGCCGGCACGGCAAAGGACGCCGTCGGCCGGACTGTCACCGCCGGCGGTCGCGTGCTCGGCGTCACCGCCGTGGCCGCCACGTTGCCCGAAGCCGCCGCCCGCGCCTACGCCGCCTGCGAACAGATCGGCTGCGCCAGCAAATATTACCGCCGCGACATCGGCGCGAAGCAGCTCAACCGCCGTTAGCCTCCCCCCCCGCCATGTCCGACCAGCCGCTCATCATCACAGTCTGCACTGCCAACATCTGCCGCAGCCCCATGGCCGAGGCCCTGCTCCGCCACGCGCTCGCCGCGCAGCCCGAACCCTGGAAATCCCTCCGGGTGATCTCCGCCGGCGTGGCCGCAGTCAAAGGCGAACCCGTTTCGGAAAATTCGCGCGTCGCCCTGAAAAAAGTCGGCATCGACATCGGCAACCACACCGCACAGCCGCTTACCCGCGAGATGGTGAAAAAAGCCGCGCTCATCCTCTGCATGACGGAAAGCCACCGGGCCATGATTCTCCACGCCTTCAACCCGCCGCCGTCCGCCGTCCGGCTGTTCCGCGAGTTCATCCCCGGCGACCAGGACCGGGAAATCGGCGACCCCTTCGGCGGCCCGCTCCGGCTCTACGAATTCGCCCGCGACGAGATGGTCGAGGCCATCCCCTCGCTGGTGGAGTATATAAAGAAAACCATCCCGAAAACCGGACAAACACCTGACATTTAACGTCTGACATTTAACACTCAATGAAGGTACCGGAAACAGTCTGTCCGGTTCGTGGAACCCCGCCAGCCGGCATCCTGTTTGATGTTAAATGTTAAGTGTTTAATGTTAAACGTTCTCCGCCATCATCCGAACAGCTCGTCTGCATCACCAGGTCTTGCGATGAACTATCCGGGTTAACCACAGAGACACAAAGACACAGAGGGCAAACCCGTATTCTCCGGGATTTCCACCGGCGGACTTCCCTCTCCGCAGAGTTGACATCCCCTCGCCCGGCTGGTCTTTTGGCCGTTTTCCATGACCATCGTCATCAGTCTCCTGACTCTCGTCCTCGTCCTTGTCTGCGTGTTTCTCGTCCTCGTGGTGCTGGCCCAAAAACCCAAATCCGACGGCGGTATGGGCGCGGCGCTCGGCGGCGGCATGACCGAAGCCACCTTTGGCGCGGATACCGGCAACGTGCTCTCCAAGGCCACGATCAACTCTGCCATCGTCTTTTTCGTCCTCAGTTTCGCCCTCTACCTCGGCCACATCTGGCAGCGCAGCCACGGCAGCTCCCGCAGCATCCTGCCCGCCGAGATTCCCGCCGAAGCTCCGGCCGCCCCCGCGACCTCCGTCACCGCCGAACCTGCCGCGACTCCTGCCGCCGCCACTCCGGCCCCGGAAGCTGCCACCGCCCCGGCTCCCGTCACCGGAAACACCGCTCCGGCCACGGAACCCGCGACCGCTCCCTGAGGTCCATCGCCCGGTGCGATCCCGTACTCCCACTCTCCCGAGGCAGGCAACCCGCGTTGCCTGCCTTTTGTTTTGCGCCGCCGCCCTGCTGACCGCCCTCCCGGGCTCCGCGCTCCGCGCGCAGCCGCGTGACAATCTCCCCGAAGCCCCGTACATCCGCATCACCCCGCCTGACCAGGCCGAGGGACGCAAGATCCTCCAGGCGTTTCGCGGCAAGAGCATCGCTTCGCCGTACTATTTTGATTTCGTCCTCCGCGTCCTGCCGCGCCGCGGCGCCGGGCGCACCCTCTCCGGCCACCTCCGCGGCGACCGCAACCCGCACGGCCCGATCTCGCGCATCAGTGTGACGCTCCCGGATGGCGCCGAAGAGCGCCTCCTCGTCCAGGGCGGCCCCTTCCCGCAAGCCTGGACCTGGCGCACCGGCCAGGGAACGGCCGGCACGCCGGTCGGCGCCGACGCTCTCTTCGAACCCGTCGCCGGCACGCACCTGACGGCGTTCGACCTGCAAATGCAGTTTCTCTACTGGAACGACTTTACCTTCGAAGGCGTCACCCGCCTGAAAAGCCGTCCCGCCCACGTTTTTCTCCTCCGGCCCCCGCCGGAAATCGCCGCCCGCCAGCCCGCGCTCAAAGGCGTGCGCGTTTACCTCGACACCCAGTTCGGCGCCCTCGTCCAGGCCGAGCACGTCGGCGAAAACAACAAAACCACCAAAGTCATGTCGCTGGTCGAACTGAAAAAGATCGGCGACCAGTACATCCCCAAGGCCTTCGACCTGCGCGACGAAGCCACGCGCGACAAAACCCGTTTCCTCGTCACCGCGGCGGCGCTCTCCCAGGAATTTCTGCCGCCGGTGTTCGAACCCGGTGCGCTCGGCGACTCCCTGCAACCGCCGCCCGCCGGCCAGCTCGTGCGGATCGAGCCGTAAGGGGATTTTCGATTAATACCAGCGTCCCGAATGTTTTTGATTTTACACCAAGGCCGCAAAGGACGCGAAGAAGGTAACTGGCAATCCTTTGCGCTCTTTGCGGCCTTGGTGTAAAAATCCGAAGGCTTTGGGGCTTTGGTTACAGCTTTATTTGAACCGCTCTAAACGTTCTCTGCCCTCACCCAAAACACACAAAGATCACCACGTCTTGTGATGAACTATCCGGGTTAGAAACAACCCCCTTGCGCTTCCTCCTCTCCGGCGCGGCAGCGCCCGATCGAAAATCAGGAAGCAAAAATCGAGAATCCCCCCTCCCCTTCCCCGGGCACTTCCCCGTCAATCCGGCACGCCTCCTGCTTGATTCCGCTTTCGCCAGCCCGGCTGGCAAATCATCCACCTTGGGTGCAGGGGCCTTCCGGATGACGGGAGAGCGGCTCTGTCTTGGTGCGGCTATTCACACGCACACATCACACCGCCCATGAGCACTGCCATTGCCAACCGTCCCGCCCTGTCCGGGATCGACCCCGTCGCCTCGACCTTCATCGCCCCCGAACCCGCCACCCGTCCGCCCGATTTTCTCGGCTACGTCCCCTGCCCCATCCGCACCGAGCTCCGCCGCCGCCTCGCCCGCGCCTTCCGTTATGCCGCACCGGAACCCGTGTGGCATATCGCGCCCCGCAGCGGCGACCCCGACCCGTACGACGACCTCTGGCGCCACGGCGACGCCAACACGTTGCCCGGCCTCATCACGGAAGTCGGCTTCGGCAATTTCCTCCGGCCCGCCTTCGCCTCCCGCTGGCTCGACACCGGTTTTTACGAAGCGCCTGCCAGGTCTGCTGCCGGCGCGCAGGCGGATGTCGCCACTATCCGCCCCGAATTTCGCGAGGCCGGTCTCGTCGATCCCCGCGGCATTTTCCAGGTGTATGCCGCCTTCCCCTGCGTGATTCTCGCCGATCCCGAAAAACTGCGCGGCCGCCCGCTTCCCGCCACCTGGGCCGATCTCCTTCACCCGCGTTACCGGGGCGACGTCATTCTTCACGGCAGCGACGACACCGTCCACGAAATCGTCCTCTTCAATCTCTGGCGCGACCACGGCGAGGCCGGCCTGGCCGCGCTCGCCGCCAACGTCCGCGATTTCTGGTCCCCGGCCCGCATCGTCGCCACCGCGGGTGCCGGCGATCCGTCCGGCGCCGCCCTCTACGTGCTCCCTCTGGCCTTTGCCCGGGACGGGGCCCGGCCCGACAACACCGTCCTCGTCTGGCCGGCGGAAGGCGCCTGGTGCATGCCCATGTACCTCTTTGCCCGGCGCGACCGCCGGTTGCCGGTCCGCTATGTCCTCGATTTTTTTGCCGCGCCCGAGTGGTCGTATTTTCTCGCCCACGCCGGTTTCCCGCCCGCCGTAGCACCCGCGCATCCGGCGCCCCCGCTCCTTGGCAAGCTCCGCTGGCCCGGCTGGGAGTTTGTCCGCACCCGCAATCTCGAAGCCCTGCGCGCCCCCCTCCAGGCCGCCTTCCGCCGCGGCCGGTCGAGAAAGGAAAGATGATATGCCGACCGGCGGCCCGAAGATCGGGATTTTGGAGAAGGTAACAGAGAGAAGACTGACAGGGCCATTATTTCAGTCCCTCTGCTTTCCCTCTGTTCCCTCCGTTGTCTCCGTTGTCTCCCCGGTGATCCTGGAAAAAGTTTTTTGAACAGAAGAAAACGAAGGACACGAAGATATGAGCCAGGAAGAAACCGGTCGAAGGGAGAGGGTAATTCATTTGTTTTTAATAAATTGAGCCGGGATTCCAGTTGCTGGCCAGAAGCCCGGAACCTGGTTATGCTTCGTTCTCTTTGTCCGGATTTTTTTCAGCCGCAAAAGAGCGCAAAAATCCTCACGCCGATGAAACGTTGCGTGGCGCTTATAAGCGCCATGGAGAGTTTCTCTGCAAAAAAGACCCCTTTGCGCCCTTTCGCGGCCATACCTCCGGGCTCTTCGTACCTCGCTGCTGCTCAAAAATGGACATTCCGCCCGGTAATTTTGACCACGTCCATGTTTCCCGACAACCTGGCATGTCGTCTGCTTCACTGGACGACGTCCGGTGAAGCGGACAAAACCATACACCTTGGGTGCAGGGACCTCCCGGATGACGGGAGAGTGGCCCTGTCTGGGTGGACCGAATAAAATCGTCCATACGCCGCATCCGGCCAATCCAGCCAGCCGGACCGCCAGCGACCGGTTCTCCCGGCGCGACGGAATGCCCAAGGTTTCCTGATCTCAGCTTTTCAGGTTTCAGTTTTCCCCAAGGCACTCCGTTCCGTCCCGGCGGCCCCGGACGCTCACTGTCGGCGCCTTCATGGTGATCACCACGCGTCCTGAATCCTGTCCTTCATAACCGACACGAGTCCCTTAAACCAAACTTCACCTGTAACATCGGTGGTGGCGATGCCGCCGGCCCTGCGCCCTTCCGGGCATAACCGGTAAACCCGCACCGCACGCCACTGCGGCGGCCCCCGAAGCCGCCTCTCCACCGACCCCATCGGGCCGATGTTTTTCTGCCGCCTGTCCGGGTTTCTCCGCCGGGCGCAGTTTCTGTCTATAAACAAATCTTCAATTCATTGATTCAAAATATCATGAAATCTCTCATCCAACACGCCTCCGGGCGCGCTTGCCCGCAGGTTCGCCAACCTGCTTCCGTCCTCAAAGCCATCCTCTTCAGCCTCTGTGTCCTCTCGGGCACGAGTGCAGGATTCGGACAAACCGTCTTCAACAATGGCTGCGTTAATATTATCACGGGATCGAGCCCTATCGTGTATACTGATGTTGCCATCGGCGATACTGTTGGTAAGACACACGTCTTCGTCTCGGGCCTTGATGTTGAAGCCAGCGGCATGTTCCGGCTCGGGCGCGGCAGCTTCGCCGGCGCGTTGCCGCCTCCGACTCCCGCAGCCTTGGCTCCGTTTCCCGACTTCTGCTCGCTGGTGCTGGCCAACAGCGCCTCTCTGGAAATCACCGGCAGCGGGCACCTCTGCCTGGGCGGCGTCACCGGTTCCGGCAACGAGGTCATCGTCCACAGCGGCTCCACCCTCGTGACACCGAGGATTCACCTCGGCGGCATGCAGGCCCGCGCAACCACCAGTCCCGATCTCACGGATGACAACCGTGTGCTCGTCACCGGGGCAGGCTCCACGCTGACAGTCGGCAATGCCGGTCTATTGATTGCTTGGCCAACCGTCGGCACGATCACCGACCTCCCGGTTTACCGCAATAACCTCACCATTGTCGATGGGGCCACCGCCACGGTGAACGGACCGATCAACATCAGCTCCCACGGCAGTGACCCGATTACCGGCACCGTACGCGAAAACAACATCCGCATCGGCAGCGGCTCCTCGCTAAGCTGGTCGGGGCAGACTAGCGCGGCTGCTCTCCAGAGTCTCGTTGATCGCGGCTATATTCTCTTCAAGGATAACTACATAGAGACAGTTTATGGGCCTCCCGGCCTTCTGAACGAGCCCTCCGTCCGCTGGTTGACGGAAACTCAGGTCATTTCCGGGACAGTCGGCAGCGTTTCCGTCACCTTCGATGCTGGCACCGGTATCGCCACCGTAAGCTACACCGAGTATTGATCGCGTAACCACTATACTCTTGGTCCTCGCCCGCCAGGAGATCTCCCTGGCGGGCCATTCGTCCGCAACTCCTCCCTCATATATTTTGTCCCCTTTCATTCCCCCGCCGTCTTTCGTTCCGCCGATTACAATACACTAATATTATGAAAACAAATTACACATTAGCGTCATGTGCGCTCCTGCTCGGTCTCGCGGGGGGATTTCCCTCACTAGGAGCCATCACAACTCCCGTTCAGGGCACCGTAATACTATCGACGAGTGAAAATTTTGGATCTACCCAGATCACTGTAGGCGGCGGCATCAACCCGATCGGGCATCTCATCCTCCAAGAAGGAACCTTTAATAGTTCTGCCACAGGCACCGCAATAAGCATACAATCTGATTCATCATTTACGGTAACAGACGGAGCCATCTTCACCACGTCAGGTTATATTAATGTATCAGGTTTTACTAATTCCAGCTTCACCGTTTCCAACGGCGCTCAAGTGACTGCCAAATTGAATCTCAGTGACGCCAGCACAAACCTGGTCACAGGAGCAGGCTCCGTGGTGAATACAGATATTCTTTATATATCAGGTGGTTACACCTCACTTGAAGATAGTGGCTATCTTGTTTTTACAGCGACTTCTTGGGATTGGGAGTTTTACGCCGACTCAGATGCCATCCTAAACTTTGACGGCGGCTATTTCGCCTTGGCCGGAACCACATCCAGCGCTGCCTACACTGCGTTCTCAAGTTGGGTTAGCTCGGGACAAGTAAGTATCGGCGGAATCGTCACAACAGCATTGGCGGATTTTACCATCACCTCGGGAACTGGGGATTACTCGGGCTACACCCTTATCACCGCTTCTTCGTCCCCCGTGCCTGAGCCGGCGACGTATGCGGCCATCGCAGGCAGCGCGCTGCTGGCCTTCGCTCTCTTGCGCCATCGCCACGT